>CALFMN010000249.1 GCA_937879875.1 uncultured Chloroflexota bacterium | reverse complement strand
CAGCATGCCAGACGCTTGCCATAACCGACAGATCCTCGCTGACTAGCTACTAGGGCGTGTCTGAATAATCGACCGGGGCCGTGGCCCGCATCAATTTGCTGATGTTTGCGGCTCTGTCCACGCGTGGCGAGTGCGGGAGAAGGCACTTCGGCTAGCCACCGAACGACGGTCGGACCGTTTTTCAGACACGCCCTAATGCCGTGGCGGGCCCTCAACCCCCTTCCCCTTCTCCCAATCCTGGGCGAAGGGGCGATCCCGGGTTGGAGCGATCCGCAAGGGCGCAGGGTTAACCGACTGCAGATCGGAACGCTCACTGCACGATCGTCTCCTTCCCGCCAGGATTGGGGGAAGGAGACAGGAGAGGATGAGGGCCGAACGCCCGCAGCCGTCAATTTAGCGGGTGCTGGTGGAAGCGGGCGTCCAGCGTCCGCGCCAGCGGCGCCAGCGGCGCGAACGACTCGTGGCCCGGTGCGAACGTGGCGAACAGCGTGAAGCGCAGCCGCCCTTCGGTCCAGAACAGCTCGGTGTAGCCCGGTCCCTGAATCGCCTGCTCGATCTCGCCAACACGCACCGGCAGCACCACGCGGTGCGCCCGTTTCGTCAGCGGCAGCGGTGGGCAGGCGGCGGCGCGAGCGCGCTTCGCCTTCGCGTCCAGCTTCGGCGGCTTGCGCGAGTCCGACGCCGGGTCGAAGGACTCATGCAGGCTCTGGTCGTCCCGGTAGAGATCGATCGTGAGCGAGTACTGCACCGTGTCTTCGCTGCCGAATATCTGGCTGAGCCGGCCCTGCCAGCCGAGACGGGCGATATCCTGCGCAGCGGTCGTCGCCTGGAAGGAGCCGGAGGCCTCCTCCTCTGGCGTGTTGATGATCTGCTCGCCGAGCAAATGCGTGTTGCCGCCGATGTCCGCTGCGCGGAGTCCGAGCGGTTCGAGCGCGTCGCGAACGGCCGGCGCGGCGAGCACCGGGCTGGCCGGCGGATCAGCGGCCTGAGCGAGGGCCGGATGACTGGCCAGCCAGGAACGGGCAGCATCGAGCTGCGGATCGGCGCCGGACCGCGGCTGCACGACCTCGTCGGGCTGCACGCCGACGCGGTCGAGCGGTTGATTGAGCTTGCCGGTGAAGACGCGCCGGACGGTATACTCCAGCGCACCGCCGCCGGCCAGCTCCTCGAGTTGGGCGCTGGCAACAGCGCCGGCGGTGCGCGTGCCGAACAGCCGCGCCGCGCCGTACTCGTGCAGCGCCGAGGCCGTCGCTTCCGATGCGGAGGCCGAGCCCTGGTTGATCAACACCGCCAGCGGGTGGTGCGGCGCAAACCGATGGCCGTCAACCAGCGTATCCGTCGGCGTGCCGCAGCGGCTCACCGAACGCTGCACCGAGCCGTCCGAGATAAAACGCCCCGTCACCGTCGAGATCGACGCGATAGAGCCGCCCGGGTTGTTGCGCAGATCGAGCACCCAGCCCGTCGCGCCCTGCGCCTCGAAGCCGTTGAGCGCGTCGTCAAGCGCCTCGCCGAGATTGCGCCCATTCAGCACCGGGGCGTAGGGCGCGGGAAACTGGCGGAGCTGAAGGTAGCCGACGCCGCCGGTCAGCATTCGCGCCGCGAACAGCGCACCGTTACCGCCGCCGCCCTGCGAGCCGCCTCGCTGCCGCGCCGCCTGTTGCGGGTTCAGGAAGAAGACGTGGTCATCGTGCAGGCTCTTCGCCATCGCATCCACGGCGGCATAGGCGAACGGCGCGGGGTCGGCGCCCCGCGTCACGGCGGCGAACGCCTGCGCAAAGGCATCCCAGTCGGCGGTGCGTTTGCCGCTGAATGAGGGGGACGCGGGCTGTACGTGGCCCTCGAATTTGGCCTCGATCGTGACACCAGCCCACCCGGACTTCAGCACGTCGTCGGGCTGCTGCGGCTGCACGTAGCTGTCGAGCAGCACGTCATAGGCGCGGTGGACCGTCTCGATGCCGCCCGGCTGGTGCGCCAGGTCGGTAACCGAACTCGGTTTCGCCCCCGTGCTACCACAGGCCGCCGCGCCGAGCGCCAGGAGCGCCCCGCAGATCAGGATCGCTGGTCGCTGCCTCACCACCGCCTCCCCATCGCAGTCGTTGCATTGTTGCGACGGCGATAATAGCACGGCAGCGAACGGGGCTGACGATCTCTCCCCGGCTATTCGTCGATCCAGAGCGGGCGCGGGCGATCCACAGCATGCCAGCTCGTGGTGATGTCGTCGCTCTCCGCCATGCGGCGTGCGGGCAGGTCGGGCGCAGTGATCAGCCGCGCCTGCATGTCGATGCGCGGCTCATCGGCGCCGCGTGGCGGACGGCGGTAGTTGCCGTCCGGCCCCAGCACCGTCGCCTGCACGTTGTCATGCAGATAGCCCGTGAGCACATCGTCGACCAGATAGCGCATGATGCCCGCGTCCTCGACCGGCGCCAAGGCCTCCACACGGTAGTCGAGGTTGCGGGGCATCAAATCGGCACTGCCCAGCAGCAACTCTTCATCGCCGCCGTTATGGAAGTAGTACAGACGGCTGTGCTCCAGCAGGCGGCCGACGATGCTGACCACGCGGATCTGTTCGCTGAGGCCGGGCGCGCCGGGCCGCAGACAGCAGATGCCGCGCACGATCAGATCCACACGCACGCCCGCGGCCGAAGCGCGATAGAGCGCGTCGATCATCTCCGGGTCCACGAGCGCGTTCATCTTGAAGATCAGGTGGGCTGCGGCGCCGCGGCGGGCATGGCCGATCTCCCGGTCGATCCGCCGCACGATCTCGCGCCGCATGTTCACGGGCGCCACCAGCAGCCGGCGGTACTCGGTCTGGCGCGAGTAGCCGGTGAGATAGTTGAACAGCTCGGATACGTCGGCGCCGATCTCCGGCCGGCATGTGAAGAGGCCGAGGTCGGTGTAGGCGCGAGCGGTCGCGGCGTTGTAGTTGCCCGTGCCGATATGCACGTAGCGGCGCAGCCCTTCGCGCTCGCGACGCACCACCAGTGCCAGCTTGCAGTGGACCTTGAGGCCGAGCAGGCCGTAGACGACGTGTACGCCCGCCTGCTCCAGCCGCCGTGCCCAGTCGATGTTGTGCTCCTCGTCAAAGCGCGCCTTCAGCTCAACCAGCACCGTGACCTGCTTCTCCCATTCGGCCGCTTCCAGCAGCGCCTCGACGATCGGCGAGTTCTGGCCGACGCGGTAGAGCGTTTGCTTGATCGCAACGACACCGGGATCGAGCGCCGCGCGCCGGATGAACTCCACCACCGGATCGAAGCTGTCGAAGGGGTGGTGCAGCAGGATGTCCTGCTGGCGGATCGCCTCGAACATGTCCTCGTGGCCGGCCAATTCGACCGGCAGGCGCGGCACGAACGGCGCATCCTTCAGGTCCGGGCGCGGCAGCGCGGTCAGCTCCATCAGCGAACTGAGCCCCGGCACGCCGTCGATCACGTAGAGGTCCTCCTGATCGACTTCGAGCGATTCGAGCAGCAGGGTGCGCAGCGCCGGAGGCATCGAGGGCCGCACCTGCAGCGCCGACACGTCGCCGAAGCGGCGCTGCTGCACGCCGCTCTCCACGAGCTCGAGCAGGTCGGCGGCCTCTAGCTCCTGTATCGCCAGCTCGGCCTGGCGCAGCACGCGGAAGGGGTGCGCCTCCTCGATCGCCACGCCGGGAAAGAACGCGCCCAGGTGCGCCGACAGCAGATCGTCCAACCAGACGAACGTGTGCTGTTGCAGCGTGGCCGCGCTCAGCGGTGCGGCTTCGGCATCGGGCGGCACTTCGACCAGCCGCGGCAGCACGGTCGGGATCTTGACGCGGGCGAAGCGGCGGCCCAGCTCGGGGTCGAGCAGCAACACCGCGAGATTCGTGCTCTGATTGGAGATAAAGGGAAACGGGTGCGCCGGGTCGAAGCCGAGCGGCGTGCAGACGGGAAAGACATCCTGGTCAAAATAGCCGCGCAGCGCCTCCTGCTGGCGGGGGGTCAGATCCGCACAGCGGGCCACAAAGATTCCTTGCGCCGCCAGCGCCGGAATCAGCACCTCGTTGAGCAGCCGCGCCGCGTTCTCCAGGCAGCGAGCGACGATCGCCCGCAGCTCGGCCAGCAGGCGCGAGGGCGGAATGCCGTCCGGACCAGGCTCCGAGACGCCGGCTTTGACTTTGCTGCGCAGCGCCGGCAGCCGCACCATCATGAACTCATCGAGGTTGGAGCCGTAGATCGCCAGGAACTTCACCCGTTCCAGCAACGGCCGCGCGGCATTTTCTGCCTGGGCAAACACGCGTTGATTGAAGTCGATCCAGCTCAGCTCGCGGTTGGTGAAGCGAGCGCTGCCCGCGGCTTCGGGCACGCCGCGCAGGTTCGCCGGCAGCGGCGCGGCCACGGCAGCGGCCGCCATGCCGACCGCGCCCGCTTCGGCCGGCGCCGCGGTCCCGCCCTCCGCTGTGGTGCCGCCGCGCTCCGGGCGCCACGCGGCGCCGGCGCCGTTGCGGTGTGGAAGCGACCCGGCGCCGCCTTCCGGCTCCGACTCGACGGCCGTAGCTGCGCCCGGCGGCGGTGCGGCCGCCGCGAGCGGTTGTCCGCTCGGCTGCTCGCTGTCCGGCGCCCGCGGCGAGTGCTCGTTCATCGAGGCACCTTCCTCTGCGCAGTATCCCATATCGCCGCAACCGGCGGGCTGCGGAGCGGCGGCTGTATCGCAGCGCCGGCGACAGGCACGGAACGGTAAACCGCTTGTTCGTACACGTTACTATCTTGCAACGGATCGGGCTGAACTGGCGTATGCTGGAAGGAGCACGCCACGCGCACCCCGGGGGCAGCTTGACGCCAGCGACACCAGCCAGGAACCGGGCGCCCGACGCTCGTGCGATAGCCGAAGGGGCCTTGCTCGGCGACCTCGCGGTGCTGATCGTGCTGATCAGCCTGTATGTGCCGTACGCCGGTCCGGCGATGGCCACGATCTCACCGGTGCCGTTCCTGCTGCTGCTCGTCCGGCGCGGCTGGCGCGTGGCGATCGAATCCGCCGTCGTCGCCTCGCTGCTCGTCGCCTTCCTCACGGGGCCGTTCAGCGCCCTGGCGGTTGGCACGCTGTTCCTGCGTGGCGCCTCGCTGGGCATCGGCCTGCGCCGCGGCTGGCGCGTCAGCCGCACGATCTTCACCGGCGCGGCCTTTCTCTGGGTGTTCGTCTGCATTGGCGTGACCGCATGGTCGATCGCGATCCCTTCCTGGCGCTCCGCCACCGAACACGGCCTCTCGCTCACGTTGCGTCAGGGCGCCGATCTCGGCGGCGCCCTGCTCACGCTCATCGGCTTCGGCGCCTGGTGGCACCAGATTCATCCGCACGTCAATGACGGGATCGCCTGGTTCCTGCGCTACTGGCTGTACCTGCTGCCGGTGGTCGCCTGGCCGGTGCTGCTGGTCGCGGAGACGGCGGAGTACATCATCCTCGAAGTGATCATGCCGCGCTTCGGCGTCCAGCCGCCGCCGTTCCGTCTCCCCTGGCCGCGCGCGGCAAAACGCGCGGCGCCGCAGCGGCCGGACGGCGTGCGTGGCCGGCTGTTGCAGAAGCTCGAGCAGCGGCTTTCCGCGAGCCAGGATCGTCCGGGTGAAGGGCGAGAGCGCAGCCGTGCGCTGCGGCTGGCGGGGCGTGTCGCGGTGCCGGCTCGCTCGCTGCCGCCGGAGGTCGAGACGGCGCCCGGCGCCGTGGCGGCCCGCGAGGGCGATGGCCGCTGGGGATCCGACTCACGCGGCAACGTTTCCGGCGCGGCGCTTCCGGCTGAAAAGACGGTGATCGAGTGATGCTTTCGATCAAGCGGCGTCTCTGGCCCGGCAAGTCGCAGGCGCCGTCGAGCAGCGGCATCGACGTCGATGGCCTGACGTACACCCCTCCGGGCGCCGGCAGGCCCGCCCTGCGCGGCGTTTCGTTGAGCCTGGCTCCGGGCGAGTTCGTGGCGCTGCTCGGGCATAACGGCTCCGGCAAGTCAACGCTGGCGCGGCATCTGAACGGCCTGATCGCGCCGCAGAGCGGCAGCGTGCGCGTGGATGGGATGGCCACCGCGTCGTCTGGCGATCTGCCCGCGATTCGCCGCCGCGTCGGCCTGATCTTTCAGAACCCGGACCATCAGATCGTCGGCGCCAGCGTGCTCGAAGACGTGCTCTGGGGCATGCCCGCCGGCCTCGATCCGTCGGAGGGACGGAAACGCAGCGTCGAGGCGCTGGCGGCCGTCGGGCTGGACGGATTCGAGGCGCACGCGACCTGGCGGCTCTCGGGCGGGCAGAAGCAGCGGCTGGCGCTGGCCGGCGTGCTGGCGCGCGGCCCGCGCTATCTGGTCTGCGACGAGCCGACGGCGCTGCTGGACGGCGCCTCGCGCGAAGAGGTGAAGCGCCTGCTACTCGGCTGCCGCGAGCGCGGCCTCGGTCTGCTCTGGATTGCGCATCGCCTGGAAGAGGCGCTGCCGGCCGATCGACTGATCGTGCTCAAGGCGGGGCAGATCGTGGCGCAGGGTACGCCGCGCGAGTTGATCGGCGTCCATCCCGAGGTCGTGCTGTCCCTGCCGGCGCCGGTGGCGCTGGCGCGCCGCCTGCGCGAGCTGGGCGTCGATCTGGATTCATTGCCGACGTCGACTGAAGCACTCGCGGCCGAACTGACGGCGTTGCTGGATCGTCCCCTGCAGGCAGCGGGCGCCGGAGGGGCGGAATGACGCTGCGCATCGAGCAGCTGCAGCACACCTATCTTAAGGGCACGCCGATGCAGCACACGGCGCTGGTCGATGTCTCGTTCGAGCTGGCGCCCGGCGAGTGCGTGGCCGTGGTTGGTGTGAGCGGTTCGGGCAAGTCCACGCTCTCGCGCATTGTTGCCGGGCTGCTGGCGCCCACGGGCGGAAAGGTCGTGCTGGACGGCGTGGACGTCACCGCGGCAAAGGCGTTGGGTGCCTGGGGCCGGCGTTTCAAGGCGCTGGGCCGCTGGCTGTGCGCCCTGCTGAACCCACGCCACTGGTTGGCCGGCCGCCACTGGACGGTGAAGCGCGGCCGGCATGGCCCGAAAGTGCAGACGCCGCCGCGGCTGCGCCCGGTGATGCTCGCCTTTCAGAATCCGGAAGACCAGTTCTTCACCACCTGCGTCATGGAAGAAGTCGCGGTCGGGCTCGTGCCGATCCTGCCGCCGGGCGTCTCGGGCGCGGGCATGACGATTCACGAGCTGCTGGCCGCGCCGCCGCCGGACGTCGTGGAGGCGCTGCGCCTGGTGGAACTGGACCCGGCGCGCTACGGCTCGCGCGATCCGTTCACGCTGAGCGGCGGCGAACAGCGGCGCCTGGCGCTGGCGGTGTTGCTGGCGCGCAGGCCGCGTGTCCTGGTGTTGGACGAGCCTTCGGCGGGCCTCGACGACCCCGGCCGCGCCCGCCTCTACGCCTGCATCGAGCGGGTGCGCAATGAGCAGCGCACGGCGGTGCTGATCGTCTCGCACGACCTCGAAGAGGTGGCGGCGATCGCGGAGCGAGTGATCGTGCTGGCCGACGGCCGGGTCGCGGCGGCCGGAGCGACCGGCGAGGTGCTGCTCGATGCCGAGTTGCTGACGCGGGCGGGCCTGGCGGCGCCGCCGCTCGTGCGCCTGCGCGCCGCGCTCGCAGCGCGCGGCCATGTGCTTGGCGGCGACTGGCTGGACGTGGAGCGGGCGGCGCTCGCGCTCGCGCCGGCGCTCGGCGTGAGCGCCGCCGAACGAAGGGACGCCGCTCGTGCTTGAGGGTATTCTCGAAATCGGCGCGGTGCCTGGCGAAACGCCCGTTCACCGGCTATGGGCCGGCACGAAGCTGCTGATGACGCTGGCGCTGGCGACGACGCTGGCGCTGACGGGCCGGCTGTGGGCGCACTTCGCCGTGGCGGCGCTGCTGCTGGCCGCCTTGATGCTGGCCCGGCTTTCGCCGGCGCTGGTCTGGCGCGGTATCCGCCCGCTGCTGTTCGCGCTGGGGATCGGCGTCGTGCTGCTGGTGTTCACCTCGGACGGCACGCCGATCGTGCATATCGGCCCGGCCGTGGCCACGCAGAAGGGCGTCGCCGACGCGGTGCGGCTGCCTGGCTTCCTGCTGCTGCTGGCGCTGGCCGCCTCGATCGTCAATCGCACGACGCCGCCGGCCGAATCGGTCGCGGCGCTGGGCGTGCTGCTCCACCCGCTGCGCTGGGTGCGGGCGCCCGTGGACGAGCTGTTAACGATGTGCGCCATCAGCCTGCGTTTCCTGCCGATCATGGCGGAAGAGGTGACGCGCCTGCGCCAGGCACAGGCGACGCGCGGCCTGACGCTGGGTCAGGGCAGCCTCGAATCGCGCAGCCGCGCCGTGGAAGGCTGGATCGCCGCGCTGATCAACGCCAATCTGCGCCGGGCCGGCGAACTGGGCGAGGCGATGAACGCACGCGGCTACGGCGACGCCGAGGCGCGCGAGTTCCCGGTGCAGCGCCCGCGTCTCCGCCCTGGCGACGGCTTGGCGGCGCTGCTCTGCCTCACACTGATCGTCGCAACCATTTTTGTGCGTTGAGTGTGGTGCCATCAGACTGGCGGACATGCGGGGCCGGGTCCGAGCGACGGGTCGCTTCGCTACATATCGATGACCAATGTGGACCAGCCGAAGCCGGCCGCGCCGCCGGGCGCTCCGGTCTCCGGATGGTAGTACTCGCGGAAGCCGTGGCGGCGCAGGCCGCGAATCACAAACCGGTTGGCGTTGGGCCGGGCCGGCGCAGCCCTTCGGGGTTGCAGTCGTTTCCGCACTCTTGCCGCCGCCGCTGTTCTGCCTGCATGCTAGGAAGAGGCAAACGGCGGCGGATGCCGCGGAAACTACATGGACTCGCTTTGCAGTTCGGCAGCCGGCGTTTCGGCGCCGGCGCGGCCGGACACGCAACGAGCTGTTTCCGCACTCATTGCTGCCGCCTCTACCGCAAATCGATTGAGGCCGAATGCGCGCGTGAGTACATGCACCGTCTCACACGCAGCCCTTGTCGGCCTCAATGACTGGTCCGGCCAAGCGTAGATCGCCGTAGAGCGGGAGTCCGATGGAGACGGAAAGCCAAAGCCTGCTGGACGAGTGCGCGGAGTGGGTTGCTGCGCAGCTTGAGGAAGAGAACGTTTTCATCGATCCCGGCCTCGTCTCGCTGATCATGGAGACGGAGCGCCAGACCGGCCCGCCGCGTGCCGCCAGCTCCGAGTTTGCCGCGGAGCTGGAGCAGGCGCTCATGGATCAGGGTGTGCACGGCGTACCCGACGCGATCAACGCTCGCCTGCTGTTCATCGTGCTGCAGTGGGAAGACGAGTTCATGGCGCTTGCCGGCCGGCCCCGGCCAGCCTGAGGCCCGCCGTGCGCTTTCTGCCCTGGGGTCCGGACCTGGAGGCTGTTCCGCACATCGCCGTCAATACCGCGGCCCGCGCGGGTACGCTGCTGGCGCTCAGCAATCACTCCGATTCGACCACGCCGCCTGATCTCATCGCCGATACCGCGGCCGAAACGGCGCTCCGCGCTCTGCAGGATGCCGAAAGCCGGACGCTGATCGCGCGTGCTGGGGCCGTGACCTGCCCACGGTTCGACGCCGGCGCCCTGCTCGCGGTCTGGGCCGTGATCCAGCCGGAGGAGGCGCTGAAACGCGCCGATCAGCTCACGCGGCTGGCGCACGCGGCCGAGTTCGGCATCGCGCACGATCTCGATGCGACCGGCTTCGTCTGCGCTGTGAACGCCTTCTGCGATCCGGCCGAATCGCCGCTCGCCGCAACCTTGGCCGGGCTTGACGACGCGGGGCGCAGCGTCACGCTGTTCGGCGCCCTGCTGCCGCAAATGAACGCCATGCTGGCCAACATCCGTGACTTTGACCTGCTCTGGATCGGCGAGTATTCGGACGTCCTGCAGTCCGACAGCCTGTTCAACTCCGGCGCGGTGCAGACGGAGAGCGTTCCCGAACTGGATCTCGTCGTGCTCGACACGCCGCTGCGGCTGCACCCGCTGATCGGACTCACGGTCTCCGCCGGCCGCTCGCGGCTGTTGACCGTGCGCTCGGAGAACACGTACTCACTCGAATACCGCTACGAAAGCTGGGTGCAACTACGCTCATGGAGGCCGCTGCCGCGCATTAACGTGAGCGGCCTGGCCACGCGGCTGAACATGTTCGAGCGACGCGACGGACGCTGGCGCGCGGAGCCGGTAGCCGAGCCACGCCCGCGCCTCTACTTTGACGACGGCCGCGGCGCACCCTCGCCGTCGTCGATCGACCGCGAGACGGTGGTTGCGGAGACGCTTGACTTCCTGCGCACACACGCCCACGACGAAAAGCTGCGCTGGAGTCCGTATCCGGCGCGCCGCTGATACCTGCCGGCGCCGGTCTGTGCGCTACCATAGTGGCGGACCAGCAGCGCTGAATCGCCGCCTGCGCGTCCTCAGGAGGCACGGATGTCCGGCGTTTCACAAACGGTGTCCTCGTGGACGACGAAGGTAGCGGCCGCGCATACGACCACACACCTGCCGCCCGAGCGCGCCGTGATTACGACACCGGCGCTGGTCGCCTTGATGGAGCGCTGCATCGCGGCAGCGGAAGCGCCTCGCCAATCAGACGGCGGGCGCTGGGAAAGCATCGCCGCCGACGTGAAGCACCGGGGCGGAGCACGGACCGGCGAGACGATAACGGTTCGCGCAGAACGCGCCGCTGCCGCTCACAACGATCGCGTGTTATGGCAGGCGACGGTCACGGCCGAGGACGGACGGCTGATCGCGGAAGGCACGATCGAGCGGGCGTGGGAGGCGTGATGCCGCGCGTGACGGTGCAGCCGGCCGGCTATGCGATCGAAGTTGCTGACGGCGAGACGATCATGGCCGGCGCCAATGCCCTGGGCTACTACTGGCCGACCACGTGCGGCGGGAAGGGCGAATGTACGACCTGCGCCTGCCTGGTGCTGGCCGGCGGCGATCAGCTCTCGTCTATGGGCCGTTTCGAATCGTATAGTCTGGCCGAAGGGCGCGGCCGCGCCGTGCTGAATACGCCGCTGCGCCTCGCCTGCCAGGCGCGCGTGCACGGCGATGTTGACGTGCGTAAGCCGGGCGTGCTGCCGCCCGCGGACTGAGATCCCGGCCCCATCGCGCTGACCAGCGCCGCGGAACCGCGGAACCGTTGAGCCAAGGAGCGACACCTCGCCATGCCGTACATCATTGCGGAGCCCTGCATCGGCGTGAAAGATAAGTCCTGCGTCGATGTCTGCCCCGTGAACTGTATCTACGAGGGCGACGACCAACTCTACATTGCGCCGAACGAATGCATCGACTGCGCCGCCTGTGAGGCCGCCTGCCCGGTGACGGCGATCTTCCATGAGGACGATGTGCCCGAGCAGTGGCGCGGGTATGTCGAGAAGAACCGCGCCTGGACCGCCGCCAACACATAGCCGCGCTGCCGCCGTTTCCATAGATGTCGCGCCGTGATAGAGTAGCGCATCATAGATGCGACCGACTGGAACGAGGAACGGGGCGGCGCGTGGAACTGGCGCAGATCGAGGCGTTTGTCCAGGTCGCGGCACACCGCAGCTTCAGCCGGGCGGCCGAAACGCTTTATCTCACCCAGCCCTCGGTCACGGCGCGCATCCAGACGCTCGAGCGCGAGCTGGGCGAGGAGCTGTTCGAGCGCACGGGCCGCAGCGTACGCATGACGGACGCCGGCCAGACGTTCCTGACCTACGCCGAAAAGGCGCTGGCTTCGGTGCAAGAGGGGAGGGACGCGCTCGAAGCGCTGCGCAACGCCGAGGCCGGTAACCTGCGCATCGGCTCGGCGCTGACGATCAGCACCTACGTCCTGCCGCGCATTCTCAAGTCATTCCGCAGCCACTATCCGCGCGTGGACGTCTCGATTCGCACCGGCCGCTCGGACGACGTGCTCGAACTGCTGCTGAACGACGAAGTCCAGGTGGGCCTGGTCCGCGCCCTCGTGCATCCCGAGATTCAGACCATCCACCTCTACGACGACGAGGTGATCCTCGTCACCGAGCACAACCACCCCTTTGCGCAGACGCGCACGGCGCGCATCGAAGAGGTCAGCCGGCAGCCGTTGATCTTCTTTGACAAAGGATCGAGCTACTACGGCCTGATTCATGGCATCTTCCGCGAGTCGAACCTCGTGCCGATTCACGCCATGCAGCTCGACAGCATGGAAGCGACCAAGAAGATGGTCGAGGAAGGTCTCGGTATCGCGATTCTGCCGCGCGTCTCTGTCGAGCGCGAGCTGAAGCTGGGCATTCTGGCCGAGGTCGAGATTACGGGCGTGCCACGCTTCAAGCGCCAGATCGCGCTGATCTTTCGCCGCAACCGTAAGCACGCGCGCACCGTACACGCCTTCGTGGAGACGCTGCACAATATGTATCGCTTCATTCTGCCCGAATCGGCGCGCGATATCTTCCCCGACCTGGCGCCGCCGCCGCGCGTGCTGGCGCGCTCAGGCGACTGACGCGATCGCTCGTCTGAGGATCAGGAGCAGGCACATGGTTGAACCAGCAGTCACGCTGTACGAGAAACGCGGTTGAACGACCTGCAATCGAGCCCGTGGCTGGCTCGACCTGCATGGCATCGCCTACACCGCGCGCGACATCTTCCGCCGGCCGCTTGTGCGCGAGGAGATCGCCGGGCTGGCGGCACTGGCGGGCGGGGTGAAGGCGATCTCCTCGTGGAAGAGCCCCAGCGCCCGCCCGCTGGGCCTCGATCAGGCCAGCGTCAGCGACGACCGGCTGCTCGACCTGATGGCGCACGAGCCGCGCCTGATCCGCCGCCCGATCGTGCTGATCGCCGATCGGCCCGTCGTCGGCGGCGACCCGAAAGAGCTGGAGCGCCTGCTGGGCTGAGACGGCGGCGCTCGCCGTTCCTCGGCGATGGCGTTTTCGCCGGACTGCGAGCGCGGCTAGAGCGCGGCTACGAGACTTTGCAGCGTGCCGGCGAGCGCCTTCAGCGCCGTCAGGTCGATGGCGGCTTCGCCGTCGCCGGCGCCGGACTGCGGGTGGCGCACTTCGAGCAGGAGGCCGTGGGCGCCCGCGGCGACGGCGGCGAGCGCCAGCGGCTCGACCAGTTGCCGCTGCCCGCCCTGGCCCGGATCGACGAGCACCGGCAGATGCGAGACGCGCCGGATCAGCGGCACAGCGCTGATGTCGAGCGTGCGGCGCGTGGCCGTCTCGTAGGTGCGGATGCCCTGCTCGCAGAGCAGCACCTGGCGGTTGCCGCCAGCCAGCAGTTGGTCGGCGGCCTGCAGCCACTCCTGGATCTGTGCCGACTCGCCGCGTGTCAGGATCACCGGCCGGTTGCTCCAACCGCAGGCCTGCAACAGCGGCCGGGCGTGCATCTGCTCGGCGCCGACGATCAGCAGATCGGCGTGGCGGGCGACGGCAGGCACGTCCTCCGCGGCCAGCACCTCGCAGGCCACGGCCAAGCCCGTCTCTCGGCGGATGCCGTCGAGCCGTTGCAGGGCGGCGGCGTCGACCTGCGGCGTGCCGAACATGGCCGAGACGGGCCGGTAAACGCCCGTGCGGATGACCTGGGCGCCAGCATCGCGCAGCGCCGGGGCCAGCGCCAGCGCCGCCGGGTCGGCCTGGGGCGCGGCCGTGCCGGCGATCAGCACCGGCTTTGCTCCGCCGATCAGGACGCCGCCGGCCTGCACCAACGTGTCTGCCGGGTGCACTTCGCGGCCGGCGAGGCGGTACGGCCGCGTAAGCGGCACCACCTGATCGACGCCGGGCAGCGGCGCGAACGCCTGCTCGATCGCGGCCGGTTCGCCGCCGCCGAGGATGAGCACGGCGCGCTCGGCGCCGCGCGAGAGGTGGTGCGAGAGGCCGAGGCGCTCGGCCTGGGCGATGATCCGCCGGATCTGCTCCTCGCCCGCATCGGTGCGGATGATCACGATCATCGCCCCGTCTTCGCCTCCCGAGTCTTCGCCACGAGGCCGTTCCACACGCCGCAGCAAGCGTAGCGAAGGCAGCGAGCGAGCGATAGCCGCCTCGCCTATCCCTCCCTCGCGCAAGCGCTCGGATTTGCCTGGGAAGTCTCCGACGGTTGCGCTGCGCTCGTTTAAAGTCTCCGACGGTTGCGCTGCGCTCTGGCCCACCGGGGCGGGGTTGTCTGATGACAACCGACTGTCCTCGGACCAACGCTTCCCGCGGAGCGGGGTTGTCTGAGAACAAACGATAGCCCTCGAACCAACCCTTCCCCTGTGGGCTCATCGTTACCCAGATTGTGTAACAGTGGGGGCACGGCGGCGC
>CALFMN010000248.1 GCA_937879875.1 uncultured Chloroflexota bacterium | reverse complement strand
TAGCGAAATTCCTTGTCGGGTAAGTTCCGACCCGCACGAAAGGAGTAACGAGTTGGGCGCTGTCTCAACGGGGGACCCGGCGAAATTGAAATACGAGTGAAGATGCTCGTTACCCGCGACAGGACAAAAAGACCCCGTGGAGCTTTACTACACCTTGGCATTGGCACGGGGCTACGGTTGCGTAGGATAGGTGGGAGCCGGTGAGACTCGCCTCGCGGGGCGGGTGGAGGCAACGGTGAAATACCACTCTCCCGTGGCTCTGTGTCTAACCCGGCCTGATGGCCGGGGACCGTGTCAGGCGGGTAGTTTGACTGGGGCGGTCGCCTCCCAAACGGTAACGGAGGCGCCCAAAGGTTCCCTCAGGCTGGATGGAAATCAGCCGTGGAGTGTAAAGGCAGGTCAAGGGAGCTTGACTGTGAGACGGACAGGTCGAGCAGGGACGAAAGTCGGGCTTAGTGATCCTACGGTTCTGTGTGGAAGGGCCGTGGCTTAACGGATAAAAGCTACCCCGGGGATAACAGGCTTATCACGCCCAAGAGTTCACATCGACGGCGTGGTTTGGCACCTCGATGTCGGCTCGTCGCATCCTGGGGCTGGAGTAGGAAACTGCTCTCCCCGCCGGCAACGGCGGGGTAATAAACCAGCTCATATCGGTGAAACCCTAACGGCTTGGCCGAGGGCAACGCCGAGGGAAGGTTAAGCTGGTGCGCGATCTCGACCTGGCATACGTGGCCGGTTTCCTTGATGGAGACGGCGCGATCATGGCAGAAATCGAGAGACGCATGGACCTTCGTGCGGGTGTTCGTATCAGGATCGTGGTCCAGTTTGCGCAAAAGTCCACGCATGCAGACGTGCTGGAGCATGTCCGCACGGTGCTTGGCCTTGGCGGTGCGATCAATCGGGACAACCGTTCCGGCTGCTCTTACCGCCTGAAGGATCAAGCGGTGGTACAGCGCCTCCTTGAGGCGCTCCAGCCGCATGTGGTGGCGAAGCGCGAGCAACTGGCGCTGGCACTTCAGGTGCTGGCAACAGCGGACACAGGCGAGCGATCTGCCCTTGCACGGCAGATCGCGGCGCTCAACATGCGATCCCGACGCGGCGCCAACGAAGCAGCGATACCACCTGTAACGACTTCGGGCTCTACGCCCGGGATGGCGTTTACTGCCCTCACAGGGGCAAATCTGCGGACGCCATAATACGCTGGCAACCGGATGGCCGGTTGAAGGCATAGTCTCGAGCGCTCGGAAACGGGCGTATGACGGAGGTCCCAAGGGTTGGGCTGTTCGCCCATTAAAGCGGTACGCGAGCTGGGTTCAGAACGTCGTGAGACAGTTCGGTCTCTATCCGTCGTGGGCGTTGGAGACTTGCGGGGAGCTGCCCCTAGTACGAGAGGACCGGGGTGGACGGCCCGCTGGTGTGCCGGTTGTCGTGCCAACGGCAGTGCCGGGTAGCCAGGGCCGGAGCGGATAAGCGCTGAACGCATCTAAGTGCGAAGCCGACCCCAAGATGAGGTCTCCCACCGGGAGAACCGGGTAAGACCCCGTGTAGACCACACGGTTGATAGGCGGCAGGTGTACGACGAGCAATCGTCTCAGCTAAGCCGTACTAATGGTCGAGGGCTTGACCTGCACGCAGAACTTCCCACAGCCGGCTACGCGCCGGCTCACACAGTGCCTCGTGCGATACAGCGTTCTTCAGCCGCCCGTTCCGCAGGCGCGCAACGGGCAACCGGCGCGGGATGGAGCAGCGGCAGCTCGTCGGGCTCATAACCCGAAGGTCGGGGGTTCGAATCCCCCTCCCGCTACCGGCTGGTGGTCTTCGGCGCAGCGGACCCACCCGTTCCCATCCCGAACACGGCCGTGAAACGCTGCAGCACCGACGATACTGCCGCCGCGAGGCGGTGTGGAAAATAGGCAGCCGCCAGCCTTCCTGACCGCCCTCTCAGATCTGAGAGGGCGGTCTCCTTTTGCCCGCGCGGGCAGTAGGCAGTAGGCAGTAGGCAGTAGAATGAAGCGCCTCCGGCCGCGGCCGTGTCAAGCCACCAAACCGCGGTGAACGCCATACGCCGAGTGGTAAGGCCAACGCCGCGCACAGCCCTACAATGGATCTAACCGGCTCGTGAGCGAACAGTGGCAGTCGTCACATTCTCCCACTGCCCACTGCCCACTGCCCCCAACAAGGAGCCATCGTGATTCGCACCATCTCCGAGCACGGCCAGGCCAGCCTGCAAACGGCCGTCACCGTGCTCGACCAGACACGCAGCCCGCGCACCATCACCATCGTTTCCGTCATTCATATCGGCCTGCAGTCGTATTATGACGAGCTGAACGGGTTGATTGCCGGGCACGACGGCGCCGTTCTGTATGAAGGCATCGGCAGCCTCACCGAGGACGAGATCGCCGCGCTCACACCCCGCGAGCGCTCGATCTACGAACGGCTCGCCCCGCTGCACGACCTCTACGAAAAGTTCGCCGGTCCGCTCGGCCTCGTCTTCCAAGGCAAGGCGCTGCACTACGACCGCGAGCACTGGATCAACGCCGATGTGCCCTTGAAGCAGTTGCTCGGCATCTGGGCCGACCGCGACCTGCCGCCGCTGCCCTTCGACAGCCTGCCGGCTGAGCTGTTCGAGCGCGAAAAGAATCAGAAGATGGCCGCGGCCGTGCTTTTGCAAATGCCGCGCATCCTTACCGCCTTCAACGGCCTGCGCGGTATCGTGCCCACCTTGCGCCGCTTCAACGACGTGCTGATCGAGCGGCGCAACCAGGCCGCGATGGCTGCCTTCGACGCCGTGCCCGCCGACCAGAACGCGCTGATCATTTACGGCGCCGGCCACACCGCCGGCCTGCTCGACTCGCTGCGCGAGCGCTGGTACTGGCGCCAGAGCGAATCCTGGCACACCGCGTTTCGAGCCGAAGCCGCGCTCGACCCCTTCAGCCGCATCAAGTCGCTGCTGGGCATCGGCTGAGGGCGAAGGGCGGTGAAGCGAGCATCGTCGTCGGCGCGTGGCACCTAACCCTGCTTTGCCTGGCGGCAAAGCTGTCCCTTCCCGACACAGGAAGGGTTTGATATGAGGACATTCGATCGGGTGGGAAACCAGACCGCCGCTTGTCCCGCGAGGACACCCGAGCCACGCCGCCGTCCGGCGCCGCCGGGAGCGCTCCAGAAGTCCCTTTCCCGCCTCGGGAAGGGACAGATATCGCTTCAGCGGTATCAGGGTTAGGCGCCCGCGCGGCCGCCGTAGCCGGCGATCGCCTCTCCGCGTCATTGCACGTCACAGGCGCTATCATCGATTGGTCGAAGGCCGGCGAACGCTGGCGCGGCAAGGAGGCCGGCGATGGCAACGACGATGTCTCACAAAGAGCGGCTGCGCGCTGCGCTCGCCGGCCAAACGGTTGACCATCCGCCGGCGGCGCTCTGGGGCCACGACTTCAAGCGCGAGTGGTCGGCGGCCGACCTCGCGGCTTTCACGCTCGAAGCCTACCGCTCCTACGGCTGGGACCTGATCAAGCTCAACCCGCGCGCGACGTACTACTTCGAAGCCTGGGGCAGCGTCTACCAACCGACAGGCAACACACAGCCCCGCCTGCGCAGCCATACGGTGAACAGCGCCGAAGACCTCGCCAATCTGCCCGAGATCGACGCGACCACGGGCGTGTTCGGCGAACAGCTCGACGGACTGCGCCGCGTCGTGGCCGAAGTCGGCAGTGATGTCGACGTGATCCAGACCGTCTTCAACCCGCTGACCGTCGCCAGCGGCCTGCTCGGCACGCGCCCCGCCGCCTTCCACGAGCTGACGCAACACCGGCCGGCGCTGGTACACAAAGGGCTGGCAACGCTCGCCAGCGTGCTGGCGCGCTACGCCACCGCCTGCCGCGACGCCGGCGCGAGCGGCATCTTCTTCGCCACAGTAGACTGGGGCACGCGCGACGCCGCCGATGAAGCGTTCTACCACGAGTACGGCCGGCCCTACGACCTGCAGGTACTGGCCGCGGTGCATGAGGCGCCGCTGAACGTGCTGCACGTCTGCCGCGACAACAATTTGCTGGAGCTGCTGCTCGACTACCCGGTCGCCGCTTTCAACTGGGACGACCACGGCGCCGGCAACGCCTCGCTCGCCGCCGCGCAGCAAAAGACGCCGCTCGCCGTTATGGGCGGCATCGGCCGCAACACGCTGCGCGACGGCACGCCGCAGGAGATCACCGCCCAGGCGCGGCAGGCGCTGGCCGACACCGGTGGCCGCCGCATTGTGCTTGCCGCCGGCTGCTCGGTGGCGCCCGAAGCGCCCGCCGCCAACCTGCGCGCCGTCGCCGACGCCGCGCGCGGCGGCTGAGAGGAGGCAGGCGGATGCCCGATCGCTTCGACAAGTTCTCCAAGCGCGCCCGGCGCGTGCTGACGTTGGCGCAAGAAGAGGCGCAGCGCTTCAACCACAACTACATCGGCACGGAGCATTTGCTGCTCGGCCTTGTCCGCGAGGGCGAAGGCGTGGCGGCCAGGGTGCTCACGAATCTGGGCGTGAAGCTTGAGGCCGTGCGCTCGGCGGTCGAGTTCCTCATCGGCCTGGGCGACCGCGCCGTGCTGGGCGAGATCGGCCTCACCCCGCGGGCCAAGAAAGTGATCGAGCTGTCCGTCGATGAGGCGCGGCAGCTGAACCACGGCTACATCGGCACCGAGCACCTCTTGCTCGGCCTGGTGCGCGAAGGCGAAGGCATCGCCGCCGGCGTGCTCGAATCGCTCGGCGTGAATATGGAGCGCGTGCGGGCGGAGACGATGCGTCTGCTTGAGGAACTCGGTGTAGAAGGCGTCGGGGCGGCAGAGGAGAGCCAGACCAGCGCGTCAGGCGCCGGCGGCGTGCCTGCTGAGCTGCGTCCGCTGGCGCTCCTGCTCGACCGGCTGCGCGCCGCGAAGGACGCCGCGACTGCGGCCCAGCAGTACGAAGTCGCAGCAGCGCTGAGCGCGCAGGCGGTCGAGCTGCAGGCCGAGTATGACCAGATGGCGACACGACCGCCGCCGCCTGCGGCCAACGGCGAGCCGAAGCCCGAGGCCGATGCGTAGCGCCGGACGCCGAAGCCTCAGAGCCGTTTGGAGGACCACATGCCGGATCGATTCGACAAGTTCTCTGCGCGGGCGAAGCGGGTGATGGAACTCGCGCAGCAAGAGGCGCAGCGCTACAAGAATCCTGCGATCGACAACCAGCATCTGTTGCTCGGTCTTGTGGATGAGGGCGAAGGTGTCGCGGCAAAGGTGCTGAGTGCGCTTGCCGGCGATCTGGGACGCGTGCGAGCTGCCGTCGAGGTCCACATCACACCCGGCAGCGAACTGCTTCACGGAGAGATCTCCATAACGCCACGGGCGAAGAAGACCATCGAACTCGCCGTGGACGAAGCGCGGCGGCTGAACCACGGATACATTGGGACCGAGCACCTGTTGCTGGGTTTGCTGCGTGAAGGTGAAAACGGCGCCATGCAGGCGCTCACGTCGCTCGGAATCTCGATCGAGCGCGTGCGCACCGAGGCGACGCGGATTCTCGCACAGGGCAGCCAGGCGCACGCGGCATCGTCTATCTCCTCCGGTCATGCCGGCGGACAGCCAGATCCGATGCTCATCTTCCACCTTTCACATGAGCTGCGGCTGCTCTATATCCTCCTCCACCGCCTGCGCGGCGCGAAGGACGCCGCGGTCGTCGCGGACAAGGCCGACGCGTTGGCGGTGCTGAAGTCACAGGAGGCGTTGATGCAACAGCTATTCGAGGAGCGCGTCGCGGCTGTCCGCTCGGAGCAACAGCAAGGAGAGCCTTCGTGACGACTGACCAGCCCGAGCCGGAGCGATTGTGGCCGGAGGAGTGGCAGCGCGGGCCGCGCTTCAGCGGCGCCTACTCGTTCATGCGCGTGCCGCTCACGCGCGATCTGCGCTTTGCCGATGTCGCCATCGTCGGTGTGCCCTTCGACGGCGGCGTCAATCACCGGCCCGGCGCCCGCTTCGGCCCGCGCGGTATCCGCAACGCCACGGCGCAGGTGCGCGCCCACCCCATGTCAGGCGATCCGCTCTGGGGGCCACTGGAGACGCTGCGCGTGGTTGACTACGGCGATCTCGACGTCTCCTCGCCCTACATCGAGTACGCCATCGACAAGATGCAGGAGTTGCTGGATCCCGTCTTCGCGTCGGGCGTCACGCCGATCATCCTCGGCGGCGACCATACGATCTCGCTGCCGATCCTGCGCGCCATGGCAAAGACGCACGGCCCTGCCTCGCTCGTGCACTTCGACGCCCACCCCGACTTCTGGAAGCCGACCGACCCGAACCGGCCCTATCACCACGGCACGCCCTTCCGCCTCGCCGCCGACGAAGGGCTGATCCGCGTGCATGAGAGCGTACAGATCGGCATCCGCGGCAGCGTCTCCGGCGCGATCCTGCACGAGGTGCGCGAGGCCGGCTTCCACATGATCACCGCCGACGAGTTTTATGAGTTGGGCGTGCAGCGCACCCTGGAGCGGCTGCACCGCGTCGTGCGACCGCCGGTCTACGTCTCACTCGACATCGACTGCGCCGACCCGGCCTATGCGCCGGGCACGGGCACGCCAGAAGTGGCCGGCCTCACCAGCCGCGAGCTGGTGCAGCTCGTGCGCGGCCTGCGCGGCCTGCCGATCGTCGGTTTCGACATCGTCGAGGTCGCGCCGCCCTTCGACCAGAGCGAGATCACCGCCCTGCTCGCCGCCAACCTGGTCTACGAGTTTTTGGAGCTGATCGCGGCGCTGAAGCAGCGGGAGGGTGAGTAGAGTGTGGTGAGTCGTGAGCGGTGAAATGATGCTGGGCCGGCCGCGGCGATGCCCTCAAGCCGACACCTCGACCGATATCGCAGCAGCCAACCTGGACTGCAGCGGCGGGAGAGTCTGACGCTCCCCGTTCACTGCTCAGCATTCACCACTCACCCTCACGGAGCCAGCGCGTGACCATCGAGGACCGCTACCGCGACGAGCCGTACTGCTACCTCACGACGACCGGCCGCAGCAGCGGGCTGCCGCGCGAGGTCGAGATCTGGTTCGCCGCGCGCGGCGATACGATCTACCTGCTCTCCGGCGGTGGCCACAACGCCCACTGGGTGCTGAACCTGATCAAGCAGCCCTGCGTGCAGGTGCGCATCGACGATGAGACGTTCGCCGGTACGGCGCGCGTGCTCGAACCGGGCGACGAGGAGCAGGCCGCACGCCCGCTGCTGGCGGCGAAGTACCAGGATTGGCAGCCGGGCACGCCGCTCTCCGGCTGGGCGCGCACTGCCCTGCCGGTGGCGATTGCCCTCGATGCGTCGTGCTAACACGCGCTAACCGATGAGCGACGCCACGTGCGAACGCCCATCGCCGTGGCCACGCGTTTCTCTGATGAGAGAACCGACCGTAAGCGTTGCTGTTCATTCGCTCCGGCCCGCGTACACTGAAGCCGGCGGCGCCGGCCCGTGGCGCGTCGCCGGAGAAAGGACTGTATGGACGAGAGCCAGCCCTGGCAGGCGCGATACGACGAGTTGCGCCTGGCGCTCCGCCGCATCGGCGCTACGCTGGGCAACAAGCGAGCCCTCGCCCCGGAGCGATCGGCCGCGGCACAGGAGTTCGTCATCACCTGGCAGGAGATCACCCGTCACATCAAAGATCAGCCGGCAGCCGCCGGACTCGGAGCGCCGCGCGAATAGCGCGGCGCCGCTCTTTCGTCCACAATGGCAGGCATGGAAGCTACGCTTTCGCTCCCCGGTCTCGCCGAGATCGAGGCCGCCGCGGGCCGCCTCGCGCCCTACGTGCGCCGCACGCCGAGCGTGCCGCTGTACCCGACCTACGCGCCGCTGCCGGGTGAGCTCTGGCTGAAGCTGGAGAGCCTGCAGCACACCGGTTCGTTCAAGCCGCGCGGCGCCTTCAATAAACTGCTGAGCGTGGGTGAGGCGCAACGCAAGGCCGGCGTCGTCGCCGTCTCGGGCGGCAACCACGGCCTCGGCGTCGCCTTCGCGGCGCGCCGCCTGGGCGTGCGAGCCACGATCTTTCTGCCCGTCTACGCCTCGCCCGTCAAACAGCAGCGCATCGCCGCGCTCGGCGCCGAAGTCGTGCTCAACGAGACGATCGCCGACGCGTTCGCCGGCGCCGACGCACGTGTGGCCGCGGACGGGGCCGTGATGGTCCATCCCTACGCCGACCCGTCGGTGATCTGCGGTCAGGGCACGGTCGGTCTGGAGTTCGTGCGCGACGTGCCGCCGCTCGGCGTGCTCTATGTCGCGGTCGGCGGCGGCGGGCTGCTGGCTGGAGTGAGCATCGCGGCGAAGGCGCTGCTGCCCGGTGTGTGCATCGTCGGCGTCGAGCCGGAAGGCGCCGCAACGCTGACCGCCGCGCGGCAGGCGGGCCACCCGGTGACGCTGCCCAGGATCGGCTCCGTCGCCGCCGACTCGCTCGGCGCGCCGGACGTGGCGCCGCTGACCTTCGCCGCCGCGCAGCAGCTCGTCGACGAGGTACTGCTCGTGAGCGACGAAGAGATCGTGGCGGCGCGTGCCCGCCTCTGGCTGGAGCTGAACGTGGCGGCGGAGAACGGCGGCGCCACCGCGTTCGCCGGCTACCTCAGCGGCCGCGCATCGCGCGAAGGGCGCAGCGGCGTGATCGTCTGCGGCGGCAACATCGATCTCGGCTGGTAGGCGCGGGACGGCCGCACGACCGCAGCGATGGTCCGTTGCTGCGCGGCGCGCGGCAAGCCGCCCGGGGCACCTAACCCTGATTTCGCTGAAGCGAAATCGTCCCTTCCCGACGCGGGAAGGGTTTGGTTGGAGGACGAACGGGCGGGAGATGAAGCCTTCGTTTGTCCCGCAAGGACACCCCAGCCCCGCCGCCGTCGCACGGCGCCGGGAACGCTCCAGAAGTCCCTTCCAGTTTCGGGAAGGGACAGACGCCGCTTGCGGCGTCAGGGTTAGGTGCCCCGCCAGCCGGCCAGCCGCCGCGCTTTACTCCGACGCATCGAGTCCGGCGGGGCGCGGGTCGAGTGCGGCCTGGATCTCGCGCACCGCGGCCTCCGGATCGTCGACGCCCACGACTACCTGCTTGTAGTGCTCGTGCATGGTGCTGATCACGATCGCCTGCTCAGCGCTGTGCACATCCCAGAACGACCAGCCGTCCTCCTCGCCGTGGCCCGGCTTCCAGTACGAGCCCGCGGTGATCACACCGGGAATGAACGAGCCGGGCAACTTCAGACCCCGTGGCCAGCGACTGGCCAGCGCCGGGTCGTAGGCCACGCCGGTCACGTGTTCCAGTGGCAGCTCCAGCCGGCTCTTCAGCGCCCAGACTTTGTCCATACCCTCCATCACGATCGACAGTGTGCCGTTCGCAATCTCGATCTTCGCCATCGCGCCCTACCCTCCGTGTTTGCCGCCGCGTGCGGCGCTCGGGCGCGTCCGCGCCCGCCCCTGCTCTCAGCATCGGACGGCGGCGGGCGCAAGCATACAATCGTTCGATCGAGCGAACCGCAGCGTTCGTCTCGGCCGGTCAATTGGTGCGCCTCACTGACGGCCGGCGCGGATCTCGCGCACGAAACGGTCGGGCCGCGCGTGCTACACTCCGGCTGCGCAGGCCGCGTCGGGAGGCAGGGGATGGAGATCGGCATCGGCATCGACGGCACGCTGGCGCTCTCGCTCGACGAGGAGCGAACGCTGGTCGAAGAGGCGGTGACGCTTGGCTATGCCAGCGCCTGGACGCCGAGCGGCGCCGGCAGCCGCGACGGTTTTCACGTCTGCGGGCGCTGGTCGCTGGCCACGGGCGGGCCTGGGCGCTGCATCCCCACGGGCATCGCCGTTGTGCCGGCGCCGCTGTGGAGCGCGGTAACGCTCGCCAGCCAGGCCGCGACTGTCGGCGAGCTGAGCGGCGGCCGCTTCGTGCTCGGCATCGGCACCGGCAGTCTCTACAGCGCCGCCTACCGGCCGATGTTCGGCCTGCCCGACATCGGCGCGGTCGGCGCGATGCGCGACTATCTCATCGCTCTGCGCGGCCTGCTGGGCGGCGAGGCGGTGACGATCGACAGCCCGTTGATCACGCTGCGGCGGGCGCAGATGCTGCAACGGCCCGTTTCCGTGCCGCTCTATCTGGCGGCGCTGGGGCCGCAGATGCTGCGCCTGGCCGGGCGGCTGGCCGATGGCGTCTCGCTGAACTGGTGCACGCCCGCGCAACGCGCATGGTGCCGCGAACAGGTGGCCGCGGGCGCCCGCGCAGCCGGCCGCGACCCGGCGGCCGTGCGCATCACCGAGTACATCCGCGTCTGTGTGGACGAAGACGAGGATCGTGCCCGCCGCGGCCTGGCCCGCGCCGTGATGGGCTACGCGCTGTCGCGTCCCGGCGCGGGCAATGACCGCGGCTACCGCGCCCACTTCGCCCGCATGGGCTTCGAGCAACAGCTTCAGGCGCTGGAGGCAAGGCGCGACGCCGGCGCGAGCGAGGCCGAACTGATCGATGCCTTCCCCCCAGAACTGCTGCGCGCCGTGGGCTACTACGGCCCGGCGGCGGGTGCGGCCACGGCCTTCGCCCGGCTGGCCGAAGGCCTCGACCTGGCGATCGTGCGCATCGTGCCGGCCCGGACCGGCCTCGAAGGCGCCCGCGCCGCCCTACGCGCCTGCCGCCCCGAGTTGGCGGGCGCGGCGGCGCGAGCGTAGGTCGCCACCTGAGTCGTAGCCGCCACGAGGTCGGTCGTGAATCCCCAACAGTTCGGCCCGCAGCGCGGCGGGCGAAGCCGTTGCCCCCGCCTGGGAGACACAGCGGGCGGCCGGCAGGCCACTCGCGATATGCGCTCTTCGTGCCCGGCGAGCTGCTGGAGGGCTGCACCACGGCTACCTGCTGCGCGAGATCATCGGCCGGGCGCTGGATCCCTTCCGGCAGGCGAGCTGGGGCGCCCTGCATCCGGTCCTACGGCATCTCGAAAGCGATGGGCTGATCGCCGCCGAGGAGCCGCGGAAGAGCGGTGAACCGAGTAGCGCGGGCGCGACCGCCGCATGGCGCCAGCGCATCCGCTACCACATCACCGCAGCCGGGCGCGAGCAGTTCGCCGCACTCATGCTAGAGCACCGGTCAAGTAGTCAGGCAGCGCGAGCGAGCACATGGAGGTTGTG
>CALFMN010000247.1 GCA_937879875.1 uncultured Chloroflexota bacterium | reverse complement strand
ACGGCGCGACAGGCTCAACTGCAAATATGTGTTAGGCATGTCGTGGCGAGGTTTCCACGGCATGGCGCGATCGGCCGCGATCCCGAGCGCACGCCGATGCAGTGGAGCGCGGAGCCGAACGCGGGCTTCAGCTCGGGCACGCCCTGGCTGCCGCTCGGCGACCTGGCCGTGAATGTGGCCGTGCAAGCCGACGATCCGTCGTCGTTGCTGAGCCTCTATCGCCGGCTGATCTGGCTGCGCAAGCGCACGCCGGCGCTGCGCGTGGGATCGTATGCGTCGCTGCCGGAGATGCCCGCGGATGTCTTCGCCTTCGTCCGCGCGGCGGGGAGCCAGCGAGCGCTGACCGCGATCAATTTCGCCCGCGAGCCGGCGACGCTAGAGCTGCCTGCCGAGTTCTCCGGTGCCGCAATTGCCTGCTCCTCAGAAATGCGACGGCAGGGCGAGCAGGTGACGGGCAGCGTGTTGAACCTGGAACCGTACGAGGGCTGCGTGCTTGTCACTTGACCGCACGCGGCGATGTTGGGCTACCATCGTCGCGCTGCGCGTAGCGCGGCAGCATACGCCAGGAGTGAGATGAGATGGCCAGCCCGAAGGAACTGCGAGCCGCGATCATCGAGAACCGGGCCCAGTTGCAAGCCGCTCTGCACGGCGCCGCCGAGCGCTGGGGCACAAAACCGGCATCCGGCGAAGGCGAAGATGCCTGGTCGCCGCGGCAGGTCGCCGAACACATGATCGGATCGGAGTGGTATTTCACGAACCATGTTGCGCAGGCCTGCGGCGCCCCGGCGCTGGAGCGGCCGGCGCTCGACGTAGGCTCGCCGGCCGCGGCCGCGGCCACCGTGACACGGGTGGGCGCCACCTGCGACAACATTCTGCGCCACGTCTCCGATCAAGACCTGGTGAAGAGCCGGGACCTCGGCCAGTTCGGCGCGCAAACGGTCGAATGGATGCTGACGACCATGGATGGTCATGCCCGCGATCATTTGCAGCAGCTCAAGACGGCCTCGGCCGGCTGACGCCGCCACGCGCGGCGACCCGGCTTCGAACTGCGGAAGCGCCAAAGCCGCCGCGCCTCAGCCCGTGAGCGCCTCGTGCAGCCAGGTCGAGAGGCCGCGCCGCGGCGCCTCGGGCCGTGACATGGTGGCGAAGCCGAGGATCAGGCGCAGGAACAGCCGCGTGCTCTTCGGGCTGCTCGCGGCGCCGGCGATCAGCAGCCGTTCCGGCAGCGATCCCGGCGGCAGTGCAGAAAACGCGCTCATACCGAGGAAGCGGTGCGCCAGCGTGCGGGCGCGTACGGAACGATATGAGCGGCTTACGGGCGTAGCGCTGCCGTGTTGAAGCTGCTGCGCCGTCTCATCGGCCGCCCATTCGCCACTGCGCAGAGCCCAGGAGATGCCCTGACCGAACAGGGGATCGGTCTGCAGCCCGGCGTCGCCGATCAGCACGAGGCCGGGTGTCGCGCTCTCGCGCCAGACGTTGCGCAGCCCGCGCACGGCCACCGGCCGCGAGACCAGCCGCGCATGCTCCAGACGCTCGCGCAGCGGAGAGAAGCGGCGCAGCTCGTCGAGCAGCCGCTCACACCAGCTCCCCGGCGGCCAGCTGCCGGGCGGCGCCATCACCCCGGCGACGCGCAGACCCCCGTCCGCCGGCAGCAGCGACGCCGAGCGGCCGTGCCAGTAGTAGCCCTCAAGCGCGGGCTCGGGTTCGCCGGGGATGCCCGCCACATACGCCACATAGGCGGTGTGCCGGTTGGGCAAGGCGTAGGTTCGTGCAGGCAAACCGCGCACCAGCCGCGTGTGCCTGCCGCTGGCGAGGATCACCTGCGGTGCGGTGATCGCGCACTCGTGGCCACCCGCCCGCGCTTGAACGGCCGCGCCGCCAATCCGCCCATCGTCCAACAGCAGTCGCGAGACCGAGCAGCCTTCCAGCAAATCCACGTTGGGCGCCCGCCGCGCCGCATCGACGAGCAGCGCGTCCAGCGCGGGCCGGCGCAAGCTGAGGCCGTACCGAAAGGCCACGCGCCCGCGCGGCAACGGCTCGGCGAACTGCACGCCGTTCAGCCACAGCCGCACGCCGTACCAGCGCTGCGCGCCGGCGGCCTCGACCGCCGGCAGTATACCGAGACGATCGAGCACCGGCAGCCCGGCGGGCATGATCGCGTGGGTGCAGAGCCTGGGCCGCGGAAACGCCGCGCGGTCGATCAGCACGACGCGGGCGCCGCACCGGCCGAGCAGCGAGGCAGCCGCACAGCCCGCCGGACCCGCGCCCACGACGATCACATCGGCAGCATTGGCGGGCAGAGACATCCGCTCCCGTTCCATTGCACGGTATAATCGTGCGCGAGTATGACGACGAACCCGCGCCCCGAGATTGAATCACGACCCCGCGACGCCGTGGATCTGGCGCCGCTCTACCATCTCATTCTGCTGGACGACGACGATCATTCCTACGAGTACGTGGTCGAGATGCTCGGGCGCATCTTCGGTTACGCCGTGGAGAAGGCGTTCGCCCTCGCCTGCGCTGTGGATGGCACCGGCCAGGCGATCGTCGAGACGGCGTCGCGTGAGCGCGTAGACGGCCACCAGCGCGCGATCCACGACTTCGGCGCCGATCCGCGCATTCCTCGTTGCCGCGGCTCGATGTCCGCGATCATCGAGGCGGCGTCGTGAGCGATGCCGCACGTGAACTCTTCGCCGGCGATCCGCCGCGCGCGACGCGGATCCGCCTCCCTCACCGGCCCGAGATCGGGACCGAGATCTGGATGGGCGGCAGCGACAGCCTGATCGGCGAATCCGTGTCGCTCGACGTGGTCAGCGACGCCGTGGTGATCGACTGTGCCGGCAATCTCCCACATGCCTACCGGACGGCGGCGGGGCAGTTCCTGTCCTGTGTGTTCCTGGACGCCGAAGTTGTGCCGTTCAGCTTCGACCGCGTCGCCGGGCTGGTCCACGAGCTGGCCACGGCGGTCACGGCGGCCGCCGGCACGGACGCCGCGGGGGCGCCGAGGCGCGTGTTCGTCTTCTGCCAGTACGGCCTCAATCGCAGCGGCCTCGTGACCGGCTTGCTGCTGCGGGCGCTCGGCGAAGCGGCGGACGCGGCGGTGGCGGGCGTGCGGCTGGCACGGCCGGGAGCGCTGAACAACCTGACCTTCAGCCGGTTGATCGCGGACTGGCGCTGCCCCGAGGCGCCCGCCGATCCGTCTAGCTTCGCGTCCAGGTGACCACCGCGCCCTCTTCACTCGAGTCGTGCACGGCGATACGCCCCAGCTCGTGCAGATATTCGAGATGGGCGAGCGTCTCGCCCACCGCGGCACGCTGCATGAACGGCTCGAAGTCGGCCAGCATGCCCGTCGTCCATTTGACGCGGGAGGCGACTTCCCAGGCGGTGGCGCCGTCGCCGATGCAGCGCTCCATCTCTTCCAGGCGCTCGTCGTGGTGGCGGCGGATCTCGGCGATGCGGCCCTTGAGGTCGCGGGTATCGAACTCGTGCGCCGGCAGCAGGATCTCCACGTCGAGATCGGCCACTTTCTCCAACGACTTCATGTAGTCGGAGAGCGGGTTGCCGGCGGTCTGTGCGTGGCGCGAGACGTTCGGCGTGATCGTCGGTAGGATGTGGTCGCCGCTCATCAGCAGCTTGCGATTCGGCTCATAGAGACAGATATGCCCCGGCGCGTGGCCCGGCGTCCAGATCACCTCGAACTCGAAGTCGCCGACCTTCAGCCGCTCGCCGCCGCCGAGCGAAACATCGGGCTGCCGCGCCGCCACCTTGTCGAGCATGCCCATCGAGCCGCGGGCCATCTCCGGCGCGGTGAGCCGCGGCACGCCGTGCCGCTCCATCCAGCCCTCCATCTGGTTGACCAGCGGCTGCGGCTGCATGTA
>CALFMN010000246.1 GCA_937879875.1 uncultured Chloroflexota bacterium | reverse complement strand
CCCAGATTGGCTTAGCTGCCTGAGCCGGTGACCCACAACTGTTGGTCACACCCTTGGAGTTAGCGGTCGGCGCCCGAGTTCGCTCCGTGGATTGTGTTTGGCGCGGGATCGTCCTCGCGCAACAAGTGAAGCTTCTGCATCGTCTTCAGATGGCGTTACATTGGCGCGAACAATAGACTGTAACGATCGTGCAAGCGCACGAGAGGCGCCATCAGCCCCGGGCCGCACTGGTCCTAGCTCTGCCAGAGTCAGTTGTTCGGACCTCGTCGCCGGTGGGGGCGGCAGGTCGAGGATGTTCTGCGGCGCCGGTGCGCCAGTCACGAACACTTTCCGGCGATCCGCGTGGAGCTGGCAGGATGGCTGGATGGGACGATTCGCGGGACCGCGCACATCTGCCGCGCCAGCACGCGCCGGCGGCATCGCTCTCGCTGATTCCGGTGCGGATGCCGTTCCAGCCAGGTGGCGGTACCCGGTTCTCGGAGGCGATGAGCCGCTGATCGACGGTGGGTAGCTGCTGCATCGCGGCCAGACGCTGTCGCCGTGCGACGTTCTCCGGGCGCACGCGCGCATGCTCAATGTGCGGGTCATCATGCGCGATGGTTGGTTCCGCCATGCGCTACACCTTACCATAATTCCGCCTACGTGCTTAACGATGCTTGGCGCTGATTGTTACAGAGTGGGCGCCGTAAGGATCCATGAACCCGGTCTCATCAGACGACAATGTCCGCCGCGTCTATGATCTGACTGTTACAGGATCAGTCAGTGGTTAGCGCCCATGCCCGGGCTTCGTCAGGAGAGAACATCCTGCGTTGCTACGAGCTGTGCGGCACTCCCGTACCGCTCGACGCCGCCGACCCGTGGCCGCTCCTCAACTCGTTCCCGCCGGGGCCGCCATGCCCTGACCGACGCCGCGGGCGCAGAGGTCTGGAATTGCCCGTTTCAGCGGAGCAGATTCACCATGCTGGAGAGCCCGCCGCCGGCCGTAGGCGTGTACCAGCAACGGTGCCACTCCGCTGCTCCCGGGCTGTGAGCCGGTCACACGTGATCCGAGGGGCTCCATGTCAGCCAGATGCACTGGAACAGGGCATTTGGCGGCTCGGCATCCGGCCCGGCATCTCGCTTTCAGGGCAACCGGACCAACTCCCAAGCCGGGCCACCCTACGTCGAACGCCCGAATAGCCCGTGGGATCAGGCAGCGCCGGGTTCACTTCGTGGCGCGGGCGATTCCTCACCCGCCTCCCTGCTAACCAGGTCAGCGAGACTGAAGGCCGCCCAGCCGAGCACGGCACCGCCAGCGACATCGCTCGGCCAGTGGGCGTGGGTGTAGACCAGCATCAGCGCCGACAGGGCGACCCACACCGCTGCCCCGGCGTAGACGAGACGATGCGGCAGCACCGTCGCCAGGAACAACACCAAGAAGACAGTGCGCACGGCGTGCCCGCTCGGGAATGCGTTCGGGGTGGTGAAGCCGGCGCTGGGAAACGACACGGCGAGGTCTGCTAATGGCGAGTTGGAGGCAAGCTCCGGCGGCGGCTGGTGGACGAGCGTGTACTTCAGAGTGAGTTCCAAAGCCGTGGCGAGAGCGAAGGAGACGAGCAACGCCAGCGATTGCCAGGGAGCCCGGCGCCAGCGCACGGCTGCAACGATCAGCAGCACTGGCGCTGCCAGCTCCATGCTGCCAAAGATTTCGGCGATCGCCCCCAGGCGGTCGAGCCAGACGCCTGAATGCATGCGCAGAGCCGCCGCGATGCGTGCGTCAGGACTCGCCGTGACCCGGCCAGCCACTGCGAGCGTCAGCGCAGCGAACACGAGCGCAGAGACAACGACAGACCGCCCGCTGCCGGCGCAGTGCAACCGCCGCAACCGGCTTGACCGGGTCCGAGTGAGCATGCACTTCCGTTCCAGCGGCTGCGAGGAGGATGCCGAGACCGCGCGCGGTCATCAGCGCTGATTACACGCTAGCACGAAAGGAGCACGCGGCGATTGAGGCCGAGCCGGCTTACCGGAGCGGCAATGCCGAGGCTTGTATGAGAGGGTTGAATACCCGCGCGAGGCCGTCCGTCGCTTCATCCGCAATGTGCAATGTGATGGAGGCCGGGTACTGCGCCCAGCTCAATGCCGTTCGGCGGCATCGGCCGGTGTGGAAAGCTGCCGATGCCGCCGAACGGCACTCACCGCGGAAGTTTATCGCTTACGACGCTGTACGACGCTTCCCGCGCGGAGTCGGCGACGGTTTTGGCGTTGATGTCGGCGTCGGTACACTCGTCGGTGAGGCGAGTTGGATGCGGTAATAGACCCATTGGCCACCGCTGTCGAAGACCCCGTCCACGAAGTCGGCCAGCGGCGTACCCCCCCGTGGTGCAGTGATGTAGTTGTTCAGCGCGTTGCAGACGTAGCTACCGGTGAGGTTCAGCGTCTGCACGGCCCCGAGCTGCGTGCCGTCCGTGTCCCCCGCCAGCCCGGACTGCACGTAGACCGCAGTGCCACAGGCAGAGATCAGGTGGAAGCGGCCGGTCGTGTCCTGGATGAGCCGCGAGAGGTTGGGGTAGTAGATGCCCGTGGGCACGTCCTTGACCAGGGTGCCGTTCTGGAGGATGGCATGCCGGCCGATGAACTGGCCGCCGCTGGAGGCTCCGACTACACTGTACAGGATATGCGTGCGGCCCGTAGTGTCGACGTAGGCGTCGTCGATGCTGGTATGCACGTTGGGGTAGTCGGCGGTTGGCAGCTCCTGGTGGACGTCGATGCTGGCGGAGGGGGGCTGAGTGAGACTGCCAAACTGCCAAAGCCGAGCATCGTTAAACACATAGTTGAAGGCGCCCGCGGGCTGGGTATATCCCAACTCGGACCACAGCACATCGCGAGTGCCGGCCATAGCCAGCTGGTTCGTACCCGTTGGGAGCAAGAACATGCCTGTGTAGCGATCCGCGGTGCTGAACGTGTTGTAGTGCCACTGGCCATCGGTGGGGGAATAGTAGCTCCAGGCATACTCGCCTGGCACGTCGGGCGTCTGAGCGGAGCAGGCGCAGACCGACTGCAGCAGATAGAGGTTGCCCTGTGCACTCATCCCGGCGGCGTGATAGGGGTAATCCGATTGCGGCCAGGCGCCGGGGATCGCTACGGAGCTGCCGTTGGACGAGGACCAGAGCGCGGGCAGGCCGTTGGGCCAGCTCACCACATTCAGTTGATCGCTCGGCGTTCGCAGCAGGTTCACCGGCTCGCGGCCGGCACTTCCTGTGGCACGGGTTGTCCACGTGCCACTCGTATTGGTGCGGGCAGCGAGCACCCACTGCTTATGCAGCGAATCCGTGCCCGGCGTCACGTAGGCGGCGTAGACCGTGCCATCGCTGGTCCGCGCAATGCGCAGTTTGGATAGCCCCCAGCCGTTGCCACCGTCACCGCCGGTAGCAGCACCGCTGGTGATAAGACCGGAGCGGACCAGCGTCGGCGTGTAAGGAGCCGTAGCCGCGTTCGCTGCTCCGATCTGTCCAGGTGCCGGGCTAGAGACAGCAGTTAGAGCGACTGCGACGATAAGAATTGGCGTGAGATACTTCAACCAACTGCGCATTGTCTTTCCTCACGTCGTGCAGTGATGCGCGCGCCTCGGTAAATGTTTGGCAACGGTTGCTGCATGACGTGGTATTCGTGCAGTGTAGCAGCGTCATGTACTTCGATATTCGACTAAAGCGCGCTCAGCCGACAGGCAGTGCGGGGAACAGATCGGTAAATCACGTCGACAATTGGCAGGAAGTTTGTACTACAGCCGCACCTGGTAGGATGTGCTGAGCCTGACCCCGCTGGTGGGGCGAGAGCAGCCTGTCGGTGATCGACGATGCGACGATCGCGACGGCGGCAGCGCAAGGTTGGGCCGCGGATTTGGAAGCGCTGCACGGGCGCATCGCGGCGCGATTTCGGCGTGGACGCCGGCTCTCTGGATTCGTCCTAGCTGTGCGATATCGCCGGGCACGGCTCCGTGCCGCTGATTAGCTGGACGCCATCCGACTGGCGCGCGAACGTCGATCAGTCGCCGTACAGTCTCGACAACATCGTTGCCGGCAGACTCGATGACTACCTGAGCAGCTGGGCACACCGGCTGGCGCTGTACGGCCGCCCGGTGCTACTGCGCTGGGCGCACGAGATGAACGGCGATTGGTATCTCTGGGGGCGCAAGGACGGGAACAGTCCGGAGAAGTACGTCGCCGCCTGGCGCCACATTCACGATCTCTTCACCGCCGCAGATGCCGCCAACGTCCAGTGGGTCTGGTCGCCGAGCGTGGCCGAGGACGCCGACAGCGCCTTCGAGCCGTACTATCCCGGCGATCAGTACGTGGATTGGCTTGGACTCGACGGCTACAACCACGGTCCCCAAATCTGGCGCTGGTTCCCGCAGATCTTCTCGGACTCCTACAACCGCATCACGGCGCTCAGCTCCAGGCCGCTGATGATCGCGGAGGTCGCCAGCAGTGACGCGCTGCCGAAGCAGGCCGCGCTCGGCGATACCAAGGCGAAGTGGATCACCGATGCCCTGAGCGACGCCGTCCCGAACAAATTCCCGCGCATCCGCGCCGTCGTCTGGTTCAACGAGAACAAGACCGACGTGGAGGCGGGTGGCTACGATTGGCGCGTGCAGTCGTCGCCGGCGGCGCTGCGCGCCTTCAGCGCCGCGGTTGCCTCGGACTTTTACCGCTCACACTGGCCGTAGCGGCGCTGAGCGCCTCCGCTAGCGCGCCAGATACTCGCCGCCACGATACTGGGTGACGAGATCGCGATCGCTCAGCACACTCTGGCTCTTCCTGCCGATGAAGAACACGCCGGACGCGCCATCGAGGGCCGGTTCTCTGGTGATGAAATAGCGGTCGGCATACTTCCAGGGAAAACCGAGCACACGCCCGAGCGCATTGCAGACGAGCCGCGAGGTTCTCCCGCGCGCCAACCCGAGGCAGAAGTACTGCACCGACCAGGCCAGGGCCTGGCCTGGCCCCGAGCTTGCGCCTGAACGCAACTCTTCAAAGCAGCGGAACAGGCGGCGATGGCCCAGCGGGGTAAATCTCGTGAAGTCGTAGCGACCGCCGTGCACCTGTTGCATGAACGGCGTCTCCGCATAGATCAGCCCATCCTGCTTCAGGACGCGGTAGATCTCCGCGACGCAGCGCTGCGGATCGAGGACGTGTTCCAGGACGGCCTGCGCCACGACACAGTCGAACGTCTCGGCGGCGAACGGCAGATCGTGGGCATCGCAGACCAGCCCGGTCCGCGGACCG
>CALFMN010000245.1 GCA_937879875.1 uncultured Chloroflexota bacterium | reverse complement strand
GCTTCAGCCCACCATGCCACCACCGGTTCGTCAACTACTTGACCGGTGCTCTAGCTCCTCGTTGAAGTAAGCACCGGACCACTGCTCGGGCGCCTCGACCACACCGTCGAGCGACACGAACAGCCCGGCTACGATCTTCCGCATGATGATGTGCTCTCCTCTTACGTGCTCGGGGCACGGCCCCGGTGTGCGGCACCCTGTTGTGCCGTTCATATGGTTAGACGGGGCGGAGCTGCGGAACTCATCGGCCGTACGACGCCGATTCGTTGCAATTCCGCATCAGAGAAGGGCGGCGCACGCCATCCAGTCCAAACGGCGCAACCCGAGCGATGAGTTTCGCTCCGCGGAGCAGTCTCTACGGCTGAGACGGCGAACAGCACGGGCCGCAGCCGTGCGCGTCCGCTCCCGCCCAGCGGTTGGAGACCTTCGCGTGCCCGTCCGTGATGCAGGGCCGGAACCTGAGCTCGGCGCGCTCGTCTTCGCCATCGGCGGCGCGATCGCGCGCGCCGATATTCCGGCCCTGTGCGAGCGCCTTCAGACGCTGCTGTCGCGCAACGAACGCTCTGGCGCCACGGTGATCTGCGATGTGGGTGAGCTCGGGCGTGCAGACGCGGTCGCGGTGGAGGCGCTGGCGCGGCTGCGGCTCACCGCACGGCGGCTTGGGCGCCGGCTGCAGCTCCGGCGAGCCAGCCCCGAGTTGCAAGCCCTACTCGCGCTGATGGGGTTGGCCGAGATCCTGCCCATCGAGCCGCTGCCCTCGCTCCAGCCGCTGGGGCAGACCGAAGAGCGGGAAAAGCCTCGCGGTATCAAGAAAGAAGGTGACGCCGCTGATCCGCCCATCGGCTAGCTCGACCACCTGCAGCGCCCACGGCTCGTAGCCGCCGTCGGGCGCCGGCTTGTACTGGCCGAAGGCCGGCGAGCCGTTCGCCAGCCGCGGGATCAGGCGCGAATCGCGGCAGGCGATGCCGGGGCCGAGGCAGAAAGTGCGGATCTCCCGCGGGCCGCGCAGCCACATCGCGAACGGCGGCATCGACCAGGTGGCGTCTTCACGCAGCAGCGCGGTGAGCGCGTCGAGGTCGTACCGTTCGAACGCCTCGACGTAGCGCGCGAGGAGCTGCCGCTGCCTGTCATCCTGCAAGGGCGCTGGGCTGACGCTCTGCGCCCTCCGCGCCGCCAGGGTCGCGCGAGCGCGTTGCAGGGCGCTGTTGACCGAGGCGACGGAGGTGTCGAGCAGCTCGGCCACCTCGCTCGCCTTCCAGTCCAGCACCTCCCGCAAAATCAGCACCGCGCGCTGGCGCGGCGGCAGGCGTTGCAGCGCCGCCACAAAGGCCAACCGCAGCGTTTCGCGGGCGATCGCCGCTTCGGCCGGGTCGCCGCCGTCGGGCAGGGCACGCTGATCGGGGATCGGCCAGATCCACATAGCCTCCGACAACATCTCGCCGAGGGGCGTCTCCGCGGCGCCGGCGGGACCGCGATCGATCGGACGGGCGCGCCGCTGCGCGCCGTTGAGCATGTCGAGGCAGACGTTCGTCGCGATGCGATGGAGCCAGGTGTGCAGCGAGGCGCGGCCCTCGAAGCGAGCGAAACTCCGCCAGGCGCGCACCAACGTCTCCTGCACGGCGTCCTCCGCCTCGAACGCCGAGCCCAGCATCCGGTAGCAGTAGGCCGTCAGCTCGCGGCGGTGCTGATCGAGCAGGGCCACGGATTCGTCCGTCCCAAACAGCGCCGGGCGGGCGATTGCTTCGTCGGTTACCGCGTGATCGGTCATTCTGCTGGCGTCTCCTTCGTCATCCCATCATCGCAGGCGATGGTATGCGAACGACGCGGGATCGTCATCTACGTTAGGACCGTCTCCCAGACAATTTTCACCGTGGTGATAGTCGCGGCACCTAACCCCGATTTCGCTGAAGCGAAATCTCCCTTCCCGACACGGGAAGGGTTCGGTTCGAGGACATGCAGATGGATGGGAGACCATCCGACCGCGTGTCCCACAAAGACACTGCCGCCCCGTCGCCGTCTGGTGCCGCTGGGAGCGCTCCAGAAGTCCCTTCCCAGCTCGGGAAGGGACAGCTTTGCCGTCGGGCAAAGCAGGGTTAGGTGCCGCGGGACGCTGGCAGCGGTGCAACCCGGAAGGCAGGTACGCCGCTGCTACTGCGCGTGGCGCCCCACCATCTCCACAAGGTCGTCGATGTCGAACGGCTTGGCGAGATAGTCGTCGGCCGAGACCTGCGCGGCGCGTTCGGCGACCTCGTGTGCGGCAGTGATCACGACGATCGGCACGTGCGGGCCGGGCCGCTCGCGGTAGGCGCGGGCGAACTCCCAGCCGTCCATCACCGGCATGCGCATATCGAGCAGGATCAGGCCGGGGTTCTCATGGCCGAGCAGGCTCAGCGCCGCGCCGCCGTGCTGCGCCGTGAGCACGTCGTAGCCTTCGTCGTGCAGCGCCATCTGCACGAGCTCACGGATGCTGTCGTCGTCGTCGATCACCAGCACGGGTCGGAAAGCGGCCACCGGGTGCCTCGCTTCGCAGGCGTTACGCCGCACCCACCGCCACGCGGCCGCGCGGCAGCGTCACGGTAAAGCGCGTGCCGCCAGTTTCGGGGAACTCGGCGCGAATCGTGCCTCCGTGCCGCTCCACGATCTGCGCGCTGATATACAGACCCAGGCCCAGGCCGGCGCTCGCGCTGCCTTCGTGCGCCTGGTAGAAGCGGTCGAAGATTCTGTCGCGGTGCTCGGGCGGAATGCCGATGCCGTGATCGGCCACGGAAAGCGAGAGCACGCCGCCGCGCTCGGCCAGCTCGACCTCGATCTCGCCGTTCTCCGGACTGAACTTGACGGCGTTGTCGAGCAGGTTGGTGAGCACCTGTTCGATGCGCAGCGGGTCGATGTGCGCCGCAAGCGGGCCACGCGGCGTGCGCACGTCGATCGTGCGGCGGCCCGCGCTCTGGCGCACGCCGGCGGTAACACCCTGGACCAGCGAGCAGAGGTCCGTGTCGGCGGGCTGCACCGTGAGGCGGCCGGTGTCGGCGCGGGAGACGTCGAGCAGTTGTGTGACCAGACGGGAGAGCTTCTGCGACTGCTGCTCGATGTTGAACAGGGCGCGGCGCACCTGGAACGGGTCCAGCTCGCCGGTGGTATCGAGCCGCTTGACCACGAGCTGCGAGAAGCCGCGCAGGCTGGTGACGGGCGTCTTCAACTCGTGCGCGGCGACGGAGAGGAACTCGCCCTTCATGCGTTCGGCGCGGCGCAGGCTCTCGATCAGCCGCGCGTTGCCGATGGCGATGGCGGCCATGTTGGCGAGCGCCGCCGCAGCGGAGAGGTCGCCGCGCGTGATGCGGCGCGGCGTACGATACGCCACCATCAGCGAGCCGAAGACCTCGTCCCCGCGGAAGAGCGGCACGGCCAGTGCGGCGCGACCGCCTTCGATGCGGTGCAGCGCCAGCTCGCGGCTGGCATAGCCCGGCTCGGCGGTCAGGTCTTCGCTGACGAATGGCTGGCGGCGGGCGATCGCTTCCGCGGCGGGGCTGGTGCCGGGCGCGAAGGCAGCGGCGCTCCACTCGGCCGCGTCGGGCACGTCGTAGCGGTTGCCGGCGACTCGAAGGTGCGACTCGCCGGTGTCGTCGCGGGCGGTGACGACGGCGTAGTCGGCGCCGAGCAGCATCAACGCGTGGTCCACCACGTGGCGCAGCACGGCCTCAAGGTCCGTCTGCGCGGAGATGTCCTGGCCGATGTCGCGCATCGCCTCGGCCATTTCGAGACGGCGCTGGAAGTCGAGCAGGGCGTGCTGGCCGCGAATCACCAGGCCGTAGCGGCGGCGCAGCGTGAGATAGATGGTGGCCGACAGCACCGTGAGCGAATCGACAAGGGCCATGTGCCAGAGGCCGGGGTCTTTGCGGTAGATCTCGGGATAGAGCAGGAAGTGTTCGACGCGGATCCAGTGACCGAGGCCGCCGGTAAGGAAGATGAAGCCAGTCGCCGTGCCGAGGGGATTGAACCCCAGGCGCCGCTGCTTGACGAGACCGGTGAAGATCAGCGCCGCGATGATGAAGTAGCACGCGGCGATGATCGCGTTGGCGCAGAGCGCGATCTCGAGCATTCCCGGCGTCCCGACCGCGCGGCGTGCCCCAGCGGCGCCCGCCTACGCTGCGCTTTTGTATCAACAGTACGCCTACACTGTAACGACAGCAACGATCTGGACAATCAGTGTTTTCCCTATATCAGGCCTGGCCGGCCGACATTGCTCGATCGGCCGCACAAGCGGCGAGGTTGCCGTCGAAGCGGTCGTTACCGATCCGTGCCCGATCTCCGGCGCTCGCCTGTAGACGTGCCGCGCGCGCGAGACGACAGCAGTAGTGCAGGACGCAGCCACGGCGGTTGCGTCCGCGTTGCGTGCGGCCCGCGGAGGGGGAAGTCATGTCGCAGCAGGCGATCGTCAGTCCCGAGGCGCTGGAGCGTTTCGCCAGCAGCGTGCGCTTCTTTAATAACCAGTTGCGCGAGAGCATGACCCGCTTGCAGGGCCAGTTCCAGGCGCTGGGCGACACCTGGCGCGACCAGGAGCACTCGCGCTTCACGGCCGAGTTCGAGCAGACCATGCAGGTCTTGCAGCAGTTCATTAAGACCGCCGACGAGCAGATCCCCTTCTTGATGCGCAAGGCACAGAAGGCGAATGAGTATCTGACCCAGCGCTAAGCCGCGCCGGAACGCCGGCTCCGAGGCCCGCTGCATGAGCTTCTCCGTCAACGTCCGCTCGATCGATGCGCTCGGCGGCTTCCGCCTGGCGCTGCTGCGTTACCGCGCCGAGGTCGAGGAGACGCTGGAGGGCTTCGACTACTTCCTCGCCCGCCAGCTCGAATGGTTCGAGGGGCGTCTCGGTCACTGGCAGCGCGAAGTGCGCCGCGGCCGCGAAGACGTGCGCGCCGCCGAATTGGCGCTCGCCCGCTTCAAAGCGACCAGCATCAACCCCGACATCCCTGCCTATCTGCGCCCGAACGGCAGCAATGAACGCTACGAGACCGCGCTGGCCCGCGCCCACCAGCGCCTGCGCGACGCCGAGGGCGGCCTCGTCAGCACGATGCAGTGGCAGAAGACGATCGAGCAGGCGATCGAGGTGTATCGCACCGAGCAGATCCGCTTCAAGGACGTCCTGCAAGAGAACCTGCCCGCCGCGCTGACCATGCTCGAAAAGAAACTCGCCACGCTCGCCGGCTACGTCTCCGTGCCGCTGCCCTCCGAGCCGGAGCGGCCGCTCACGGCGGTTGCCTGGCCCGCCGCGCCGCAGAGTGGAGACGATGGCAGCGAAACCGACCGCGGCGATCAGGCCGCTGACCATGCAGAGGCGGTGAACGCGTGACGATGAATCATACGAGCGCCGTCGAGGAGCTGCAGACGGCCTGGGAGGCGTTGCGTACGCGCTGGCACGAGCTGGGCGAGGTCTGGAACGACCCGGTGCACGAGCGCTTCGCGCGCGAGCACTGGGCGCCGCTGGAGAAACAGACGATCGCCGCCGGCCAGTCGCTGGGCGAGCTGCTGCGCGTGCTGGCCGCCGCCCACCGCAACGTGCCCTGAGCGCGCCGCCGCGGGCAGCCCAGGCACGAGAGTATCGGTACGGCTCGGCGTCGGCTGGGCGCCCTGCTGAAGACAGGTGGTTTGCGATGCCCGGCGCCGACCTGGCCCTGCGAGAACGCGAGATCCTCGCCGCCTTCCGCCGTGTGACGATGCAGCGCACCCAGACCGAGTCCGACTCTGCCGCGCGCGTCGAGCAGATCCGTCAGACTGCGGACGAGGAGCTGACCGCTGCGCGCGATGCCGCCGAGGAGCAGCGCACCTACGCCGAATCCGGCGCCACCGAGCGTTACCACGCCGAGCTTGAAGCGGTGGAGCGCAAGCGCAAAGAGGTGCATGAGGCCGCGCAGAAAGGGATCGAGGGCGTGCGCTCGCTCTACGACGGCGGCCGCACCGTGCTCGGGCTGGCGCACCTGAACCCGCTCTTGCAGCATGCGCAGACCGCGCCGCCGCCCACGCCGCAGGCGATCAGTGAGCCGGCGTTGCAGCTAAGCATGTGCGCCTCGCAGGCCGCCAAAGCCTCGCAGCGCATCGACCGCGGCGTCGAGCAGGTGCTGGGCAAGCGCCGCCAGAGCCACAAGAACCACATGCGCATGGCCTACGTCGCCGCCGCGACCGTGCTGCTGCTTGGCGCAACCGTGAAACTCGGCACCGGCTCCTGCGGCTTCGTCAGCACCACCCTGGGCGATCACGCCGGCTGCTCGGCTACGCTCAGCGGCCACACGGGCGTGGTCAACGCCGTCGCCTTCGCGCCAGACGGCAGGACACTCGCCTCAGCCAGCGCCGACAAGAGCGTGCGCCTTTGGGATGCGAGCAACGGCCGCAAGCTCGCCACGCTCAACGGCCACGGCGATTTCGTCGATGGCGTCGCCTTCTCGCCGGACGGCACCATGCTCGCCTCTGCCAGCGGCGACAAGACGATCAAGATCTGGAGCGTGGCCGTCGGCCGTGAGCTGAAAACCCTCGCCGGCCACACCGAGTACGTGCTGGCCGTGGCCTTCGCGCCGGACAACAAGACGATCGCCTCGGCGGGGGCGGACGGCAACATCAAGCTCTGGGACGCGACCACGGGCCAGGAGCTGCGCACGCTCACGGGCCATCAGGACTGGGTGCAGGCAGTCGCGTTCTCGCCGGACGGCCGCCTGGTCGCCTCCGCCAGCCTCGACAGCACGGTCAAGATCTGGGACGCCCTCACCGGCCAGGAGTTGAAGACGCTGTCCGGCCACACCGGCAAGGTGTTCGCCGTCGCCTTCTCGTCGGACGGCACGCTGCTCGCTTCGGGCGGCGGCGACGGCACGGTGCGGCTGTGGGAGGTTGCGACGGGCCGCCAGTTGCGCGTGATCGAGGCCGACCGCCAGGCCGTGCGCGGCCTCGTCTTTGCGCCGGACGGCAAACAGCTTGCCACGGCCAGCGAGGACAAGACGGTCAAGCTCTGGAGTCTGGCCGACGGCCACAGGATCAAGAGCCTGAGCACCAACAGCGCGGTGTGGAGCGTCGCCTTCTCGAAGAGCGGCGGGATCATCGCCTGGGCGAACAACGACCACAACGTACGCACGTACGACCTGAAGTAGGGGGAATAGTGAGTAGTGAATGGTGAATGGTAGGGGCGCAGCCGCGAACCAGGGTTGTCCCGCCAGTGAAAGCGACGTGAGCCTGCGCCCATCGGCCGCGTGACCTCGTCCCCCCTCCACTCACTATTCACCACTCACCCTGGAGACAGCGATGCGGCTTCCTTTCCGGCGCGACCCCACTGTGCAGCTCCAGCAGCACGTCAACCGCCTCTGCCAGGCGTGGAGCGACGGCCAGTTCTGGCACGACCACTGGCTGAAGACGACCGAACAGGAATGCGTGGCGCGCCTCGAAAAGGCCGAGCGCGAGTACGAGCAGGGCACGGTCGGCACGCGCGCCGCCTGCGAGCGTCAGATTATCGAGGCCGAACGCCAGTACGAGCAGCGCATCGGCGCCGCCGAGGCCGAGCGCGAGGCCGCGATCGTCGCCACCCAGCGCGAGTACGAGGACACGATCGTGCGCATCACCCAAGACGCGGCCGCGATTACGCGCGAAGCGGGTATGGCCGGCGCGAGCTGGGACGACCCGATCTGGGACGAGTGGCAGCCGGGCAGCGATCAGACGATTCCACGCTACGTGCGCGCCGGCACGCTGCACGAAGGCCCGCGCGACGCGCTCACCGGCCTCGTCGTGCCCGGCGGCCTGAACGGCATGAGCTCGATCGCCGTGCCGGCGCTGCTGCCCTTCATCGATTCCGGCAATATCCTCTTCAAAGTCGCCGGCCAGGCGAAGCAGCAGGCGATCGGCTGCATCCAGTCGATGCTGCTGCGCGTGCTGGCGACGCTGCCGCCGGCCAAAGTCCGCTTCACCTTCTTCGACCCGATCGGCCTCGGCCAGAACATGGCCGCCTTCATGCACCTGGCCGACTACAATGAGTCGCTTGTCACCGGCAAGGCCTGGACCGAGCCGCAGCACATCGAGCAACGGCTGGTTGACCTCACCGAGCACATGGAGATGGTCATTCAGAAGTACCTGCGCAACCAGTACGCGACGATCGAGGAGTTCAACGCCAACGCCGGCGAAGTGGCCGAGCCCTACCGCGTGCTCGTCGTGCTCGACTTTCCCGCCGCCTTCAGCGAGACGGCGGCGCGGCGGCTGTTCAGCATCGCCCAGAACGGCCCGCGCTGCGGCGTCTACACGATCATGCTCGTCGACCCGGAGCTGTCCGTGCCGGAGGGCTTTAACCTGCGCGAGCTGGAGCGCATGGGCAGCGTGATCTACTGGAACCGCCAGCGCTTCGTCTGGCAGGACGAGGCCGTGCAGTCCTCCACCTTCGTGCTGGATGCGCCGCCCGATCTGACCATGCAGAAGGAGCCCGAAAAGACGCTCTTCGGCCGCATCCTCACCACGGTCGGCAAGGCGGCGAAGGATTCCAGCCGCGTCGAGGTGCCGTTCGAGAAGCTGTTCGACCTCTTCCGTGATCAAGTTCTCGCCCACCCCGAGGACTACGAAGGGCTGCTGGACGAGATCGACCCGGCTGACCCGGCAAGTTGGTGGCAGGGCAACAGCGCGCCGGGCCTGACGGCGCTGGTGGGCCGCGCCGGCGCCACGCGCGTGCAGTGCCTGACGCTGGGCAAGGGCACCGCGCATCACGTGCTGCTCACGGGCAAGACCGGCTCGGGCAAATCCACGCTGCTGCACACGCTGATCACCAGCGTCGCCCTCTTCTACAGCCCCAACGAGGTCGAGTTGTACCTGATCGACTTCAAGAAGGGCGTCGAGTTCAAGACCTACGCCGCGCACGCGCTGCCACACGCCCGCGTGGTGGCGATCGAGAGCGAGCGCGAGTTCGGCCTGAGCGTGCTGCAGGGGCTGGACGCGGAGATGAAGCGGCGCGGCGAGCTGTTCCGCCAGGCCGGTGTGGACGACGTGCCCGCCTACCGCGAGCGCATCGCCGGACCGATGCCGCGCATCCTGCTTTTGGTGGACGAGTTCCAAGAGTTCTTCACGGAGAACGACGCGATCGCCTCCGGCGCGGCGCAGCTTTTGGACCGGCTGGTGCGGCAGGGGCGTTCGTTCGGCATTCACGTGCTGCTCGCCTCGCAGAGCCTGGCCGGCGCCTTCACCGGCAGCTACATGCTTCCGCGCAGCACGATCGACCAGATGCAGGTGCGCATCGCCCTGCAGTGCTCGGAGGCCGACTCGCGGCTGATTCTGTCCGACGACAACCTCGCGGCCCGCTCGCTGACGCGGCCAGGCGCGGCGATCTACAACTCGAACAACGGCGTGGTCGAAGGCAACAACCCCTGTCAGGTCGCCTGGCTGTCGGACGAGCACCGCGACGCCTATCTGGCCACGGCGCAAGCACTGGCGAAGCGACAGGGGTATCGCCCGCCAGCGCCGCAGCGCGTGTTCGAGGGCAACGAGCCGGCCGACATCACGCAGAGCCCGATCGCCGAGCTGATCGAGGCGCCGGGCTGGCCGGGGCTGCTGCGCGCCACGCCGGCCTGGCTGGGCGAGCCGATCGCGATCAAAGACCCGACGGCGGCGCTCTTCGCCCGCCAGAGCGGCGCCAATCTGCTCGTCGTCGGCCAGAACGACGAGGGAGCGCTGGGCCTGCTCGCGACGGCGATGCTGAGCCTTGCCGCACACAACCCGCCGCTGCGCGGCAATGCCCGCTTCTACGTGCTCGACTTCACGCCGATCGACTGGCCGCACGCCGGCAGCTTCGCCCGCATGGCCGATTTGCTGCCGCACGAGATCACGGTCGCCGGCCGCCGCCACCTGCCTGAAGTGATCGTGGAGATCGCGGCCACGGTCAATCACCGCATCGAAGAGCAGGCATCGGGCGGGCCGGTCTATCTGGTGATCTTCGGCCTGCAGTGGGCGCGCGACCTGCGCCCGGCCGACGAGTTCGGCTTCGGCTTCAGCGCCGACCCGGACGAGCCGCCCAGCCCGGCGAAGCTCTTCCCCACGATCCTGCGCGAGGGACCAGACGTGGGCGTGCACACGCTCGCCTGGTGCGACACGCTGACCAACCTGAACCGCACGCTGGACCACCGCATGCTGCGCGAGTTCGTGCTGCGCGTGGTCCTGCAGATGAGCGCCCAGGATTCGCGCAATCTGGTGGACGTGGAGGCGGCGAGCAAGCTCGGCCCGCACCAGGCGCTCTACTGCAACGAAGAGGAGGGCCGGCTGGAGCGCTTCCGCCCCTACGCCCTGCCGTCCGAAGACTGGCTGCGCACGGCCGGCGACCGCCTGCGCGGGAAAGTCATGGACCAGGTGGCGTGACGGGTCATCTGGAAGAACCGGAGATTGCTACAGGCCTGGTGATACCGTGTCCGCTCGACCCGGTGTTCCCGCCTATCCTCGTCTACGGCGGACCGACTGCTCTCTTCTACGAGCACGCCTTCGAGAATGGCTCCCGCTTTGCCCGTGTAACCTTCGAAGGGCTGGATGCGCTCAAGGTCTGTCGCGAAGAAGTCCCTCCGTATCCTACCATCGAGCCTCCTGATGGCAGGTGGTCCGGAGCCTACCTGGTGGAGCACTCTCGCTGGCTGCGCCAGCGCCACCTCTACGAGGCCACTTACTATCGCGGGAACGACGAGTGGGGCAACGAGTCGATACGATGCTCAGCGACTTCGACCACTATCTGTTCAACTTCCACGAACTGGTCGTGGAAGCTCTCGCCCGCGGCGTCTGGTTCGAGCAGTCCTCGCAGCCGTTTCCCATGGATTATCGCTCGCCAAGCCATCCGCTGAGCCCGCTACCCGAATCGGCGATAACAGCGCGGTTCAATGTGGCGGGCATCGTATGTCAGGTGCGAACCAACCCGGCTCCACGGGCAGACGTACTGGCAGCAGCCCACTATTGCTCACAGCCCCTGTATCACTTCGCGCCAGAGTTGGATGGCCGTGGCCGAGTCGCCTATCGCCTCGACCTGCGCGAGCGTCGTGGCGAGATCCGCAGCACACTTACCAACAGCCTGGGACGCCGGGAGGCAACAGTAATTGGCATACCAGCGCTGACTGCGGCGAAGGCGCTCGTCGAGCCGCACCTGCGCGAGATCAGCGACCGCAGACGGGCCAAATGACCTGGTCGCGTACCCGTGAAACCGTGTGCTCCGCGACTATCCATCCACCGAAGTGGCGAAGTGGCGATGATGTATTCTGCACTATGCTGTTGGGAGGCTACTCACGGAGCTCTACCTTGAGGAGGACCAATTCCTCAATCCGCGCTTTATCCTCCCTACTCCATCAACCCTCGTACCCGTCCACCTGCAGATCGCAGGAACCGAGTTGTTGGGCTATGCGCGACGAACGGGCGAGATCGTCACCGCCGGGAAACTGCTCGACCCGTTAGAACTGGCACGCTGGGGTTTGCTCGCCGTGCGCCAGGCCCGCGTGTACGGCTATTCACACGTCAGTGATGATGAAAGCCCGATGACGCTGCTGATGCGCCTCGACGGCAACGCTACCTTGCTTCATTGGACGGGGACGGACGGGGACACAACGCACCGGCAAGGTGCCCTGCGCCCACCTCCTGGCAACATGGGAAGCATTCAATGCCCACGTCGGAGAACTGACGCTCCGCCTGACACCGGACTTTGCACTGCCCCATCCGATGCCGGGTGCTCCGCGCTCGATGCAGCAAGGCTCAGGCCGGCGCAGGTTCCCCATTCCCGATCCGAACGCGCTTCAGGAAAGGTCGTCTCGTCTTAGCGCGCGCGAAGCCGTGGGCTGGCGGCGATGGCTCCAAGGCGAAGACGAGCCGCTCGTGAAGCCAGTAGAGTACGAGCTGTTTCGAGGAGCGCGCGATGACCCGACGCCTTGGTCGCACGTCGACACTGAAGAAGTCGAGTGAGTGGCTGCGCCTCGCCGGACGGCCAGCCACGCCTCGGGGCTGGTGCTACGCATCGATCAGGCGGTGATACCACAGCGCGTTGAAGCGCTCGCCGTCGACTGCCGTCACGACGGCAACTGGCCTGCCGCCTGCCCGCTCCTCCTCGTGCAGCCAGCCAGCCTCCATGCGCACGGCCAGCGGCAGGCGCTCGATGCGCACGCCCTCCCAGCCGAGCGCCGTGGCGACCGCGAGCGGATCGTGCTGGAAGTTGATGATGTCGCGCGGCAGTCCAGCGCAGGTGCTGCCGTAGCGCTCCTCCATGCCGGCATCCTGGGCGAACGCCTCGGCCTGTCGCGCGATGAGCCGGCCCAGCGGTCCTGCCTGGTGAAGCGCGGGCAGGTACGCGCGCCTGAGCGCGGTCTGGGCGGTTATTTCGATGGGGATGAGGGTCGGGTGGGACGCCTCGATCACCTGCTGCGCCGCGCTGCTGTCGGCCTGCACGTTGTAGTCCATCGTGTAGTCCCACAGCGGGAACGCCGGCGGGGCCGGACGCAGGTTCCCGCCCATCAGGTACAGCGTTGCCTGACCAAGAATGCCTGGATGCCGCTGTTCGAGCAGCGCGAGGTTCGTGAACGGGCCGATGCCGACAATGATGGCGTCCTGCTCGATGCTCTGCTTCAGCAGATCCAGCGCCGCCTCAGGCGGGCCGGGCGCCGGGGGCATCGGCTCCGGCCAGTAGCGCCGTTCGTCCGGATAGTCAAGACGGAAGCGAAAGCGCCCCGAGGCGGCATCGGCGCCCGCGGCGACGGCAACGTCCTCGCGACCGGCGAGTCGCAAGGCGTAGCGGGCGTAGCCGGCGCGCCGCCCGTTCTCCTCACTCACCGTGGTAATGCCGGTGATCTCGGCATCAGGCCAGCGCAGCAGCAGCGCCAGAGCGCAGAGGTCGTCGATATCCCCGCCGATGTCCGTATCGAGGTGAACGCGTACCATCGCTTGCCTCGCAAGAGTCACAGGGGTGGTCGTCCACGAGTTGTACGCGTTCGTGTGCCTGAACGCCACCTTGCTGCCGGTTCCAGCACGATGATCGCGACATCCATCGTGAAGCCCGTAGTCGGGTTCGGGTCGTTGTCGGAGCCGAAGCTGGCGGTGTCGAGGGCGAGCTGTGCCTCGGTTGCCTGCCGCAATGCCGCGCACGCTATCATGGGCGCAGTGCGGGCCGGCGAGGAGGACGCGCATGGCGGAAGCGGAGCAGACTGCGCTGCTTGAGGGTCTGCGCGAGGCGCCACAACGGCTCGCGGCGCTGGTGCGGGCGCACGCTGAAGACGCCTGGCGGGCGCCGCGCCTCGCCGGCGGTTGGTCCGCGGCGGAGACGCTCGCGCACATACGCGCCTCCGACGCGATCATCGCCCCGCGGCTGATGTATGTCGCCGTGCGCGACGAGCCATTCCTGCCCATGTTCGACGACCGCGACTGGCAGGAGGTTGCGGACTATGTGCGGCTGCCGGTAGCGTCGCTGGTCGGCACATTCGTCGCGCGGCGTGAAGAGCTGCTGCACGCGCTGGAGCGGCTGCCAGAGCAGGCATGGAGCCGAACCGGCATTCACGAGGCGCGGGGGCCGCAGACGCTGCAGGAGATCGCGGCCGGCATCGTCGGCCACGAGCGTGAGCATCTCGACCAGATCGAAAGCGCCCTCGCCGGCCCGGCCTGAGCCCGAAACACAGCGTGACGCCGCGTAAAGGAGCCACCGCATGGCCCGCATGAAGCCCGACGTGCTCGAAGCGTTTCTCCAACGGCCGGTCATCGCCGTGCTCTGTACGCTGCGCCGCGACGGCCGGCCGTATCAGATTCCTGTCTGGTTCCTCTGGCAGGAAGACGCCTTCTGGCTCACCGGCACCTATCCGCGCGTCTGGTGCCGGCACATCTTCAAAGACCCGCGTGTCTCGCTCTGCATCGAAGAGCGTGAGCCGGCCACGCGCTACGTCGCCGTCGATTGCACCGCCCAGCCGGTTGAAGCGAAGAACACCGACATCTGGCCCGTCTCGCGCCTGCTGGCGGAAAAGTACGTCGGCTCCGCGGGCGGCGATGTGGAGGCCTTCATGGCGAATATGCGCCGCGAGCCGCGCCTGCTCTTTCGCCTCACGCCGGAGGCCTGGCGGGCGATCGATCTCACGGTCTACACCGGCTCGCGCGGCGACCTGGCGTACGCAAGGGAACAGGGCACAGGGCACAGGGAATAGGGAATAGATGGAAGGAGACGCCGCACATCCCACTGCCCAGATCAAGGCCGTGCTGTTCGACTTCGGCGGCACGCTCTGCACCTTCGGCACGCTGGAGGCAGCGGCGCGGGCCACCTGCGCCGAGGTCGCCGGCTGGTTCGGCGTCGAGGGAGAGGCGGTGTTCGGCGCCGTGCGCGCCGGCATCGGCCAGGCGTTCCGCGAGTATGCGCCGCGCCCGTTCTACCTGCACCGTGAGCTGTTCGGGCAGGGCTACCGCGCCGGCTTCACGGCCCTGGGCCTCGACTTTTCTGAGGAGCAGGCCGCGCGGGCGGTGGCCGTGTTCGGCGCGCAGCAGGCGGCCGGCTTCGCCCTGCGCGCCGGCGCGATCGAGACGCTGTGCGAGCTGCGCCGTCGCGGGCTGCGGCTGGGCATCGTCAGCAACGGCGACGCGGCGCAGCTTGCCGCCTGGGTGGCGCTTGGCGGGCTGGAAGTGTACGTGGACTTCGTGCTGAGCAGCGAGACGGCGCGTTCCTGCAAGCCGGATGCCGGCATCTTCCGCGAGGCACTGCGCCTGGCCGGCTGTGCGCCCGCCGGGGCGCTGTTTGTCGGCGACACGCCCGATCACGATATCGCCGGTGCCCACGCGGCAGGGCTGTGCGCCGTACTGCTGCGCCCGGCCGAGGCGCTGAACCTGCCCTATCTGCGCGGCTTGGCCGAGCCGGACCACGTGATCAGCGCACTGCCCGAGCTGCTGGCGCTCGTACCCTCCTAACCCCTTCGCTTCCCTGCACAGCGGGGTCTTGCAAACCACCAGGCAATCGCCGGGGACGTTCAACCCAACCGCCCGGCACGGCGCGGCGGATCGTGCCGTCACAGCCGGTAGGTCAACCGCACGCGTCGCCCCGAGGCGGCCGCGCCGTGCGCGATGGCAGCCAGATCGTCGAGGCGGTCCGTCAGGGCCGGAAAGTCGCTGGCGAGCGCGGCCAGTCGCTGATGTTCGCGCACTGCCCTGGCGGCGGCGCCGCTGGCGGCAGCAAGGGCTTCGCCGGGCTGCCAGAGCCGCGCCAGGGCTGCGCGGTCCTCGTCATCTGCCGGTTCAGCCGCGTCGAACTCCCAGAACGGGTGCGTATCCACACCGTGTTCGCGGCGCAACAGCCGTGCCAGGGTCGAGAGCGGGTGCGTCGAGCCGTAGCGCTCGGCGGCGGCGAAGGAGAGGAAGGCGACCAGATCGGCCGTTGCGCCGCGGAAGCCGGGGGACGGGCCGCTGCCCTCGATCTCAACCAGCAGCTCGCTCACGGCGCTTGCGAGTCGCCGATCGCATCGCCGAGCCGGTCGCGCATCCGGCCGGCCACCTGCTCGACGCCGCCCTCCAGCGCCCGCAGGCCGGCGATGCGGGACGAGAGCGCGGCCAGCGCGGCGATCCCCTCGCGCTCCAGCCCCGTACGCGCCTCGCGCAACAGCTCCACGCTCGCGCCCAGGAGCTGGTCGAGCGCGTCGAGTACGCCGTGGCCGTCGTCGGGTGTGGTCGCGGCCTCGTGCTGCTGCCCCACGGTCATCAGCATCTGCACCAGCCGGTCGATCGCGTTGTCGGTCGCCGCAAGCAGGGCCGGCAAGGCGCCGCCGGCCGCCGCGTCGTGGACGGCCTGCCCCCAGGCGGCCATCGCATCGCCGTACGCGCCGGAGATCTGCCGCAGCCAGTCGAAGAAGGCACGATCGGAGCGAAGATTCTGCATATGGCTCCATCACCAACAGGGATCGGCGGGGAGATCAGCGGCGGAGCGCCGGCCGCAGCCGGGCCAACTCCTCGGCCTCGGCAAGCTGCGCGGGTGACCGATAGGCAACGCCGAGCAGGCGCTCGCGATCTGCCGGCCAGAGCGTGCTGTCAACGGACCATGGACCTTCCCAGCCGCAGCCCTGCCCGCAGGGACGCACGTCGCCTTCCGCATCGAGCGCCGCGAACAGCGCTCGCGCCCCGGCCTGCCGCGCCGTCGCGACGAGCCGGGCGATCAGCTCCGGCGAGGCGGCGTGCCCGATGGCGGCGATCAGGCGCTCCAATTCGTCGTCATGCTCAGCCATCGCTCTGTCCTGTCCGTTGGACGCCGCGTGCACCGGCGCAACCGGCTACGCCTTCGCTGTGCCGCCGTTGCGGTTGAAGTGTGCGATCAGCGGCGGCAACTCGGCCAGGTGGTCGATGATCGCACTCGGCGTAACCTGCGGCGGCAGATCGGGCATACGCCCGTTCGTCTTGAGCACACCGCGCATGCCCGCGCCCAGCGCCCCGCTGATGTCATCGATCGGCCGGTCGCCGATCATCACGCAGTGCTCGTGCGCCACGCCCAGCCGCTCGGCGACGGTGCGGAACACCTCGCGATGCGGCTTTGAGTGCGGCAGATCCGAGGTGTAGACCAACTCATCCAGATACGGGTTCAGGCCGTGCGTCGCCAGGTCGGCGTTGTGCCAGGCCGCCGCCCACCAGGTATTGGAGAGCAGACCGAGCCGGTAGCCCTGGCCACGCAGATATTCGAGCGTCGGCGCAGCGTCGGCAAAGGGCCGCGCCCAGCCGTTGAGCGCGCGGGCACAGGCGTCCAGCACGGCAAGGATCGTGCCCTCATCGGCGTGCCGGCCCATGCGGGCGTAGCCGTCGCGCACGAGGCCGGAGGGCGGACCGCTCCAGTGCTCGTTGTCGACGCGCCGCCAGTGTTCCAGCTCGGCGGCCAGCATCGCCTGCACGAACACGGCTCGGTCCGGCGCAGCCTGCGGACGGATGGCCAGAAGCTGGTCGTACGTGCTGCCCCAGCGCACGGCCACCTGCTGATCCCAATCGGGGAACTCGAGCAAGGTACCGCCGAGGTCGAAGATAATCGCGCGGACTTCGGCCATACGAACGGTGTGCCTCCGGCGAGCCGCTCTCCGCGGCCGGCGGTTCCAGCGTAGCAGCCCGCCCGGCAAACGGGCCACGGCCCCGCCGTTTCACCTCCGCGGCGCCGCAACGATATGCGTCGTGCGCGGCTGTTACAGATAAATCTGCGTCCGACGGTAACGATACGGCAACGGTGTGCAGCCGATCCGGCGTACGGCGTTGAAACGCCCGCAGAGCTGGGCGATAGTGAATACAGCGGTGAAGTGTTCCCCCAATACGACCGCCGTCCTCTGGTCGCCCGTTCCGTTCGCTGACTCGGCACGAAGCTGCCGGGCCGGCGCCGCCGCCGCCGCGCCTCCTGACAGCACCAGCAATCACGATCGATACCAGGTAACGGGGCCACCTCTCGGGTCGCCTCATTTCGTGGTATTCGGACTGCGGACAAGGAGACCCCATGGCAACCGCGATACCCGCGCGCCGCTCGGGCGTGAGCTCAGGCAACCGTCGCACGCTCATTATCGCCATCGTCTTTGGCCTGCTGGCGGCGTTTCTCGTCTACCGCGCGGTGAGCAGCTCCTCCGGCAGCAGCTCCGGCGGCGGCGACGTGTCCGTACTCGTTGCCCGGCAGGACATTCCCGCGCGCACCGTGCTGACGGATGGGATGCTGACGCTCGAACACGTCCCCGCCAAGCTGAAGCTCGCCTCGGCCCTGAGTGATACGAAGGTGACCACGGGCAAGATCGCCCGCACGCAGATCGCCGCCGGCGAGCAGGTGCTCGCCACGCGGCTGGCCGGTTCGGTCAACGAGCTGGGCTTCGCCGGCCAGGTGCCCGACGGTCTGCGTGCCGTCTCGATTCTGGCCAATGAAGTTTCGGTTACCGGCGGTCTGATCCAGCCGGGCGATTTTGTGGACGTGATCGCCACGTTTAACGTGAACGACAAAGGCCCCGATGTGGACGTGTTCGCCTCGAAGCCCGATGGCGGCGCCGCCGGTCGTGTGATGTCGGGCACGCTGTTGCAGAGCGTTCAGGTGCTCGCTATTGCGCAGGATGCCGTGACGCCGGGCAGCAACAATGCGCCTTCCGGCGGCAAGGTGCCGGCCGCCAAGGGCAATGCCGAGGCCCGCTCGGTGACGCTCGCCGTGAGCGAGGACGATGCGGCACGGCTGGCGCTGGCCGACGAGATGGGCACGCTGCGGCTGGCCCTGCGCCACGTGAACGACAACGCCGCCCAGCCGCCGGCGCAGGTAGACAACAGCTTCCCCTCGCTCTTCGCCAACGGCGGCCAGGTGCATACCATTGACAGCGGCACGACGCCGGCAGCAGCGCCCTCGGCCACGCCGCAGCACTAGTTTTACAGTGACCCTTTCATGGGAACGGCCTCTATTCGTGCTCAAAACGGCCGCCGCCGCAGGCGTGGCGGCCTCTGTCGTGAGCGTGACTCCCGCACCGTAGGCGATAATGGTCACTGTAAGTACTAGAACCCGCGGCGCGCAGCAGCGACCCAACACAGCGAGCGGAGCCGTCTGGCTCCACTCGCTGTGTTGGGTCCTGCGCAGGGGCGTGGCTGTCATCGCCCCCGTCTCGTTGGAAGTCTCCGACGGTGGCGCTGCGGTCATGAGACGTCTCCGACGGTTGCACTGCGCTCTGGGCGCCCCTGCATGCCCCAGGTCTGGCGGCGGAAACGGTATTCAGCGCCATACGGGGCATGGGTAGGGGCGTGCAACGCGCCCCATAGGCATCACCTTACGCCGCAGCGCTCCGCTCGTCCGCGGCCATCGGCCCTCATCCTCTCCTGTCTCCTTCCCCCAATCCTGGAGGGAAGGAGACGATCCAGCGTCGGGCGATCCGATTGGGTTGCGGTTGACCGGACGCTGTTCCGTTAAATTGGTGCCTATGCGGGCGCGGTGTATGCGCCCAGCGGCGCGCCGGGTACCCCGACGCCGCCCGGGATCGCTCCACACGGGATCGCCCGTTCTCTCCCATACTGCTCGACCAACCCGGCGGATCTCCTGCCGTTCGTGTATGGGAGAGCAGGGGACAGGGGTTATGAGGACCACTCCCGCGCTGCACAAGGCGACAGGCCGGAACCGCGGGGTTCCGGCCTGTCACCTGGCACAGCGCGATGCCGCCTTACGGCTCGACCATCTTCTGCGCCGAGCTGGAGAGGGTGACGCTCGCATTCACGCTGCCGCCGATGGCCGCCACCAGCGAGCCCAGCGGCGTGATCGGCGTGTATTTGTAGGTGATCGCTACCGTCACCTGCGTCGCCACGGCCGAGTTATTCGGGTTGCCGTAGGTCGGCGTCACGGTGTACGACGGTGAACCGGAGCTGGGACAGCTAATCAGGCCGCTCGATGACGTGGTCGCGGCACTGGTGGCCTGGCTGGAGCGCGCCGTCCAGGCGATCCCGGCAGGGATGGCGCCGGCGCGGGCGCCGTCGCGGGCGGCGTTGTTCAGCATGATCTGATCCGTGAAGATGAAGCCGAACTCCAGGATGCCGCAGACGACGACGAGCAGCACCGGCACGGCCAGTGCGAACTCGACCAGCCCCTGGCCGCGCTCGGCGCGCTCGCGTACGAAGCGCAGACGGCGCCAGCAGCGCAGCACGCCGGCCAACCGGCTCCCAGGATTTTTTCGGCTCATTGTCGCTCCTCCGGCGCCGGCAGCGGCGTCACTGCGAGACCCGCATGGTCGTCGATGCCTTTAGCGGAATCGTGGCGCCGAACGAGCCCCCGATCAGCGCCAGCAGGCCGCCAAGCGGTGTCACCGGCGTGTACGTGCAGGCCACCTTGACCGTGATCTGCTGCGGCGTGCCGCTGATCGACGGCACACTTGCCGTGGGCGATCCGCAGCTCGTCGTGCTGCTCAGCGCCTGGTTCGCCTGCGTGGTGGCGTTGTTTGTCTCGCAGGTGGTGTCCAGATTGCAGCCGGGCGCCGAGCCGGCACGGGCGCCGTCGTGTGCCGCGTGCACCAGCGTGATCTCGTCCGAGATCATGAAACCGAACTCGGCTACCGCGCAGACGATGACCAGTAAGAGCGGCAGCACAAAGGCCAGCTCGACCAGCGACTGACCGCGTTCACCATGCAGTCGGCGCAGACCGCGGCGTGTCCGCGGCGGCACGGCGGTGCGCGGCGCGCGGTCGGGCGATCTGGAGTCGTTCGCGGGCATCGTCGTTTGCATCGTCTCGTCTCGTCTTCTCGCACCGCTGGCTGCTTTTGGCTTCTCGCCGGAGTCGCTATTCCGTCAGCGTCGCGGAACCGGCGCCCGCGCTGCTGTAGTAATTCCCGCCCTGGCCGCAGGTGATGTGATAGTCGGAGAGGCCGTCGATCTCCAGCGTGTCCAGAACGAAGCACGAGTTGATCGCCCAGGGCGAGCCCTTGACGGGTGTGTAGAAGATGCCGCGCGTGTGCTGGCCGTAGATCGTGCCGCTCAGCGTGTCGCCGGCGCCGCCCTCGATCTCGATGCCGGTCGGGTGGTCTTCGGTCGCGCCGAAGTTCGGGTTGTAGTTTTGGCGGTCGTAGAAGATCGTCAGACCTTTGAACGTGCCGCTGGTCGGCGCGGAGAGCGTATACGTGCCGCGCAGCGTGTGCGGGTTGCTGTCCGGGTTCCAACCGTTCGTGGTCGAGACGTCGGCGCCGGTCAGGTTGAGATAGCCGCCGGGGCCGCTGCCGTTCTGATTGCCCGTACCCGCCGTGCAGGCCTGCCAGTAGGGAGGGCTGGAACTCGGGCAGGCGAAGTACAGCGTCACGCCGTTAGCGGTGATCTTACCTGGCCCGTCCGGCCCGTCGAGCAGCTGCAGATAGCCGGTGATGATGTACGTGCCTGGATTCATGATGATCGAGCCGTCGTCGGTCACCTTGATGTCGTAGTACACGCCGGGATTCAGCATCTCGTTGTAGTGATTCACGTTGCATGAGTAGCCGTTTGATCCCATTCCGTCGCACGCCAGGTAGCCGCCATTAGAGCAGTTGCCGCCGCCGGTCGGGAGCGAGCCGGGCTGGCACTTGTAGCCGTTGCCCACCACGTTCCACTGCGGATCGTTGGCCGAAGACGGAATCGGCACCGCGGCCAGCGGGTCGGGGATCGGGCTGTCCAGTACCTCCGACGAGGGGCCGATCGTGCCGTTGCCGAGCTGATCGATCCTGCCGCGCAGGATGTTGGTCGGCGCGTTGAAGAAATAGTTGTTGTGCACCTGTTCGGCTTCATGGCCGTCGTCGCTGTTGACGACGAGCGGGCCGTCCACATTGAGGTTGACCGCGCTGGAGGCCGCGCCAGTGATGCCCACATCGAGCGATTCCGGCAGCGTGGGGTTCAGCAGCGCCATCGTCGGGTTGGTCGTGTAGCTGCCGAAGCCCGTGGCAACGGCGTGTCCCGTGATGGTGATGCTGGTTTTGCCGATCACGCCCAGCAGGAACGTCGGCACCTGCCGCGTGATCGTCACCTCGACGGAGTGGATGTCGCCGTTATGCGTGCTGCTGGTCGTGGGCGCGCTGTTGACCGTCACTGTCGTGTTGTTGCTGCCGTTGGTATAGCCGTTGGTGACGGCTTCGGCGCCGGCATCCGCGATGGCCGCGGCCGTCTGGCCCGGCGTCGGATTCACCGCCTGACCGGTCAGATCGGAGGCGCCCGCCAGCGCAGCCGCGTCGGCAGCGGCCTGCGCCGACCGACGCTGCACCGTGGCGACGCCGGCGTCGATCGCCATGCCGGCGCCGCCGAGCAGCACCGTCATGAACAGCACGGCCAGCACAAGCACCTGGCCGCCTTCTGAGCCGCGCGTTGCGGCGAAACGTTGACGAAGCCGGAGGATCACCCGGCGGGGTATTCCAGACATATGGCGCGCTCCCGGACTGTCTCCGTTCCCCCCGTCGACCGCGTCCCGGTGCGCCGTGTTGTCCCGCACACTCCTGCACGTTTTGCTGGCGTGATCATCTCCCGATTTCGACGGTCAGCACAGTCCATTTCGGGGCCGAAGCAGCGATTGTTACCGAACCGTGCTCGTCGGTCCGCATAGCCCCGCCACTCTGCCCTCCTATACGCTCGTTGCGGGAGGCAGATCTCCTCGCCGGTGTGTGGCAATCACCACCACTGCCGAGAGCACGGGTGGCGCCGGCGCCATGATGACGGATGGGTGAGCAGGGGACGTGGTTGGGCGGGGCGGCTGCCCGCTCAGCTATCGATGCGGGGGTGGGCGCCGAGGGCGCGGAGCATGCCAAGCTCGTCGCGGCTGACCCATTCTTCCGCGATCTTGCCGCCGGCGAAATGGAAGACGGCGACCGCCTCCCAGCTCAGCGCCTTGCCCGCCGACGGCACCGGTCCGAGGCGGCTGCGGAAGTCGTCGCGCAGCACCACATCGTGCCGCAGCCGCGCGGCCACGCTGTCGCCCTCGGCGATGAGCTGATGCACAGTCGTGCGGAAGCTGCGGTAGCGCTCGCCCATCGGTTCGAGGAAGGCGCGGACGGCTGCCGCGCCACGCAGCGGGCCGGACAGCTCCGGCCGGTGCACCAGGCAATCTTGCGCGAACAGCTCCAGCGCCAGCGCGGCGTTGCCACCGTCCAGCACCTCGCTGAAGTAGCGCCGCACGACGGCTTTCTGCGCTTCCAGCGGGTCGAGCGCCCCGGCGCTCATCCGCCGAAGCCCTCCTCGCTGTCGGTCAGGCCGGTGATGTCGTGGGTCATCACCAGCATGTCGCGCGTGCGGCCGCCGCGATCGATGACAAAGTCCTGCAGCAGCGCCTCCATCTGAAAGCCGAGCTTCTCAAACGTGGCGCGGGCGCCGTGCTGGTCCGGCGTCATGCGCGCGGTGATCTTCTGCAGGCCCAGGGCGCGGGCGATGCCGAACACCGCCGCGGCCAGCGCCCGGCCGAGTCCCTTGCCACGCATGCTGGCGGCCGCCTGAATGCGGATCTCGCCCAGGTGGCGCGTCCAGTTCGCCTCGTTGTAGTGCAGGCTGCCGTAGCCGAGAATGCCTTCGCCGTTCTGGCCTTCAGCCAGCACGGTGATCGTGTGTTTGTCGAGGTTGCTTACCCACTCATCCACGACCGCGGCATCGGTGATGTCCGTGCGCAGAAAGAGCAGGTCGTCGGCCGGGATTGCGCGGGCGAAGCGCAGTATGGCGTCGCGATCGGTCTTCGTCATCAGCCGCAGCGTGATCTCGGCGCCGTCGTTCAGGCGGGCCGTGCGGGGATAGTTCGCGGTGTATGCCGGCTTCTCAGCGGTCTTCTCGGCCATGACGGAACCTCCTGTGATCGCCGCCGGGCCACGCTCAAGGCACAGGCAGAGCGCCGGCCGCCCCGGTCGGTGTGAGCGCAAGTGTAGCGAGCGCATGGCGTCGGCGCCAGCGGATCGCGCATACTGCAAGCGTGGCGGCGGCCGAATCCGCGGGCCGTGCCGCCGTTGGAGGTACGGCCGTGCCCACCGAGCCGGCGCAGAGTTCTGCAACCGCAACCACCACCCGCTTCCCCTCCGACCTCGAAATCGCCCAGGCCGCGACCCTGCGGCCGATCGCCGACGTAGCCGCCGATCTTGGCCTGCTGCCCGACGAGGTCGAGCTGTACGGCAAGTACAAAGCGAAGATCGACCTGGCCGCGCTTGGCCGGCTTTCCAGCAGGCCACCCGGCAAATACGTCGTGATCACGGCGATCACGCCGACGCCGCTGGGCGAAGGCAAGTCCACTACCACGGTTGGCCTGGCGCAAGGACTGGCGACGATCGGCAAGCACGCGATCGCCGCCATCCGTCAGCCGTCGCTGGGACCGGTGTTCGGCATCAAAGGCGGCGCTGCGGGCGGCGGCTACGCGCAGATCGTGCCGATGGAAGATTTCAACCTTCATCTGACCGGCGATAATCACGCGGTCGGCGCGGCGCACAACCTGCTCGCGGCCTTTCTCGACAACCATCTCTTTCACGGCAACGCCCTGGGCATCGACCTGAACCGCATCGAGTTGCGCCGCGTGGTAGACATCTCCGACCGCGCCCTGCGGGAGATCGTGCTCGGTCTCGGCGGGCGCGAGAACGGCGTGCCGCGCGAGGGCGGCTTCGACATCACCGTCGCCTCGGAGTGCATGGCGATCCTCGCGCTGGCCACCAGCCTGCCCGACCTGCGGGCGCGGCTTGGCCGCATGGTCGCGGCCTACACCAAAGATAGCCAGCCCGTGACGGCCGAAGACCTGAAATGCGCCGGCGCGATGACGGTGCTGATGAAGGACGCGATCAAGCCGAACCTGCTGCAGACGCTGGAAGGCACGCCGGCGATGGTGCATGCCGGCCCGTTCGGCAACATCGCGCACGGCAACAGCAGCATCGTCGCCGATCAGATCGGCCTGCGGCTGGCCGATTTCGTCGTGACCGAGGCGGGCTTCGGCGCCGATCTGGGCTTTGAGAAGTTCTGCGACATCAAGTGCCGCCAGAGCGGGCTGCGCCCCGACGCCGCCGTGCTGGTGGCGACGGTGCGGGCGCTCAAGGCGCACTCCGGCCGCTTCCGCGTGGTGGCCGGCCGGCCGCTGCCCGAGGGGCTGGTCAAAGAAGACCTCGACGCGCTGGCCGCCGGTATGGGCAATTTGGAAAAGCAGATCGAGAACGTGCGCGCCTTCGGCGTGCCGGTCGTGGTCGCGATCAACCGCTTCCCCACGGACAGCGAGGCGGAGATGGAGGCGATCCGCCAGGCCTCGCTTGCCGCCGGGGCGCGCGACGCCGTGATCGCCGAACATTTCGTACACGGCGGCCAAGGCGCGCGGGCGCTGGCCGAGGCCGTCGTGCAGGCCGCCGAGCAGCCGTCAGAGTTTCGCTTCATCTACGACGCCGAGTCGCCGGCCGAGGAGAAGATCCGCGCGATCGCCACCACGCTCTACGGCGCGAAGGATGTTGCGCTTTCGGCCGAGGCGCGGCGCAAAGTGCGGCAGTTCGAGAAGCTGGGCTACGGCCGGCTGCCGGTCTGCATGTCGAAGGCGCACCTCTCGCTCTCGCACGACGCGACGCTGCTGGGCCGGCCGACGGGTTTCACCGTGCCGGTGCAGGACATACGCCTCTCGGCCGGCGCGGGCTTTTTGTACGCGCTCTGCGGAGACATCCGCACGATGCCCGGCCTGCCCTCAAAACCCGGCGGCGAAGCCGTGGACATCGACGAGCAGGGGCGGATCGTCGGGCTGTTCTGAGGGCGGGCGTCGCCCTCACCCCCGTCCCCTCTCTCAATCGTCCAGATCGCGCGGAGCGCGATGTTCGATGGAGAGGGGCGATCCGGCGGTGGGCGTTCCGTGGCCGGCACGGTTAACCCGGCGCCCCCGCGGATCGCTCTCAACAGGATCGCCCCTTTCCCTCATCCCAGATCGCGCTCTGCGCGATGTCAACGATTGGGGGAAAGGGGTCGGGGGATAGAGGGCCAACCGCGGCAGCACGGCCGCGCCGAGCGTGCGGATCAGCGCGGCGCGGTCGGGGACGAAGCCGGTGAAGAGCACGTTGGAAACGCCGGCTTCCGCCACGGCGCGCAGCTTCGCCACGCAGGCGTCTGGCGTGCCGACCACGGCGAAGCGCTCCGCCAGATAGCGCAGCAGGGCCGGATCGCGCACCAGATCGGCGTTGGCGCCCGCGGACTGCTCGTGCTGCGCCGGCTGGTAGCCGCACTGCACCCGCAAAATCGCCTCGGCCAGATCGGGCGGCACCTGCTTGCCTTCCAGCGTGAAGCGGAAGACGTGATGGGCGCAGGAGGCCAGCTCCATGCGGATCTCGTCGATGCCGGCCGCGACATCTTCGGTGACATTGACGCGGGCGAAGGCCCAGAGGTCGAGTTCGGCCGGGTCACGCCCGGCCCGCGCCGCGCCCGCGGCAATGTGCGCCAGCGCATCGCGCAGCAGCTCCGGCTGCAGGCCGACGCCGACGATCACGCCGTCCGCGATCTCACCGGCCAGCTCCAGCGTGCGCGGCCCTTCCGCTGCGATATAGACGGGCACCGGCCGCTCCGGCCAGCCGAGATGCACGCGCCTGCCGCGGTACGCTGTGTCTCGCCCCTGCAGCAGCGAGCGCACCGTGGCTACGTACTCGCGCAGGCTCGCGAGCGAGACCGGCCGCTCGCCGAGATTCAGCAGGGCGCTGTCGCCCATGCCGATGCCGCAGAAGGCGCGGCCGCCGCTGACCTCGTCCAGTGTGGCGATCGCCGAGGCGGTCACGGCCGGATGGCGTGTGACGGGATTCGTCACCGCCGGACCGATGTGGATGCGGCTCGTGGCCGCGGCGCAGAGTGCGGCCGTGCCGTACAGCTCACGGTAGACCGACTGGCTGTCGGCCATGCCCAGCCAGTGAAAGCCGGCCGCCTCCGCCAGTTTTGCGTCTTCCACCGCCTCCTGCACCGAGTGCGGCAGTGCGACGATGCCGAAGCGCATGGCTTTCGCCCTCAGGAGCGCGTGGCCGATCGCTCCGATGCTGGCCACGCGTCGGCAGCTCCCTGCGTTGGTTCAGGTCAACTCGACGTTGACATCAAACCCTCGGCGGCGCAGGTCCGCGGTAATGGTCGCCCAAACCGCCTGAGCCTGCGTCACCGCAAGCTGGGCGTCCACCGCTGTAGCCTTCACCTGGCTGTCAGGATAGCGGACTTCGACCGCGAACTCTGTTAGGCGGGCGAGCACGGGATGAGCCGCCGCCACGCTCCAACCCGCCGGCAACAGATTGCGCAGTTCGTCGAGATCGTGCGTTCGGGTCCACGCGATGCCGGAAAAGATCAACGCGCCTTTCAGCACCTTTTCGACGGACTGCTGAGCATAAAAACAAGCATGGCGAGGCCTGCCAATTTCCTGGCTAACGACGGCAGCGGCCTGATCGAGATCTTCCCGTGCCGAGATAAGCCAGACGCAGACCTCACTCAGCCTGCTACTCCCGGTCATAGACGACCCTACCCTCACGCAGGGCGGCGTAGAGCACATCGCCCCGCCTGTCCCTGCGTAGCTCAATGTCCTCAGGATCCGTCACGAGGATATCGACAGCCACCGGCAGATCGGCGACAGCTTTTCTGATCTCGATCGCCGCCTGCCGTCTGTCCCCAACATTTGGCAAGACCACGAGCAAATCGATATCGCTGTCAATGCGAGCTTCGCCCCGCGCATGCGAGCCAAAGAGAATGACACGCATCGGGTGAAACTCGTGAACGATTCGGTCGATGACGATACCGATCCAGGTCGCTGAGTGTCCGCCAGGCGTGTCCGCCTGGTGAGACGGCTCGTCGCCGGTTCCGCTGGCAGCGTCTGACAGGACCGCTCGCACCGAGTCCTGGGTGCCAGTACCGAGTGCCGCGATCTCCGCGTCTGGAGTGATGGCAAGCGCACGTAGCCGTAGCAGTACATCCAGCATGAGGACAGCGATCGGCTCACGCGCGGCGTTCGCGGGGAACAGGCCATGCGCAATATCGTTTCGCAGATTCAGACCCTGTTGCTGAACGAACAGGAATTCGAGATAGAAGCTCAGATCGTCGCCTAGGCCAGTCTTCAACCGCGGTGTGTCAAGCACCTTGCCCAGCGACAGCTCGCGGGTCACGCCCTGTTGATCGATATTGGTCATTGGGAGGCCGATCTTGCCAAGCAAGCGCCTCAGAATTGCCTCAATCTGCGGAACAAGCACATACAGTGCACTGGTATAGTCGCGAGCGAGGTAGCGCTCGATCCCTGTTCGCAGCAGAGGCAGCTTGTCCTCATCGAAGGCGACGCCAGACGCCAGAAAGTCCGTCACGGTGTCAGCGGACCAGCGGCCAGCATCTGCCAGATGGCGCACGATTACCGCCCGATACGCTGCTTGGACTTCGAGATGCCAGCGATAGAGCTGGAACAGCCAGCTCTCGCGTTGCTCGTCCTCTGATGCGGCTGAGGCGACTCGCCTGCCGTCCGCGAAGAGCGCGTTTGGAAAGACGGTCAGGACAGGGCGATCGTGCAGCAACTCCTGTGCGCGGCTTCGAAACGCCTGCACGGAGGGTACGCGACCTGCCCAGGACACATAGCCTGCGAGCGACTGCTCCGGCGGCAGCGAGGCAAGTCGAGCGGCGAACTCGATCGCTGGCTCGGCGTCGAATTCGATCACCTCTCCGACGCCGTGAAGCTGTGCTTGAGCGGCCGTGTACGCAGCACGGATCCGCACTTTTAGCTGGTCGAGACGACCCCTTGCCTGGATTCGATGATAGTGACGGAATGCGTCCTCCAGCAGCAGACCTTCAATGGCCCTGTCGCCTACGCGCTCGGCCGCCTCTTGTTCGAAGGTTTCGCCTATGGCTAACTGCGCCTGCCACTCCGCCGCCGAGTTGCCGAGGCGCCCCTCGAAGACAGCGAGCGCCTTAAACGCTCCCCGGGCGATGAACCTCTCGCCGTCCGGAGTGCGGTGAATCGCAGCCGCAGCCGCGGCGAAGTCGCGCCCGAGTTGCAGATCTGCAGTCTCGATATGCGACGGTGGCACCTTCAGAAGGAAGTCAAGTAACTGCACCGCCAATGGCGTGAACCCACGCTGGCGTGACAGCGATAGCTCGTTCAGTAGTGCCAGCTTGCCGGCGGTGATCAAGGCTGTGTTCTTGGTCTGAATGCCAAGCAGCAGCGCCCGGCGGATAGCGTCGCCGCGACAAATCTCCAGTTTGTCGCTCTGCACCAGCGGGACTGAGTCCAGGTAGCTATCCCCGGCACGCTTGGCCCAGCCAAGGCCACCGCGCATTTCCCAGAGGACATCGGCATAGCGGGCACCGTGAATCGGTGACAACGTCTGGTTCACCCGATCGGTTACATGCGCCAAGAACTGCTCTCGGTCGTCCATCGACCGAATATCGGGATAAGACACTCCCGGCGAAAGCTCGAAGCGGTGTCCGCGGCGCTGATCTGGCTTTGGCAGTGGCGCTTTAAGTTCCCATACAAGCCATTCGTAGCGGATCGGCTGAAGCATCGCTTCAGCAGTGAGTCCAGCAGCGTCGACGCGGCGCCAGAGATCAAGCAGGCGATGGGCGCGCTGCAACGGCTTAAGCGAGGCATCGGTCTCGAGCTGCACAATCAGTTGACGAAACTCGGCCAGGATGCGGCTGACTTCGGCGATATGCGCCTGGTCGGTCAACGACTCGGCCGTCATGAGTGAAGCCCCAGGTTGCCCGGATTCTGTCGATAGAACAAGTGTACCAGTTCAGCAGCGTCTTGGCTTCAAACCGATGGCGATGGTATCACCCGAGCCGCATCCACGCGTGCGCGAACCAGGCGAGCGAGCGGCGCATGCGGCGGCGCGTATCGGCCGCGCAGCCTGCTCAGCGGCGTCAGGCCGCTGCGGCGGTTGTGACCGTCGTAGCCGTCGCGCTGCCAGTCGCGGTGCTGCGCGCGCAGGCTGCGGCTGCGAACGATGGGTTGAAGGGAAGCGGTCGCCATCATTGCCGGTGCTCCTTCCGCTCAGCGTGGTGTGCCTTCACCGGTCATTCCCGTGGCAGAAGCGAAGTGCGACAGCATCACGCTCCGCTGGCACGCCTTGCGGCGTGACGCGGGAACCGAGCGTTCTCGCCGGTTTCTGACGCCGGCGCTGCTTTGGCGTTACGATGGCGGCAGGATAACGAAGTCAGGCGAGCCAGGCCGATGGAGAATAGGGCGCGCATCTTCCAGCTCAGCATCTCGCGCGGCGGCGTGCCCAAGCGGCCCGTGCCGGAGGCGCATGTGGACGCGGGCGGCATGGAGGGCGATCGCCAGGCCGATCGCCGCATCCACGGCGGGCCGGACCGCGCCCTTTGCCTGTTCGCGGTCGAGCAACTCGCGGCGCTGCGGGCGGAGGGCCACCCGATCGCGCCCGGTTGCGCCGGCGAGAACGTGACCACCGAAGGGCTGGAGTGGCGGCGCGTCGTGCCCGGAGTGCGGCTGCGGCTGGGCGCGGAAGCGTTGATTGAAGTCACCGGCTACACCACACCCTGCTGGAAAAACGCGCGCTGGTTCCGCGATGGCAACCCCGATCGCATGAGCCAGGACGAGCATCCCGGCGAAAGCCGCGTGTACGCGCGCGTGCTGCACCCCGGCCTGCTGCGCACCGGCGATCCGATCGAGCTGATCGAGGAGACCGCCGCGCAGCGCGTGCGCCGCCAACAGCCGAAGACATTCCGCTGGCCGCGCGACTTCGCCTGACACGGCGAAGGGGATGTGCCGATGTACGAGACCGAGCGAAGCGACGGTGCGGGGATGCCGGCCGAGCGGCCGCAGATCAGCGGGCAGACGCGGCTGTACCGCGCGTTGGACCTCGATCCGCGCGTGCTGGACTACATCGTCTCATTGGCGCCGCATGAGTTCGTGCGGCTGCGCAATCCGCTGCTGCGCCGCCTGATGTCGCCGCGCATCACGCTAAGCCGCGTGGCCAACATGGCGGGCATACCGGTACACGAACTGGTGGAGCGAGTGGCGGAGCTTGGCGGCGGTGTGGCCGAGCACGCCGCGGCCGAGCCAGAGCTGCCGGAGTCGCCGCAGGCCGAGCCAGACTGGGTAGAGAAGCGGACCCGAGCGCCGTACGCATCGTGGATCTGCTCGCGCACGACGATGCGCTCGATGCCGACCCGCTGCCGCCGGTGATGAGCGCGATCAAAGCGCTGCCGCCGGGCGGCGTGGTCTTGATCAAGCATCGTTGGGAGCCGCGGCCCTTCTACGACGTCTGGGCGAAGATGAGTGGCCTCGAATGGTTCGCCGAGCAGCCCGCGCCGGATGAATGGTGGATCTGGGTACGGCGCACGGCGGGCTGAGCCGCTGGTGCAGCGATTCTGTGTCAGCGATATACTCCTTGCGTACACCGGCGCCCGCACCGATCGGCGGCGCTGCTCGGTGCGCGAGGGTGAGGCGGCGATGACCAACTCCGACCCCGCGAGCACGGCGGCCGAACCAGCCGGAACGCCGCTCGACGGCGACGCCGCGAACGCCCTGCGCCGCGCGGGTGAGGCGGAGTTTCGCTATCTCTTCATGAACCATCCCCACCCCATGTGGGTCTACGATCTGAAGACGCTCGCCTTTCTGGAAGTCAACGACGCGGCGATCGAGCACTACGGCTACAGCCGCGACGAGTTTCTGCACCTGCGCATCAGCGACATCCGGCCGCCTGAGGACATGACGGCGCTGCGGCGGCATATGGCCTCGCAGCGGGTTGGATTGCAAAAGTCGGGCCACTGGCGCCACCGGCTCAAAGACGGCCGGCTGATCGACGTTGAGATTACTTCGCACAGCATCCGCTTTGCCGGCCGCGCCGCGATCGTCGTGTCGGCGCAGGATATCTCCGATCGTCTCAAAGCCGAAGATGAGATCTACCGGCTCAATGCGGAGTTGGAGCGCCGCGTCGAAGAACGTACGGCCCAACTGGAGGCGGCCAACCGCGATCTGGAGGCGTTCAGCTATTCGGTCTCGCACGATCTGCGAGCGCCGCTGCGCAGCGTCAGCGGCTTCGCGCAGGTGTTGCTCGAAGACTACGCCGCTGCCTTGCCACCCGAAGCGCAGCGCTATTTGCTGCGCATGCAGGACGGGGCGCGGCGCATGGGCCAGCTAATCGACGATCTGCTCGCCTTCTCTCGCCTGGGGCGCCAGCCCCTCGTGCTCCGCGCGATCTCGCCGACCGCAATCGCGCGGCAGGCGCTCGACATGCTGGAGGCGGAGCAACGAAACCGGCGCATTACGATCACGATCGACGGTATGCCCGACTGCCAGGCCGATCCGGCGCTGCTGCTTCAGGTGTATGTCAACCTGCTCGCCAACGCGCTCAAGTTCACACGCACACGCGACGCGGCCGAGATCCACATCGGCTGGCGGGCAGAGGCGACCGCGGACGGGGCGGAGCGGCCGGTCTACTTCGTGCGCGACAATGGCGTCGGCTTCGATCCGCGCTATGCCGATAAGCTGTTCGGCGTCTTTCAGCGGCTGCATGCGGCAAGTGAGTATGAGGGCACCGGTGTCGGCCTGGCCACGGTGCAACGCATCATCCAGCGTCACGGCGGCACGATCTGGGCCGCAGCGCAGCCGGACAAAGGGGCCGTCTTTTCGTTCACGCTGGGCCAGGGAGAGATGGATGCTTGAGCATGAGGTCGAGATCCTGCTGGTCGAGGACAACCCGGACGACGAGGAGCTGACCCTGCGGGTGCTGCGCAAGCATCACCTCGCCAACCACATCCAGGTTGTGCGCGACGGCGCGGAGGCGCTCGACTTCATCTTCGGCCACGGCGCCTTCGCCGCGCGCGACGTGCAGCGCGCGCCGCGTGTCGTGCTGCTCGACCTCAAGCTGCCGAAGATCGACGGCATCGACGTACTGCGCCAGATGCGGGCGGACGAGCGCACCTCGACCTACCCCGTGGTGGTGATGACCTCCTCGAAGGAAGAGCGCGACATTATCGAGACCTACAAGCTGGGTATCAACAGCTACATCGTCAAGCCGGTAGATTTCGACCAGTTCGCGGAGGCGGTGCGCCAGGTCGGCTTCTACTGGCTGCTGCTCAACCAGCCGCCGATTCAGTAGTGGCCGGCCACGGCTGTCGCTTGCCATGCAGATTGTACCCAGGCGATCTGGCAGGATGAGGCCGTTGCCGCGTTGAGCAGAGGCGACGCACGGAGGTGGATTACTATCTGGACGAAGACGTCGCGGTGCAGGTCGCGCCTTCGCTTCGCGCCCTCGGTCTTGACGTGCTCACCACGCGCGATGCGGAGCGCCTGCAAACTTCGGACGAATCGCAACTCGACTTCGCGGCGCGAGCGGGCCGAGTGATTGTCACACGCAACATTCGCGACTTCGTGCGGCTCTCGCGGCAGTACGAGCGGCTGGGAAAACCTCACGCCGGCGTGCTGTTGGTCACCGCCGCCTTTGGGCAGAAGGACTACGGCGGCCTGGCCCGCGCGATTGCGCGATATGACCGCGAGCACGCTCTGGGAATGGCACCCTACCAGGCCGACTACGTGAAGAGAGCCTGATCGAGCCGCACTACAATTCCGCCAGTTCGCGCAGCAGATCCGGCGTGACTGATGGAGCCGCCTCCAGTCGCGAGGCGATCTCACGCTCCCTGGCCAGCCACTCGTCGATCTCGACCGGGAATAGCTGATAGAAGCGAAGCCCGGCCTGAACCTGTTCCAGCGTCATCCAGGGATAGTTCTCGGCAAGCGTCGTCAGATCGCCGTCGAGCGACTGCCACGCCCGCACCAACTCGAACACATCGAGCCCGCCCTCGATCTTCGCGCGCCGGCCCGCGGGACCATCAGCGTAGACAATGCCGGGCGCCCGCGCCAGCTTCTCGGCTTCGGTCAGCGCATGCGTTGCCATGTGGATAGTGTAGCAGCAGGCCGCCCACCGCTCCCAGCGCGGCGCGCTACGCAGACCGTAGCGGCGCGCTGTGGCAGGATTAGGCCGGTGCGAAGTTGGATCGAGACGATGTTCGCCAGTGGACTACTACCTTGACGAGGACGTTGCGGTGCAGGTTGCACCGCCGCTGCGCGCCCTCGGTCTTGACGTGCTCACCACCCGCGATGCCGGGCGCCTGCGGGCAACCGACGAATCACAACTCGAATTTGCAGCACGGGAAGGCCGTCTGCTCGTTACCTGGAACCGCGACGATTTCATCGAGTTTTCGCGGCGGTTCGCGGCTGAAGGTCGTCCGCACGCGGGTGTTCTGGTGATTCCCAGCTCCTTTGCCCGTCACGATCACGGCGGGATAGCCCGTGCAATCGCGCGATACGATCGAGACCATCCCGAGGGTGTACCGCCGTATCTGTTGGACTATCTCCGTCGCCGGTAACTACACGTCTCGCTCGGAGATCAATTGGTCCAGAAGCTCTGGAGTGATGGCGGGCGCTTCGGCGAGCCGGCGATCGAGTTCCGCCTCGCGGGCAAGCCGCTTGTCGATCTCCTCCGGAAAGAGCGCATAGAAGTTGAGCGCAGCCCGAACTTGACCCGGTGTAAGCCACGGGTACGATTCCACCACCGCCTCAGCCCGGCGATCGAGCCCGAGCCAGGCGCTGATCACTTCCCAGACATCGAGGCCGCTGCCATCGATCCGGGCGCGCCGGCCCGCGGGACCATCGACATAGACGATGCCCGGCGCCCGCGCCAGCTTCTCGGCTTCGGTCAGTGTATTAGTCGCCATATGGACAGTGTAGCAGCAGACGCTACCCACCCACACGCACGATCAGATTGCCGTGCGCATCCGCGCGCGCCGTGTCGCCGGGGCGGAGCACCGTCGTCGTATCGAGCTGGTCGATGGCGAGCGGGCCGTCGAGCTGGTGACCGGGCCGCAGTGACTCACGCGCGTAGCAAGGCGTCTCGATCCAGCCATGCGCCGCACCGAAGTAGATCTGTCGCGAGCCGGAGGGTTCGGGCGGCGGCACGGCCACTGAAGATATCGCGGCGGGCGCGGTTGCGGCGTGCGGCAGCAGGCCGGTGGCGGCCACGCGCAGGTTCACCAGCTCCACCGTTTGGCCGCGCAGGGCGTAGCTGTAGAGGCGCGCGTGCTCCTGATGGAAGGCCTCTTCGATCGCGGCCAGCACTGTGGCCGTCAGCGTGCCATCGGGCAGATCAACCGTGAGTTCCGCGTTCTGATGCAGGTAGCGCAGGTCCGCCGCGGGCCGCAGGAGGCGGCGATCCGGCGGGACGCCCTCGTGTGCCAGATCCGCGTACGCCTGCTCGAACAGCGCCGCCAGCACCGCGTTGAGCTGGGCCGCGTCGTAGTCCGGGCCGGTCTGCGTGCAGGTGCGCACGTAGTCGTTGCGCAGGTCGGTGCGCAGCAACCCTTCGGTGGAGAGCACGCCGGGGCGCGGCGGAATCACGACCGTCTCGATGCCGAGGGCGCCGGCGAGCGCGGGCGCGTGCAGCGGCCCGGCGCCGCCGAAGGCGACCAGCACGTAACCGCGCGGATCGAGGCCGCGGGCGATCGAGATTGTGCGGATCGCGCCGAGCATGGCGTTGTCCGCGATGGCGATGATACCCTCCGCCGCCTCGATCACATCCAGGCCGAGCGGGGCCGCGATCTGCTCCTCGATCGTCCGTCGCGCCGCCGCCAGGTCCAGCGCCAGCTCGCCGCCCAGCAGCTGCGCGGGCAGGCGGCCGAGCACGAGGTTGGCGTCGGTGACGGTCGGCTCCGTGCCGCCGCGGCCGTAGCAGGCGGGGCCAGGCTCGGCGCCGGCGCTGCGCGGCCCCACCGCCAGCCCGCCGGCGCTCGTCAGCCAGGCGACGCTGCCGCCGCCCGCGCCGATCGTCTGCACGTCCAGCATCGGCACCTCCATCGGGAAGCCGCCGACGCGTCCCTCCGCCGTGACCTCAGGCCGGCCGCCGCGCGTCAGGCAGATGTCGGCGCTGGTGCCGCCCACGTCGATCGAGATCACATCGGCAAAGCCGGCCGCCTGCGCCGCCGCCACCGCGCCGATCACACCCGCCGCCGGGCCGGAGACGGCGGTGTGGATCGCCTGCCGCGCCGCCGTCTCCGCGCCGGCCACGCCGCCGTTCGACTTCATGATCAGGAGCGAGGCGTTGCAGCCGCGCTCGCGCAGCCGCTGCTCCAGGTCGCTGAGATAGCGGCCGACGTGCGGCGCCACGTAGGCATTGAGCACCGTCGTCATTGTGCGCTCGAACTCGCGGAAGCGCGGCAGCACCTCGCAGGAGAGCGAAACCAGCGCGCCGGGCTGCTCCTCGGCGATCAGCTCGCGCAGCCGCAGCTCGTGCGCCGGGTTCAGGAACGAGTAGAGCAGCGAGACGGCGTACGACTCGACGCCGAGGTCGCGCAGGCCGTGGATCGCCATGCACGCCGCGTCTTCGTCCAGCGGCCGCAGCACGCGCCCGTCGCAGTCGACGCGTTCCGGCACTTCGCGGATCAGGTCCGCCTTCACCGGCCGCTCCGGCTTGCTCCAGCCGAAGTAGTTGGCGTCGCGCGGGATGTCGTGGCGGCCGATCTCGAGCACAGAGGCGAAGCCGGCGGTCGTGAGCAGGCCGAGCCGCGTCTCGCTGCGCTGCAAGATCGCGTTGGTGGCGACGGTCGTGCCATGAAAGCAGCGCTCGATCGCGGCCAGCGGCACGCCGGCCAGCGCCGCCGCCTTCTCCAGCCCTGTTACGAAGCCGAGCGACTGGTCGGCCGGCGTGGATGGTGTCTTTGCCGCCCAGACGCGGCCGCTGTCTGTATCGATCAAGGTCACGTCGGTGAAGGTGCCGCCCACGTCCACGCCGGCGATATAGGCCATCGTCGCTGCTCCCGCGTCGCTCTGCCCGGCCAGTGTACAGGTTTGTCCAGACCGGACCTTTGAACGCAAACGGCCTTTCGGCACATGCTGCACGTGAAAACGAATCACACGATAAAACAGGGGGCAGCTCGTGGCGGGTGCGCTTGAAGGAGTTCACGTTCTTGATTGCAGCCAGATCATCGCCGGGCCGGCCGCGGCATCGCTGCTCGCCGACATGGGCGCCGACGTGGTCAAGGTCGAACCGATCGAAGGCGAGCCCTGGCGGCTTCAATCGGAATTCATGCCCAAAGAGAGCCGGCCGTTCATCAACCAGAACCGCGGCAAGCGCGGCATCGCGCTCGACCTGAAGCGGCCGGAGGCAGCGCCGATCCGCGAGGCGCTGATCCGCTGGGCCGACGTACTGGTGACAAACTACCGCCCCGGTGTCGCGGAAGAGCTGGGTGTCGACTACGAAGCTGCCCGCGCCATCCGCCCGGACATCATCTTTTGCGAGAACACGGCCTTCGGCACGCGCGGGCCGGACGCCCGTCGCCGCGGCTACGACATCGTGGCGCAGGCGATGAGCGGCCTGGTCACCTCGAACGGCGTGGTGGAGAACGGCATTCCGCGCATCGTGCAGTTCGCGCCGGCCGATGCGCTCACCGGCGCCTACATGGCCTGGGCCGTGACGGCGGCGCTCTACCACCGCGAGAAGACGGGCGAAGGGCAGGCGATCGACACCAGCCTGCTGCTCTCGGCGCTGAACCTGCAGGCTGGCTTCAAAGAGATTATGGCGATGGACGAGGAGCCGCGACAGACGAAGCTCGCCAACCTGGCCGCCGCCCGCGCCCGCGGCGCCCCGATCGAGGAGCTGTACGCCGAGCGCCGCGCCGCGATGCCTGAGCTGTTGGGCAACGTCTACTACCGCATCTACCAGACGCAGGACAGCTATCTCGCCGTCGGCTGCCTGGGGCCGGGGCCGCGCGCCCGCTTCCGCCGCGCCCTCGGCGTCAACGACCGCCGCTACGACCCCGACTTCGACCCGGCGAAAGAGAGCATCGCCGCGGTCGGCCAGGCGCTGGTGGCCGAGGTCGAAGAGAAGATGCGCAAGCGCACCACGGTTGCGTGGCTCACGCATCTCGACGCGAACGACGTGGCCGCCGGCTCGGTGCGCTTCGTCGAAGAGCTGTGGGACGACGCGCAGGTACAGGCCAACGGCTACGTCGCGGAGTACGAGCACACGCTGCTCGGCCCGCTGCGCGGCAGCGCGCCCGTCGTCAGCATGAGCGCCACGCCGACACGCGTGCAGCGCGGCTCGCCGGCGCTCGGCGAGCACAACGACGAAGTGCTGGGCCAGCTCGGCTTCACCCCGGAGCAGATCGCGCGGTGGCGCGAGCGCGGCGTCATCCGGTAAAGCTTGCAGTCTGCACCGCCGATCGGCTGGCGGCATGGTTCTCGTTCCCGCCGGCAGCCGCTCGCCGGTCGGACTCAGCGTGAGACGAGGAGGTAGCCGCCAGCACCCCAGGAGCCGAGCGTGTCGTGGTTGCAGCCGCGGTCGTCCGCGACACCGGTCGCCTGGAAGCCCACCACATGCTCGCCGGGCGAGACCGGGCCCAGGTTGATCAGGCCGCTGTCGGCGTTGCCCGCGAGCGGACCAAGCTTGCCCGTCGTGTACTTGCTCGTCCCATCGACGAACAAAGTGATGATGATGTCTGAGCAGTGGCCGCAGATGCCGCAACCGCCGGCGATCAGATCGGCCTCAAGCACGCCGCCGGTGATGACGTTCTCGGTGTGGCTCGGGCTGCAGAGTTCCCCTCCGCTGGTGCAGGAAACGAAGAAATCGAGCGGGATCTTCGCCGTCGTCGGCATCGGCGACGGTGTCAACGCCGCCGTGGGCGGCGCGCTGGCGACGAGGCCAAACGCGGGCGGCGGCTGGCCGGCCAGCAGCGCTTGGGCGAAGCCCCAAAAGTCGTCCCCGTGCGGGATCCCCGCCACGATCGCCGGCAGCGCGCCGCGGATAAGCGCGCCGTATCGCGCCAGCGTCTGCGGGGTGACGTCCAGATAGCGGGCGCTCCCGGTTGGGGTGCGGGCCAGGGCAATCGCGTCGTCCTGCGCCGCCTGCGCCGCCCGGCGCGCCGCGTCGAGGGCGGCGTCGGCCTGGGCGAGCTGCCCCGCCTGCACGGCAGTCCGTGCTTCCGATAGCGCCTCCCGCACCATCGCGAAGGCGTTGCGTTGGACCGTGTCCAGCGACGGCAGCAGCGCGCTCCCTTTCGCCCGCAGGCCATCTTCCGTAGCCGCGGTCGCGTCGTCCAGCGTTGACTGCAGCGACGCATAGTCGCGATTGCGCAGCAGCTCCACGGCGACCGCTGCCAGCCGGTCGAAGGGAGCGCGCTGCCTCGGGTCGCCCGCGAGATCGCGCTGAATCGCACGAACTGCGTCGGCGCTGCTTCCGCTGGGCATCTTCCCCAGCGTGATCTCGCCGCCGGCGGTCGAAAACACAAACGCACCCCGGCCCGGTGCAAGTTCGGTGACCGCGGTGTAACCGGTGAGGGGATCGTAGCTGAACGCATGGTCGGCGCCGCTGATGGCGAGCGTCTGGGTTGCCGACGGATTGCCGACGATGACATATTGGCCGGCCGGCACCAGCGTGCGGCTGAACTCCGATGCCGATCGGCCGAGGGTCAGCGTCGTGTCCCGCGGAAAGAAGACCCAGGCGCCGCGCCCGCCGATCTCCTCCTCCAGGCCCAGCGCCTGATAGCCGCTGCTGCTCGGGCCAAGGACGTAGGCCGGCCCGCTCGCCTGCTCAAGCAGCGTGGCGGTGGGCGCGCCGATCAGATTCCAGCCGGCGGAGTAGGTGACACTCCCGCCATCCTGTGCAGCAGCCTGCCGCAAGCGACCGTCGGCCAACAGCCCCACGGTAACGAGCAGGAGCACGGCGGTGGCCGGCATCGTGCATCTCATCGCGGTTTCCCCCAGAGTCCGGCATGGGCACGCCCACGGTTCAACGGCGGACCCGCACGGGTAGCGGCCGGGGCTCCGACCGCGTCCGCGCCGTACCTGGCGTTGGGCACCCGTCACTGGCGGATGGGCGGCGCGGCGCGCAGCGTGCAGCTACCACCCGAGGGACGCAGCCACGGTTCAGCGGACGCTGAAGGCGCTGCTGCTGGCCGAGGAGCATTCGCCGCTGTAGCAGGCCTGCACCGTCCAGACGTAGACGTGACCCGAGCGCAGCCGCACGTTGGGGTACGGGGTCCAGCTCGTGGTCGCTACCGTCGCCGTGCCGAAGTCGATGCCCGCAGTCATGTCTGTGATGCCGACCAGGTAGTAAGTGGCACCGAAGCTCGCGCTCCACCTCAGCGTGACGGTGCTGCTCACTGTCGCGCCGTACGCCGGGGAGATCAGGGTAGGCGCTGGGGGGATGAAGACGGGTGGAGGAGTGACCGTCGGCGAGCTGCCGTCGGCCTGGACGGTGCCGGCAGGCGGCTGCGCCGTGGCGAAGACGAGCAGGACCAGGCCCGCGGCCATAAGGCCCACCGTCGTGAGGAACCAACGAGAGCTTCGCATGATGCGTCTCCTTCTGCTCAAGTCACGCGCAACTGGCGGTGAGTACGACGAATAATGCGCCGTGCCGGCGCCGCGCTTACGTGGGAATGTGGCGTGGGGATTCGCCCGGCTCGTTGCTGAAGGACGAGCCGGACGGCGACGGCTGGGTGAGGGGTCCCTGCGACAGCGGCCGGGCCACGAGCTGCGTCGCCCAGGGGAAGCGCTGCGCGTCGATCATGGTCGCATATGGCAGGAGGCCGGTCGCGTAGCCCTGCACCTCGGCGTCCGCGTCGCCGTTGCGGCAGTCGTCGGTCGATGTGCCGTGCTCATTCATGGTTCCTTGATCCTTTCTTGTTCTCTTGTTCACGTTTGATGTCTGCCCGAGCCGGCGCTCAGGGTGCGACGGTGATGGTGCCGCGCATCGGGTTGGGGCCGTGGATCAGGCAGAGGTACTGATACGTGCCCGGCGGCGCATCGATGCGCAAGGCAAAACCGCCGCCCGGTCCAAAGAAGCCCGAGTTCGTGTAGCCGGTGCCGTCGTAGCTGTCGCCGCCGACCGGGCTGTAGACATTGGCCGCGATGACGGCGAGCGGCGGCCCCTGCGACTGCGGGGTAACCTGCAACAGAGCTGGTGGGGTCGCCCCGGAGGCGAACGTCACCGTGTGCACCTCGAATGGGTCCTCGCCCGCCCAGATCACGAGGTCGCCGCGGTGCACCGTGATGTCCGCGGGGATGAAGGACAGTGCACTCATCCCGGCGGTATTGCTGATGCCCGCCGCCACAAGATGCGTCACCGGGCCATTGGCAGCGACGGCCTGAGGCGCGCCAGCGCCGCTGAGCGCCGCGCGCAGTTGCCCCACCAGCCCGTTGAACTCGCTCATGCCGCGCTCGCGGGCCTGGGCGGGGGTCTCTGTGAGTGCGGAGTCGGCGGGCAGCACCTCGATGCTGCCATGCATGCCGGGATGGGTTAGGCAGAGATACGGGTAGACACCCGGCTGCGTGAAGGTGAGCACGAAGGGCGGGGTGTCCGGGCTCAGCGGAACGCCGGAGCCGGTGACCTGACTGCCGTCGTAGGTGCCGCTGTTATCCGGGCCCACGTCGCCCTGCGGGAAGAAGCCGGGCCCACCCTGCACCGAGCCGCTGTCCGGGCCCGGCGTGAAGATGTCGGGCGCAGCACCCGGACCCGGAAAGGAGACCGTGTGCGGCGCCAGGGTGGTGGCCCAGGTCCAGCGCACGCTGTCGCCCTGGTGGACGGTGAGGGTGCCCGGAAAGAACGCGTTCGCCATGATCCCTTCGGCGACGACGTCACCCGAAACCTGGACGTCCCACGCCGTGGCGGCGCGGGCGGCGTGTCGAGGCAGTGTGAGGATGCCCGGCAGGGCAAGCAGCGCCAGGCCGAGCAGCATAAGCCAGCGTCGCAGCATTGCGCTCCCCCTTTGCGCGTGAACGTGAAATGGAGTCGTGCCATGTACGGACCGCCGTGTGGCCACCGCCGTCGGCGGCAGGCGGACAGGGCAGCGGTCTGGGCTAGTGGTAGAAGTAGGGGTCGAGCACGCTGACTTTGGTGATGCGGTCGATCGGCAACTGGTTGCGTTCCGCCACCCGGCGGATCGCCTCGGGGTCCGGCCCGTCGTAGAGGCAGAAGGTCTTTTTCTTGTCCTCGCTCACGTAAGAGTGGACCCAGGTCACGCCGAGGTCGGCGTTGGTGCCGACCACGCGCAGGCAGGTCGCCGCGCCGTCTCCATTGACGGGAATAGCCAGGCCGTCGGGAAAGGTGCGTTCGACCATGTAGCGTGGCATCGCGCTTCCTCCTGATGTGCTGCGTCGGTCTTGCCGGCAACGTTCATGCTGCCGGAGCCGGCATCGCCGCTCATCGGGAGGACTGCCAGGTTCGCGGTGCGCACTGCCCATGTTGGGCGTGGTGGAGGATCAGGCTAATGCCTATAGCTGCCAGGCCTCGAGGTCGCCCACCGGGGTAGGCGCCACGGCTCAGGAGGCGCGGATGTCGGGGCTGGTAGCGGTTGCTTCGTGATCCCCGAAAGCGCGGGCGGCCTCGGCCCGCGAGCGCACGCCGAGCTTGCCGAGGATCGCCGAGACGTGGTGGTCGACGGTGCGCTGGGAGAGCACCAGCCGCTGCGCGATCTCCGCGTTGCGCAGCCCCGCGGCAGGAGACACCAGATCTCCACCTCCCGTACCGTGAGGCCGGCACGGTTGGTACGGGTGGCCGGCCGCGGTCCGCGGGGCAGCCCGCGCACCCCGAGCCCGCGCAGGCGGCGCTGCACCATCGCCGCAGCCGGACGGGCGCCCAGCCGCTCGAAGGCAACGAGCGCCTGGCGCAACGCCGGCTCATCGCCATCGGCCAGCGCCATGGCCGCCTCATACGGGCAACCCAGCGCCTGCCAGCGCGCCGCGGCCGCCCGCCAGTCGCCGGCGATCTGCAGGGCGTACGGCTCCGCCGCGACCACCGGGGCCGCCTCCAACGCGCCTGCGCGCCGGAGCAAGAGCGCCAGCTCACCCACCAACCAGCGCTCGTTCCTGGCGATGGCATCCTCGTAAGCGCGCTGTGCTTCGTCCGCGGCCGCTGCTGCGTCTCCGACCAGCCACGACGCTTCGGCCCGTGCGGCCTGCGCCACTGCGAGCCACCCTCCGCCGATCGGCGCGGCGAGCTGCAGCGCCTCGTCCAGCACCACGGCTACCTCCGGATCGCCGCGCCGGGCCCGGATGCGCCCGAGCACAGCAAGTCCCTCGATCCGGTGGCGCGGCGAGACATCGGGACGCACCAATAGCTGGCCGACCGCCTCCGTCGCCTCGCTCCAACGACCCTGCAAGAGAAGCTGATTGGGGCGCCTGTGCAGCATGGTGTAATAGTAGGTCTGTACGTCGTGGTCGAGGGCGTAGGCGAGCCCATCGCCGAGATAGCGCTCGGCACGCGCTAGAGCACCGGTCAAGTAGTTGACGAACCGGTGGTGGCATGGTGGGCTGAA
>CALFMN010000244.1 GCA_937879875.1 uncultured Chloroflexota bacterium | reverse complement strand
GGGTCTGTGCGGCCGCGTCGGCGCGAAAGGTGGTGAAGCGGCTGACCCGCCCGCCCGGCCCGCTGTCTGTCCAGTCGAGCACCAGCGGGCGCGCTCCCGGCGTCCAGTCGCCCCAGTCGCCGGCCGGGCCGGGTAGGTCCAGCACGATGCGGCCATCGGGATGCAGCAGTTCGCGCGCGGCGCCCAGTGCGGCGAGTTGCGCCTCGGTATCCACCAGGTGCAAGAAGCTGTCGCGTGCGCACAGGATCAGGCCGAAGCGGCCGCGTAGCCCGGGCCGGCACATCTCGCCGCGGACGAGTGCCACACCCCGGATCCGCCGTCGCCGCAGGGCGCCGCGCGCCAGCGCCAGCATGCGCGCCGACCGATCGATGCCCACCACGCGGTGCCCGGCGCGCGCAAGCGCGATCGCCACGCGCCCGGTACCCACGCCGAGCTCCAGCACCGGCGTCTCGGTCCGCCGCGCGAAGGCTTCGTACAGCGGCATGTCTTCCTCGAACCCGGCCAGTGTGCGGTCGTAGTACGGTGCGATCGCGTCGTAGGGGTCGGCGGAGTTGAACGAGAGCGTGGACCGTGTGCGACGCGGGCGCAGGCGTCCGATGGCCTGGGTGAGCGCGTCCTCGACGCGCCGTTCCACCATCACTCGCCGCCCGGATCGCCGGGCAGCAGCGGATTGGTGAAGCGCAGGCCGGCGTTCGTGAGGTCCGGATTACTCAAGTCATCGCCTTCCGGCTTGACGCCGTGTTCGACCCAGTTGACCAGGTCGCTGAAGCCGCGTTCCAGCTCGGCGCTGCTGAACTGGCAATGGTCGGGCCGGCGGATCGCCCGCTGCACCAGCAGATCGCCGGCGCCGGCCGCGTCGACGATGCGGCGATAGTCCTGTTCGAGGCTGATCGGCACGAAGTGATCGCCGGTGGTGTGCAGCGTCAGCAGCGGCGCCTTGAGCTTGCCGGTGCGCGGCGCAAAATCGGGGTGCGCGGCGGCGTTGCGCGCGGCCGGGTCGGCGGGCAGGCGCGGAATCAGCGCGTTCAGGCGGGCGATGTCGATGCCCGCCGACGGATCGACCGTATACCGCACGCCCAGATTCGTGGCCGCCCGCGCGGCGAGGCTGAGATGCTGCGGGTCTTCCGTCGCGGCGACTTCAAAGTTGGCCGAACGCCGGTCCAGAAAGCCCTGATGCCGCCAGGGGCGCGGGCCGCCGGTAAGGCTCTCGACCAGGGCCTCGAACTGCACTCCAGCCTGTGTGGGCTGGCTCGCCGGGCCGAGCGCGGGCAGGAGCTTCGCGCGCACGGCGGCCAAATAGGCGGCGCGGTCGGTAATCGGCAACGCCGTGTTGGTCACGTAGGCGGCGAGAGCGCTGTAGCTCACGAGATAGTCCAGCTCCTCGACGCCGGCCACGACACCGCACTCGGAGTAACCGCCCGCGAACAGCTCGGGGTGCTGCTCCATCGCAGAGACGACGACGTGGCCGCCCATCGAGGTGCCGTCGATGTAGGTGCGTTTGGGGGCGCCGACCTGCTGGATGAAGGCGTCGCGCAGCGCCAGCGTGTCGTGCAGCCCCTGGTCGGGATTGTAGCCGCTGGTCGCGTCGCTGGTGGCGGCCCAGGCGAAGCCGTGCTCGATGAAATACTGGCGCAGCGGCGGCATCTGCACGAAGACGATCGGATCGTCGCCGGTAAAGCCGTGGGCATAGAGCACCAGCTCACCGTTCCAACTCTGCGGCACTTCGATCTCGTACGCCGCCCCGCCGAGCACGCCGTAGAGGGCACGGGCGCCGGGCAGCGGATCGAAGCGCGGGTTGGTGATCACGTACGTACGCCCGTCCGGCGCCACGTCAGACGACGTAGCGGCGGCGGTCGACGCGACGGCCGGCTGTCCGTTGGTGATCGGCGTCGCCGTCGCGCCACCAGCGTTGTTGTTGCCCGAATCTGCCTTCTTGCCGCAACCCGCCGTGATCAGCACGATCGCGGCCAGCACGAACAGCGCCCGCCGTCCACCCATCGCCATCCCCGCACCGCACCGCCGCGGACGATCGCTGCGCCTCGCGCGCATCCTCGTCATTGTATGCGGTATGCGACGTATGCGACCGTGCCGTTGCGATTGACCGGTCCGAATCGCCGCTCCTATGCTACGCAGGCGCGGCTGCCGCAACGGCTTCGCAGAGTGATGGCGTGGATCTGAAGCAGTACATCCGCGACATTCCCGACTTCCCGCAGCCCGGCGTGCTGTTTCGGGACATCACGCCGCTGTTGCGCGATCCGTCGGCCTTCCGTGAGGCGCTCGATCGCTTCACCGAGCGGTATCGCGGCGAGCCAGTCGAGGCCATCGTCGGCATCGAGTCGCGCGGCTTTCTGTTCGGGGCGCCGCTCGCGGACCGGCTGGCCGTGCCGTTCGTGCCGGTGCGCAAGCCGGGTAAGCTGCCGGCGCCGCGTATGAGCATCGAATATACGCTGGAGTACGGCAGCAGCCAGCTCGACATCGCCAGCGACGCGCTGGTCGCCGGCCAACGCGCCGTGATCGTCGACGATGTGCTGGCCACCGGCGGCACGGCCAACGCCGCGGCGAAGCTGGTGGAGCTGATCGGCGGCCAGGTACACGCGTTGCAGTTCTTGATCGAGCTGCGCTTTCTTGACGGCCGCAGCAAGCTCGATGGCTACCGCGTCGAGGCATTGCTGGAGTACTGACCGCCCGGCGCCCCGGTGTGCCGACTTGCAGCCGGGATCGTGCTGCCGTCTATCCTTGTAGGGCGTAGGGCGTAGGGCGTAGGGCGTAGGGCGTAGGGCGTAGGGCGTAGGGCGACGATCCGACGATCCGACGATGCGCCGAGGGCGCCTGCGGGTTGTGAGCATGTCCAAGCAGCGTTCCCGAGCGGCGATGGCCACGCGCACGCGGGCGAAGACGCCGAACGCGCCTGCACGATCCGGCCGGTCGTCGACCGCATTCGCCGGCGAGGCTTTGACGCCGATCGTCCTCCCGCGTCGCACGACCGCCTATCTCGCCGCCGGCGTGGGCGTGGTCGCGTTCGCGCTGTACCTGGCGACGATGGCGCCGAGCGTGACCTGGCGCTTTCCCCCGCACGGCGACAGCGGTGACCTGGCTTCGGCGGTGGCGACCTGGGGCGTTCCCCATCCGACGGGGTATCCGCTGTACGTGCTCGCCGGCGGCGTGTTCGGGCATCTCGTGCCGATCGGGCAGCTCGCCTATCGGCTCGGCCTCTTCTCCGGACTCTGCGCGGCCGGGGCGGTGGTCTTTGCCTTTCTTGCCGTGCTGCGGTTGTCACCAGCGATCCCTCGCAGCTCGGCCGCGATGCGCTACGGTGCGGCGGCCACGGCAGCGCTGGCGCTGGCGGCCTCGCGCACGCTCTGGTCACAGTCGGTGCAGGCGGAGACCTACGCGCAGGTTGCGCTGTTCACCGGGTTGATCGCCTGGATCGTGGCTGGGCCGCGCGATCGGCGCCGGCAGGTTTGGGGCGCAGCCCTGGCCGGCGGCTTTGCGCTCACGCATCACACCACGCTTGGCTTCACCGTCGCAGGCGCGGCGCTCGCCCTGGTGCTGCGCTACCGCGCGCGGCTGCTTGAGCCGAAGCTGCTGGCCGGCGCCGGCGCCCTGCTGGTCGCACCGCTGGCACTCTATCTGCTGCTGCCGCTGCGCGCCGCGCAGCATCCGGCGTCGAACTGGGGCGATCCCACGACCTTCGACCGTTTTGTGGACGTGGTGACGGGCGCCCTCTACCACCACTATCTGGACCGTAGCCTGACGGTTTTTTTGCAGGGGCTGCCCGTGGCGCTCAGGCTGTTCCTCGGGCAGTTCGCCTGGTGGATCGTGCCGCTCGCCGTGGGCGGCGCGGCCGTGCTCTGGGACGCGGAGCGGCCGTTCACCGCACATGGGCTGGCCGTGATTGCGCTTTGCACGGTCTTCTACACGGAATACAAAGCGGACGGCCGCGAGAACTACCTGATTCAGGCGGACGTGCTGATCGCGATCTTCGCCGGCGTCGGCATGCTGGCCGCGTTGGTGTGGGCCCGGGGCGCGCTGACGGCGCAGCGGCGGCGCTATCTCCCTGCCGCGGCCATCGCGGCCGCGCTGGCGACCGTGTTGCCCTGGGCCGTCGTTGGGCTGCACGACTTCAACCTGCGCAACGACTGGGAGGCGTGGAACTTCGCCACGACCACGCTCAACGCGGCGCCGCCACACGGCATTGTTACGTCAGATCAGGACGGCCATACCTTCGCGCTGTGGTATGCGCAGCGGGCCGGCCATATTCGGCCCGACGTAACGGTTGTCGATCCGCGCTTCAAGGATCCAGCTCACCAACGCTGAGCGTCGCCGGGGCGCGATTTGGTGTTGCCAGCTTCACGAATCCGGCGTGCTCGCGCTCATGCTCGCATCGCGCATCCGGGCCATAGACTCCCCTCAACAAGCAAGCGCCGCCACAGGGCGCGAGGGGAGGAGACGCCATGACAACGATGATTGGGACCAAAGCGGGCGAAGACGTGGTGCGCGGCGAGGTGCAGTGCCTGAACTGCGGTCGTACTCTGGGCCGCGCGAGCCGCCGGTTGGCGGACGGCAAGATCACCATTCGCCCCGCGCGCGCCGGCGAAGAAATCGCCGTCGAGCGGCAGCCGGGCCGCAGCCTGCGGTGCAAGCGCTGCGGCGGCCGTGCCTTCCTGGAGTTTGACACGCTCACCGCGCCGGCCGAGTAATTCGGCCGGCGATCGGGCCCTGCGACGATCCTGTATGATAGCGGCTGCCCGGATCGGCCTTCCGAGCCGGGCAGCCGCTATATGATCCGTGCGGACAGATCCCGATTGGCGAGCCGAGGCGGCGGGCTTCCCTCCGGCACGGCTTCGCGGCCCGCCCGGCGAGAAGGAGCGTCCATGGTCGCGGCGCGCACCAGCGTCTTCACTGAGTCGGTGATCCGGGAGATGTCGCGCCTTGCCGCGGAGCACGGCGCGGTCAATCTGGCGCAGGGCTATCCTGACTTTCCCGCTCCACGCGCGATCAAAGATGCCGCGATCGCCGCGATCGAGGCCGACTTCAATCAGTACGCCATCACCTGGGGCGCGAAGCCGCTGCGCGACGCGATCGCGCGGAAAGCGCTCGCGTTCAACGGCATCCTGGCCGAACCGGAGCGCGACATCACCGTCACCTGCGGCGCCACGGAAGCGATGATGGCGACGATGCTGGCGCTGATCGAGCCCGGTGACGAGGTGATCGTCTTCGAACCGTTCTACGAAAACTACAACCCGGACGCGGCCTTGGCCGGCGCAACACTGGTGTTTGTGCCGCTGCGAGCGCCCGAGTACCGCTTCGATCCGGCGGAGCTGCGCGCGGCCTTCGGCCCGCGCACGAAGGCGATCGTCGTCAACACACCGCACAACCCGACCGGCCGCGTGCTCACGCAGGACGAGCTGGAGACGATCGCCGCGCTTTGCCGGGAGTTCAACGTGCTCGCCATCACCGACGAGATTTACGAGCACATTATCTACGACGGCCGGCAGCACATCAGCCTGGCGACGCTGCCCGACATGGCCGAGCGCACGATCACGATCAGCGGCTTCTCGAAGACGTTCAGCGTCACGGGCTGGCGGCTGGGCTACGTAATCGCGCGGCCGCCCTGGAGCGACGCGATCCGCAAGTGCCACGACTTCCTCACCGTCGGCGCCCCGGCGCCGCTGCAAGAGGCGGGCGCCGTCGCGCTCGGCTTTCCGCCCAGCTTCTACGACGAGCTGCGCGCCGGCTACACACGCCGCCGCGGCATGCTGCTCGCAGCGTTGCAGGCCGCGGGCTTCGCCTGCACGGCGCCGGAGGGCGCGTATTACATCATGGCCGACATCCGGCCGGTCACCGACCTCGATGACGTCGAGTTCACGCGCTATCTGATCCGCGAGGTCGGCGTGGCGCCGGTGCCGGGCAGCAGCTTCTGCCGGGACGAGGAACTGGGCCGCACCACTATCCGCTTTACCTTCAGCAAGGGCGAAGAGACGCTGGCCGAGGCGGCGCGGCGCTTGCCGGCGCTGCGCGCCGGCGGCGCTCGGCGGCAGCTTTCGGCGATCACGACGGAGGGAGAGGCATGACCACGGTCAAGGCGCCGATCGAGCGAAACCTGGCGATGGAGCTGGTGCGGGTGACGGAGATCGCCGCGATGAACGCGGCGCGCTGGATGGGCCGCGGCGACAAGAACGCGGCGGACGACGCGGCCGTACGCGGCATGCGCGCGGCGGTGCAATCGGTGGACATGGACGGCGTTGTCGTGATCGGCGAGGGCGAAAAAGACGAGGCGCCGATGCTCTACTTCGGCGAGAAGGTGGGCAACGGCAGCCAGCCGGCCGTCGATATCGCCGTCGATCCGCTGGAGGGCACCCGCCTCACCTCGCTCGGCCTGCCCAACGCGCTCTCCGTGCTGGCGCTGGCCGAGCGTGGCGCGATGTTCGGCATCCGCGAGATCGTCTACATGAACAAGATCGCCGTCGGACCTGAGGCGGCGGGTTCGATCGACATCCTCGCCTCGCCCAGCCAGAACCTGCGCTGGATTGCCAAGGCGAAGCGCTGCTCGGTGTCGGACCTGACCGTGTGTATCCTCGACCGCGACCGTCACCAGGACCTGATCGCCGAATGCCGCCGCGCCGGGGCGCGCATCAAGCTGATCCCGGACGGCGACGTCTCCGGCGGCATCTCGCCGGCCGTCGGCGAAACAGGTGTGGACGTGCTGATGGGCGTTGGCGGCGCCACGGAGGCCGTGCTGACGGCGGCGGCGCTGCGCTGCCTGAAGGGCGAGATCCAATGCCAGCTCTGGCCGCGCAACGATGACGAACGAAAAACGGCGGAAGCGGCGGGCTACGATATCGCCAAGGTCTACACGACCGAGGATCTGGTCGGGACCGGCGACGTCTTCTTCGCGGCGACGGGCGTAACCGACGGCGAGATGCTGAAGGGCGTGCGCTACTTCGGCGGCGGCGCGACGACGAACTCGATCGTGATGCGGTCCCATTCCGGCACGGTGCGCTGGGTAACGGCGCGACACGACTTCGAGCAAATGCGCAAAGTCGGCGAAGGCAGCGGTATCTTCCAGCCCGGCGAGCTGTGAGGCGGGGTTCGCGGCTGAGGCGGCCGCGCGGGGCACCTAACCCTGACTTCGCTGAAGCGAAGTCTGTCCCTTCCCGAAACTGGAAGGGTAAGGTTCGAGGATCACCGGAAAGGCAGGAACCGTTCCCTCCGCACGACCCGCAAGGACACCCCAGCCCCGCCGCCGTCCGGCGCCGCCGGGAACGCTCTGGAAGTCCCTTTCCCGCCTCGGGAAGGGACAGACCTCGCCTGCGAGGTCAGGGTTAGGTGCCCCGCCACGCCGATGCGGCCGCGTATCATGCACGAGGCGGGCCGCCTTGCTGCTGAACTATCCCTCCGCCCTCTGCCCTACGCCCTCATCGTCAGTACTTGCCGAGCAGCTCCCAGAGGTGCTTGATCACCTGGTTGGCCTCGGCGTGGGGCCGCTGCCAGACGTTGCGGCCGAAGATGAAGCCAGTGGCACCGGCCTGCAGCGCCGACTCGGCCTTGCTGAACAACTCCTCGTCCGAGACCTTTTCGCCGCCGGAGAGCAGCACCGGCGTGCGGCCCGCCGCGCGCACCACGCGCTCGAAGCCTTCGACCATGTCGTAGGACATGCCGCTGTACGGCTTCGGGCTGGCCTGCGCCTTCTCGCCGGGATCGGTTGGCATGTTCACCTTCACGATGTCCGCGCCCAGTTCGCAGGCTACGCGCGCGGCGTACTCCACGGCGTACGGACTCTCTCTGCCACCCTTCGCGTCCATCGCCTCGCCGCGCGGGTACGACCAGACGATCACCGGCATGCCGTAGCGCTCGCACTCGCGCCGCACTTCGCCGAACTGCCTGAAGTCTTCTGCCTGCAGCGTCGAGCCCACGTAGAGCGTGTAACCGACCGCGTCGGCGCCGAGCCGCACCGCCTCTTCGACCGTGGTGTGCAGGGGTGAGAGCGGCGCTTTGTCCGGCGGAATGTCGGTTTTGCCGTTGAGCTTCAGCACCACGGGCACCTGGCCGGCGTGGTCGCGGATGTACTTGGCCGCCAGGCCGTACTGCATGGCGATGCCCGAGTAGTTGCCCTCCACCGCCAGGCGCCACTCGTAATCCGGGTCGAGGCTGGCTGGATTGGGGAAAAAGTCACGCGGGCCGTGCTCAAGCCCCTGGTCGATCGGCAGGAACAGCAGCGTGCCGTTGCCCTTGCCGCGGCCGTAGATTCGCTTCAGCCGCACGAACTTGCCGGTGTCCAGGCCCATCTGTTCCAGTCGCGGGCGCTGCACAAGCGCCCGTGCCTGCAAGGATACGCTGGGCTTCGTCTCGATCGTCACCGCGTCGCCTCCATCATCGCTATCGCGAGCCCGTCAGAGTGCTTCGATGGTAAGCGCGGCCCGATCGCGTGTCAAAGCAACCACCGCGCGAAGAAGTAGCCCGCGCGCTCAGGGATGGGCGACGGTGTAGCCCGCGGTGATCGCGTCGTCGGTTGTCTGGAAGCAGGCGACCGGCCGGATCGTTGCGTACTCCGGGTCTGAGGGCTTGTATACCTTCTGATCGTCCGCCCCCTTGATCGGGAAGCCGAGCGGGCAGAGTTCACCCACGGGCAGCGTGGCGCCGTTGCTGTCGCGGCCGCCGCGCGCTGTGCCGGTGGGAATCGGCGGCGGCGGCGGCGGCCCAGATGGCGGGCTGGCCGCGCTCGGCGTTCCCGTGACGGCGGCGGGAGTTGCTGAGCCGGGAGGAACAGCCGTGGCCGGGCCGCGCGCCGGCGTGCTGTTGCTCGACGTGGGCGCCGTCGCCGCTCCAGGCGCGATCGAGGGCGACGGCATGGCAGTAATGGCCGGCGCAGGGCCGCGAACCGGCGTGGCGATGAGCGGTGTCGCCGTTGCCGCCGGCGTGGATGTGCGGCCTGGCGTCGCGGTGGCGGCGCTCTTCTTGTTGTTGCCTGAGCTGCATGCCACTGTGAGCAGCGCCAGCGCGGTCGCCAGCAGGAATGTTCGCCTCATGCGGTGCTCCCGCGGGGTTGGCTGTCCGATCAACCGATCGATGCACGGCGGCGGCGGAGAGTTGTACGGCCGGCCCCGGGACGGCCACGGAACAGGGGCGCACGATCGTGCGCCCCTGTCACAGCGTCTGACCGCGGGTTCGCGTGGCGTCGCTACCCGGCGGCGCGGGCGAAGGCGCGGGCCAGGCGGCGGGCGCCTTCGCGCAGGTCGTCCGGCGTCTCGGTGCTGAAGGCGAGGCGAAGGTGCGTACTGTCGTTCTGTTCGAGGAAGAAGTTGCGGCCAGGAACGACGAGCACGCCCTCTTCCGGCGCGAGCTGCGCGACTCTGGCCGAGTCGAGGCCGTCGCGGCATTCGAGCCAGACGAAGAAGCCGCCGTCCGGCCGCACGAAGCGCGCGTAGGGCTCGCACTCTTCCAGCAGCGTGGTGGAAAGCGCGTCGCACTTCTCCGAATAGATGCGGTGCAGCTTCTGAATGTGCCGCTCCCAGCCGCCGGAGACGACGAACTCGGCCAGGGCACGGTGCAGCAGCGGGCTGGCGCCCATATCGAAGCGCATGCGCACGCAGGCGTCGACGAAATCGCCACGACCCTGCACCCAGCCGACGCGCAGCCCGGTGGCCACGGTCTTGCTGAAGGTGCAGGCGCGCAGCACGCCCTGCCCGCCGGCCACGCTGTAGACACTGGGGATCGGCTCGGCGTCGAAGCCGAGGTCCGCGTAGGCGTCGTCTTCGATCACGATCACGCGGTACTGATTCGCCAGCTCGACCAGCCGGCGCCGGCGGGCGAGCGTCATGTAGACGCCCATCGGGTTGTGGAAGTCGGGGATCGTGTAGATCGCCTTGACGGGCTCGCCGGCGCGTTGCTGGCGCTCAAGCGTCTCGGCCAGCGCATCGGTATCCATGCCGGCGTTGTCCATCGGCACGGAGATCAGCCGCGCCTGGTGGCCGCGGAAGGTGCGCAGCGTACCGGAAAACGTCGGCGACTCGGTCAACACGAGATCGCCGGGATTGATGAAGGCCGAGCAGATCAGGTCGATGCCGCCGGCGCTGCCATTGGTGAGGACAAAGTTCTCCGGCCCTTGCTCCACGCGATCGAGTGCGGCCGAGCGCTCCGCCAGCGCCTCACGCAGCACTTCGAAGCCCTGCGTGCCGCCGTAGCGCAGCGCTTCGGCCGGCACGTCGTCCAACACCTTCGCCAGCGCGTCGAGCAGTTCTTGTTTCGGCAGGCTGGCTGGGTCGGGAATGCCGCCGGTCATCATCACCGGCACGGTGCCCGCCTGCGGCGGCGGCGCCCAGCCTGCGTCCGTCGTCGTGCCGACGCCGATCGACCGCGCCGCGTCGGTGATGAAGTCGAGAATCGATGCCGCCTGCCAGCCACCGACCGAATCGGTGTCTTTGCTGCTGGTTTTCTGATCGAGCATGGCGTCTCCCGTCCTTCAGTCATTCGCGACTGCGTTTGCTTGCAACAAACATGGTAGCCGCTTTCGCTGCCCGTCGCATAGGGACGGAATGGTACGGTCACACAGCGAAATTGGCCCGGTTTGACCGTGCGCGGCGCCGCGGCCAGAATGCGGGCTGAAGCGTTGCCGTATCTGCGGAGCCGGCCGCGTTCTGGCCGGCAGAAGGGATGACAACCCGTGCGTGAGAACGCGGTGTTGCGGGCCTGGCGCGAGGGCAAGCCCACGGTCGGTGCCTGGCTCTCGCTGCCGAATACGTTTACCGCCGAACTGATGTCGCATCAGGGCTTTGACTGGCTGACGATCGACATGCAGCACGGCCTGATCGACTACGGCGACGCGGTGCATATGCTGCAAGCGATCAGCACGACCGAAGTCACGCCGTTCGTGCGCGTGCCCTGGAACGATCCGGCGACGATCATGAAGGTGCTGGACGCCGGCGCCTACGGCGTGGTCGTGCCGCTGGTCAACAACCGGGAGGAGGCGGAGCGCGCCGTCGGCGCCTGCCGCTATCCGCCGCGCGGCTTCCGCAGCTCCGGCCCGATTCGCGCCGCGATCTACGGCGGCTCCGGCTATCAGGACGCCGCGCACCAGCACATCGCTTGCATCCTGATGATCGAGACGGCCGACGGCATTGCCAACCTGGACGAGATCCTGAGCGTGCAAGGCGTGGACGGCATCTACATCGGTCCATCGGACCTGAGCTACGCGCTGGGCATGCCGCCGCGCATGGACAACGAAGACCCGACGCACCAGGCGACAGTGGGCAAGATCCTGGAGGCGTGCCGGCGACATAACGTGGCGGCTGGCATTCACACCGGCGGCGTGGCCTTCAGCGCGAAGTGGCTGAAGATGGGCTTCCAGATGGTCACGCTGACGTCCGATGCGAACTGCCTCGTGCGCGCGGCGCAGCAACAACTGCGCGAGCTGCGCGACGAGACCGGCCTCGCCACCGCCGTCGGCGACCGCGCGACGGTGTATTAGAGGCGGACTCGACCGCGACTTCCATAGGCTGTGCGGAGGGCACCGGCCGCGCAGGGCACCTAACCCTGCTTTGCCTGGCGGCAAAGCTGTCCCTTCCCGACACAGGAAGGGTTTGGTTCGAGGACAATCGGCTGGGTGGAAGGCAATCCATCCGCGTGTCTCGCAGGGACACCGCAGCCCCGCCGCCGTCGCACGGCGCCGGGAACGCTCCAGAAGTCCCTTCCAGTTTCGGGAAGGGACAGACCTCGCCTGCGAGGTCAGGGTTAGGTGCCCGCGTGGGCAGTGGCGCGCCGTGTACCTCACGACCAGCGCTGCCTCCCTGCGCTAACCCAAACGGGCATACAGCGGCAGCAACGCCGAAGCCCCCTCAGACGCTCGCTGACGAGCAGAGGGGGCTTTTTCTGTGCGCGGGGCGAGCGGCGTCCGCTGAACTACGCGCTGGCGCGGCCAGGGCCGCCGTAGAGGCGCAACAGGCCGCGACGCAGGTCGCCGTTGAGGTAGCGCTTGAGCACGTCGAGCCCTTCGAAGTCCCACTCGGCGATGAACGTCACGGCGGTGCCGGCGTTGCCAGCGCGGGCGGTGCGGCCGATGCGATGCACGTACTCTTCGGTGGTCTGCGGCAGGTCGTAGTTGACGACGTGCGTCACGTCCTGGATGTCAAGGCCGCGCGCCGCCACGTTCGTCGCGATCAGCACGCGGATCTCGCCCGCTCTGAAGGCCCGCATCACGCGGTCGCGCTCGGACTGGGTCATGCCCCCGTGGATGCCGCAGGCGGCGACGCCGCGGCGGTGCAGATCGGATGCCAGGCGGTCCACGCCGATCTGCGTGCGGCGGAAGCAGAGCACGCGCTGCATCTGCGGCCCGTCGAGCAGTTCCAGCAGGCCGGGCAGCTTGTCGCGCTCGGAAACTTCGTAGTAAACCTGATCGATCGTGGCGACCGTCACCTCTTCCGGGTCGATGGTTACACGCACCGGGTTGATCAGATAGCGCTGCACCATCTTGCGGATGAAGGGCGGCATCGTCGCGGAGAAGAGCGTTGTCTGCCGCGTGCGCGGCGTGCGGCGCAGGATCGTCTCGATCGCATCCGCGAAGCCGATGTCGAGCATCTCGTCGGCCTCGTCCAACACGACGATCTTCACGCCTTCGAGCCTGAGCGTGCCGCGGCGCAGGTGGTCGATCACCCGGCCAGGCGTGCCGACGACGATCTGTGCGCCGGCGGCGAGCCGCGTCAGATCGTCCTTGATCCGCCGCCCGCCCACGATCGGCACGATGCGCAGATCGCGTCCGGCGCAGGCGCGGACGGTCTCATCGGCGACCTGGGAGGCCAGTTCGCGGGTGGGAACGAGGACGATGGCCTGTGTGGCGAGCGAGGCGGGGTCGATCCGCTCGGCGATCGGGAGCGCGAAGGCGAGGGTTTTGCCGGTGCCGGTTTGCGCCTTGCCGACGAGGTCGCGGCCCTCAAGCATTGGGGGGATGGCCTCGGCCTGGATCGGTGTCGGCTCTTTGAAGTCCATTGCGGCGATCGCGGCGAGGGATTCTTTGCCGAGGCCGAGCTTGCGGAAGCCGGAGGTTCTGCCGAGGACGCGCCGGCGCGGGATCGGGGCAGGTTGTCGAGCCGGGGCTGCTGCTGGGATAGCTGCTTCTATCTGCACCGTGGCGGTTGGCCGTCGGCGGCGCCGCACGGGTCTGGTGTCGGTGGTAATAATCTGGACCTCCTGCACGGGTCTATCCGTGTATTCACTTGACATGATAGCACACTGCAATAGTCGGCGCAGCGCACCGGCTTCAGCAGGCGGCCGCGTCTGCCGATACTCGCAGCGACGCAGAACGAGGTTGTCGCCCCCTGATCGACGAGCGGACGCTGCCGGATTACTACCGCGAACTTGAGGTCGTGCCCGGCGCCTCGCCGGAGACGATCAAGGCCGCGTACGCCGCGCTGGCGCGACGCTACCACCCCGACCGCAACCACGACTCCGGCGCTGGCGAGCGTATGCAGCGCATTAATGAGGCGTACGCTGTCCTGAGCGTGTCCTACCGCCGCCGCGGCTACGATCTGGAGCGGTTCAAAGCGGCGCAGCCTGTCTTCTCGCCGCTTTCCGAACAGCTTGATGCTGTCGGCGTTCAGCTGCCCGCCGACGCAGCGCCGCGCCTGGCGCAGGAGCACGCCGCAAGGCGGCTACGCCCCTCGACTCTGATCAGCGGTCTACGGATCTGGTCCTCAGGGACGATCCAGCTCGTGCGCCGGCATCCGGCCTGGGCGGGAGCGGGAGCGCTCGGGGGCAGCGCGGCGATCGTGGTCTTGTTGGTCAGCTCGGGCATGATTCTCGGCTCCTCTGGAGCCCATCCCACGCCGACGGTCGCCGCGCCCGGACCCGGAGTGCGCGTGGTTGCGGCGACGACGCCACTGCCGCCGCCTCAGGCAGCGACCCAGCCGCCGGCGACGTCGCCCGTCGCTGCCTCGCCCGTCGCACACGCGGACGACGTGCTGTTCGTGCTGGCGCAGCGCTTCCCGCCGATCGATGGGCTCGCCGAGGCCAGCCGCAAGCCGCCGGGCGCCGACCATGGTTGGGCGTTTGAGGCCGACGGCTGCATGGTGTTCGCCGGCGAATATGCCGCCGCGGATCGCGCGGACAGCGCGCGGCGCTACTGGTCACAGCAGAACGGGCGCTACGCCTACGAGGGCAGCGGGCCTGTCGTCGCCGCGGTGGGCGACTGTGACAGCCAGCAGCATCAATTCGAGCTGCTGAACGCCATCGCCGATGCCTTCGCCCGGCCGCATTGACACGGGTCTCCCCTGCACGGAGCCGCTGAGGCCGCATTGTACGGCATACGCCGGGTTGCAATGCGCCTTCACGCAGGAAGAATCACCGTGTTCCTGCTTGAAGCGCCGCAATACCGCGCAGGATCGGCGCCGGGTCGCAAAACTCGGTCCAGCGCTCAATCTTGCCGCCGCGGACCATGCCCAACGCCAGATAGGTGTTGTGGTAAGGGCTTCCGTCGATGAGGGAACCTTCGGATGCGTAGTCCGCTACGATCTGCTCCGCATCGTCGCCGAGTAGATGCACGTTCATGCGCGTTACCGCGTAGGTAGCCAGCATGGGGCGAATAACGCCGGAGAAGAAGCCACGGTTCGTGTCCCTGCCTCGAATCTCTCGCGGACCACCCTCGGGAGCGGTGGGAAAGCAGCAGGCAACATCATCTGCAAGCTCCGCGAACATCGCATCGATGTCGAGCCTCGACATTGCGGCGAGGAAGCGCCTGGTGACGGCGGTGGGTGTAGGGTCTGCTGTCTGAGTCATGGCGCCAGCCTCTCTGTTGCGTGAACTGGTTGACCTGCCTTCGCAGGCCTCTCACAGATCACGACGATCGGCTCCCGCTAGGATCGACATCTCCGGCGACGTATCGTGCGTAAGGCCAAATTTCGGGCTCGCGCCCGGCGACTACGGCGTTCCAGATCTCGTCCCGATCGTCTCCCGACGCCCGGTGGAGCAGCGATGGGCAATGTCCAGATTGCGGTTCCCAGGCTTACCGCGCCAGCAGGCCGGCCGCGTAGTAGCTCACGATCTGGTCCGTGCCCGCCGCGATCGCGGCGGCATTGTCGAGGCCGGAGCCGCGAATGTAGTAATGCATGATGCCGATAATCGCGCGGGCGCAGTTGTCCACGTCATGCGGGCGCAGCTCGCCGCTGGCTTCGCCGTCGCGCAGGATGCGCTTGAGAATCGCCACGACCATGCGCCCATGCGCCGCCGCGATCTCGGCAAAGACGGGCGCGGGCAGCGTGGGCAACTCCCGCAGGCCGACGGCAAGGCCGGGAAAGTCTTCGAGGAAGCAGGTCAGATAGAGGCGGGCGAAGGTGCCAAGGTGGCTGACCGCGTCGCCCTGCCGGGCGATGCGCTCGTTGAGGCGGTCTTCGAGGCGGCCAAGCTGTTCTCTCACGACGGCGGCAAAGAGGCCGTCTTTGCCCTGGAAGTGGTAGTAGATCATCGGCTTCGTCGCGTGCGAGCGTTCGCTGATCCGCCGCAACGAGCTGCCGTGATAGCCGAACTCCGCGAACTCCTCGGCCGCCGCTTCGAGGATGCGCTCCTTGACGCCCGGTGGCCTGCTTCTGCCCACCAGTGCGCCCGATGCCGCCGTGCTCGTCACTGCAACCTCCATCGCCTGACCTGCATGCTAGCACCGCCCTGTGCTGCCGCGCGAACGTCGCGTTCGCCGCGTGTGTCGCCGACCGTGTGGTATGCGGCGCGCCCTGGCGGCGCGGGGCACCTAACCCTGATTTCGCTTCAGCGAAATCTGTCCCTTCCCGACACAGGAAGGGTGAGGGTCGAGGAACGACGGGGCGGCTGGGAGACGAGCCTGGCGCCTGTCCCACAAGGACACCCCAGCCCCGCCGCCGTCTCATGGCGCTGGGAACGCTCCAAAAGTCCCTTCCCGCTTCGGGAAGGGACAGCTTTGCCGCCAGGCAAAGCAGGGTTAGGTGCCCCGCGTGGGGCGGCCATGGCGGCATCTGAGAAGGCGCTGCGCTCTTTTCTGCATACTTGACAGGCGGCGGCTTCTGGGCGTATGACCGTATTATACCAGTGGTAAAAACTCGCAGGAAAAGGCGGGAGGCAAGCCATGCCGGTCAGCGCCGCGATGCTGGAGCAGCTTCGCACCGAGCCCAACGCACCGGAACTCGATCTGAGCTGGCTGAAGGCCGGCACGCCGTGGGGTTTCCGCGCCAACTTCGGCCGCAAGGGCTTCACGATCGAGCAGGCCGAGCAGGGCGCCTACGGCCAGGTGCCCGAACTCACCACCAACTACACCGGCCGCCCGCGCGGCGCCGGCGTGCGCCCCGAGGCGCCCCGCCTTGGCCCGCGCTGGACGAGCAAGTCCGAGTCGTGGTCGGCTTCTGTGCAGATGCTGTACGAAGAGGCGCAGGCGCGGCAGTGGTCCAGCGCCGTCGACGTGCCCTGGCACGAGTTGACGCAACTGCCGGACGACATGGAACTGGCGATGTGCCAGCTCTGCACGTTTCTGACGCAGGTCGAGTTCATCGCCGCCGATCTGCCCGGCCGCTACCTGCCGCAGATCAGCGCCGATCACTACGAGGTCGCACTGTTCGTCGGCACGCAGATCATGGACGAGGCGCGGCACGAGGACGTCTTCCGCAAGCGGGCGTTGGCGAACGGCTGCGGCCTCTTGCAGGCCGGCCCCGGCGCCGTGGGCCTGTTGCAGGTCACCGACTTCACCGAGATGACCACGCTGCTGCATCTCGTGGCCGAGGGCTTTGTGCAGAGCCTGTTCCGTATGGGCGAGCTGATCAGTAGCAACGAGGCCGAGAAGCGCATGTTCCGCCTGGCCGCACAGGACGAAAGCCGCCACGTCGCTTTCGGCGTGACGCACATGAAGTACCTGATCGAGACGGAGCCGGAGCGGCGCGAAGAGATCCATCACTATTTGGACCGCCAGGAAGGGCTGCTCGGCACCACCCAGGCCGGCCTCACCAGCGGCGGTCAGTCCGCCGAGTCGCTGGCGATCCTGCTCGGCGGCGGCAAGGAGAAGATCGACCTCGGCTATCAGAAGCTGATGGCGATCCGCCGGCGGCAGATCAACGAGTACATGCATCGGCTCGAAGTCGTCGGCCTGGGCGACCGCCGCGAGCGCATGAACCCCGATATGCAGAAGTTCCTCGATCCGCCGCGCAACTAGCCCGGCGCGGTTGGGCACCCGGTTGCTGACCGGGCTGAGCGTGCGTGTTCAGCGGGAGTCGCACGCTCCCTCGGTTTGGTTTCGGCTCGTCCGTTGATCGGCACAGGGGTCCAGGGAGGCGAGAAGTGACGACACAGTCCAGCAATGAACCCGTGGCGCAGGCACAGCAGCCCGAACGCGACTTCGCCTGGATGCGCGTGCCGACGCAGCGCGGCATGAAACCGGCGATCGGCCCGCAGGGGTTGCGCCTGCGCGACATCGATCAGGGCAGCTACGCCTACGTGCCGGATCGCTGGCCGCATAAGACGGACATGCCGCGTGGCGCCTTCCCCTCGGGGCAGACCTTCCTCGAAGCCAGCTACTCGCTCTACGACAAGTGCGACGTCTGGTCGGAGAATGCGGCGGATTTGTACGAGGACGCGATCCGCGATCGCTGGTCCTCGGCGACGGATATTCCTTGGGACGCCTTGCAGCCGTACGACGAGATCGCCGAGCGCGCCATCTGCCAGATCTTGACCGAGATCTCCGAGGCGTCGCTCGTCGGCATGCAGATCTTCTCCGGCTGGCTCGAGCGGATCAGCTACGGCTTCTACGAAGTGAAGAGCTATCTGGCGACCGAGATCTACGACCTCGGCCGCCATCACGAGGCGCTGCGCAAGCGGGCGCTGGCCAACGGCGGCGGCCTTGGCCTGCAGTCGCCGGGCATCTACCACCGCGCCATCACCTCGTCGATGCGGCTGACCGAGCTGGTGATCGCGCAGAACCTGGTGCGCGGGCTGTACCACCTGATCGTGCTGGACGCCCTGCGCGAGGCCGCGAACAACGACGCCGACCGCACGCTCTACGCGCTCGTGATTCGCGACCTCTGGCGGCAGATCGACTTCGCGGTCGGCCACGTCGATTACTATCTCAAGTCGCAGCCCGAAAAGCACGACCAGCTCCACGTCTGGCTTGGCCGCGCGGAACTGCTGCTGGTAGCCGAAGTGCAGCGCGACACGCCGTTCAACGAGGCGTTGATCCTGTTGCTGGGCGGCACGGTCGATGAGGGCCGGCAGCGGCTCACAGAGCTGCGGCAGCGCTTCGTCGCGGCGTATCTGCACCGGCTGCACCAGGCCGGCATCTACAACCGCCTGGATAAGCTTGCGCCCGAGATCGCGCGCTACGCCCCGGAAGGCACTGCCACACCGAACACGGCGCTGATGACGCCGCCGTTTCCCGATCCGGTAGCCCGAGCCGCCACAGCTATGCCGGTGTAATTTCCGTTGCATTCGAGGTGATTCGAGTCCCTCGGCGGGGTGGGCGAACAGCCCGCCCCGCTTTCGATTGTGTGACAGGTCACAATCTGGGCCGGTTTCGTTCGTCTGGGCGCTGGCGCGCGGCGCCGATTTCCGGAGAGAATGGACGTGCGGGGCGGGGCGGCACCGCCGCCGGGGAGCGGCATGGCAAATCGCATCTGGGCGCGGCTGAGCATCTCGGCGCAGCCGGGCGACAAGCAATCTCCCGAAGAGCGCGTCAACAACTGGGAAGAGGTCTACCAGGGGCTCGACCTGAACCGGGCGCGGCTGGAAGCAGCCCGCTGTATCCACTGCCCGACCACGCCCTGCGTTGATGCCTGCCCCGCACACAACGACATCCCGTCGGCGCTGCTGCTGCTCGAAAATGGCGACGCGATCGGCGCTGCCAACAAGTTTCGCGAAACCTCCAATCTGCCGGAGATGTGCGGGCGGCTCTGCCCGCACGAGCGGCTGTGCGAGGGCGAGTGCCCGGTGGGCTTCGCGATTCGGCCGGATGGGCGCAAAGAGCCACCCGTCGGCATCGGCGTGCTCGAAGCGTTTGTCGCCGACACGCAGCGGACACAGCTCGGTGGCTTCCCGCTGCCGGCCGATCTGCCGGAGCCGAGCGGCCGGCGGGTGGCCGTGGTTGGCTCGGGGCCGTCCGGCCTGACAGTCGCCGAGGAACTGGTCAAACGCGGGCACGAGGTCAGCGTCTTCGACCAGTGGCCGACGCCCGGCGGCGCGCTGGCGCACGGCATTCCCAATTTCAAGCTGGCGAAACGCATTCTCAACGAGAAGCTGCGCTTTCTCACCATGCTCGGCGCCGACTTCGTCAGCGGCGTGCGCGTCGGGCGCGATGTCAGCGTGGATGAGCTGCTGGTGGAAGGCTTCGACGCCGTCTACCTGGCCACCGGCGCCGGCGTGGACCGAGAGCTGCGCATCCCCGGCGCCTCGGAGTATGAGGGCGTCTCGACGGCCACGGAGTTTCTGTTGCGGGCGAACGCCGCCGCGGGCAAGCTGCTGGCGGCGGGCGGCGCCGGCTCGGCCGCGACGGCGCTGGCGCGGCGTGAAGAGGCGCCGGCCGTCGTCGTGATCGGCGGCACCGACGCCGCACTGGACAGCGTACGCACGGCGCTGCGCATGGGCGCGTCATCTGTCACGCTGGCCTGCAGCGGCACGCGCGAAGAGCTGGCCGCGCGCGCGGAAGAGGAAACGGACGCACGCGCAGAAGGTGTGGTCTTTCGCTTCGAGACGGAGCCGGTGGCCTTTACCGGCGACGCGGCAGGCCACCTGACCGGCGTGCGCCTGCGTCGCCTGGAGCGCGGCGAGTCAGACGCCGGCGGTCGCCGGCGCGCCTTCGCCGTGCTGGGCTCCGACTACGAGATCCCGGCGCGGCTTGCCGTGATCGCGATCGGCTACGAGCCCGACCCGCTGCTGCGCGAGGCGACGGAAGGCCTCGGCGTCAACGGCAAGGGTTTTCTCAGAACCGAGAGTTCAGACGGCCACACGGGCCGGCGCGGTGTCTTTGCCGGCGGGGACGTGGTGCACGGCGAGGGCCTGGTCGTGACGGCGATGGCCGCTGGTCGCCGCGCCGCTGCCGCGATCGACGCGTATCTGCGCGAGCTCGAGCTGCAATCATGTGAGCATGAGTCGCTTGCGACGCCGCGGCAACGCTCGCAGCCCCCGCGCGGCTGGTTCCGGCGTATGCGCAACGGCTCAGCCTGAGGCGCGGCTTTCGGCCCTCAACCTCTCCTGTCTCCTTCTCCCAATCCTGGGAGAAGGAGACGATCCACCAGTGAGCGGTCCGACTGACAAAACGGTTAACCCGACGCCGCTACGGATCGCTCCAACCCGGGATCGCCCCTCGCCCAGGATTGGGCGAGGGGACGGTGGTGAGGGCCGAACGCCGCGCTATCACTGCCGAGCGTCGCCGGGCGCGGGAAATGCGTTGAACGTCAGCAGCGTGAACGTCTCGCGCACGTGGGGAATCGTCTGAATCTCGTGGTTCACCAGCCGGCCCAGGTGGTCGATGTCCTCGATGTAGAACTTCATCAGCAGGTCGTAGGCGCCGGAGATCGAATATCCTTCGGAGAACGCCTCGAGATCGCCGATGTGCTGCGCGACCGACTCGACCTGCCCCGGCTCAACCTTCACCATGACGAATACGGCGCGCATGGCTGCCCCCTTGCCGGCGGATTTCGGCCAGCATAGCAGAAGCCCGATCTTGGCAAAGCCGTTCGGTTCCGAAGATTAGCACTCTCGGTGCCCGGTTGCTAAATCGCGCGCCGACACGGTAGAATCCGGTCTGTGGGCGGTGCACCGACGCCGCCAGGCGATCACTGCGGAGGCACGACGAGAGCGATGGCGGGCAAGATCGGCATCTACCTTAACCCGAAGCGTCTCAAGGCGTTCCGCGCGAGCACCGTTCACGCCGCACCGGAAAACGCGGACTGGGTGCTGATCAGCGAAGACTCGATGATCGGCATGGTCACGGTGCGCGAGCTGGCGAAAGAGCGCGATTTGGTGCAGAATCCGCAGCAGATTGAGTGGATCGGCCGCACGGACGAGCCGGCAGAGGCCCAATAGTTCACGGCAGCAAGTACGGAGGGAACAGCAGGCAATGCCCGCAAAACAGGTTCTGTTCGACGAATACGCCCGCGAGTCGCTGAAGACGGGTGTTGACATCGTCGCCAACACGGTCAAGGTCACGCTGGGGCCGAAAGGCCGCAACGTGGCGCTGGGCAAGAGGTTCGGCGCGCCGACGATCACGCACGACGGCGTTACAGTCGCCAAAGAGATCGAGATCAAGGATCGTTTCGTCAACCTCGGCGTGCAGATCACCAAAGAGGCGGCAAGCAAGACCGGTGACGTGGCCGGCGACGGCACGACGACCTCGACCGTGCTGGCGCAGGCCATGGTGCACGAAGGCTTGAAGAACATCGCCGCCGGCGCCAACCCGATGTCGCTGAAACGCGGGATCGAGGCGGCAACAGAGGCCGCCGTGCGGGCGCTGCAAGAGATGGCGACGCCGGTCTCCGGCCAGGAAGGGCTGACCCAGATCGCGACCCTGGCAAGCGCCGACACCGAGATCGGCGAACTGGTCGGCGAGGCGATGCACCGGCTGACCGCCAACGGCGTGATCACCGTCGACGAGGGCCAGGGCATGCGCTCGGAGATCGAGTACGTCGAAGGCATGAGCTTCGACCGCGGCTACGTCTCGCCGTATCTGGCGACGGAAACCGAGCGGCAGACGGCCACACTGGACGAGCCGTACATCCTCATCACCGACAAGCGCATCTCGGCCGTGGCCGATATCGTGCCGATCCTCGAACAGGTGCTGCGCTCCGGCAAGAAGGATCTGCTGATCGTCGCGGATGATTTCGACGGCGACGCGCTGGCAACGCTGATCGTCAACAAGCAGCGCGGCAATCTGACGGCGGTTGCGGTGAAGGCGCCCGGCTTCGGCGACCGCCAGAAAGACATGCTCGAAGACCTCGCCATTTTGACCGGCGGCCAGGTGATCTCCGAGAAGGTCGGCCGCAAGATGGAGAGCGTCACACTGGCCGATCTCGGCTCATGCCGGCGCGCCGTGATTACCAAAGAAGAGACGACGATCATCGAGGGCCGCGGCCCACGCGGCGCCGTGACGGATCGGGTGAAGTCGCTCAATGCGCAGGCCGAGGACGCCGGCTCCGACTACGACCGCGAGAAGCTCCAGGAGCGCATCGCCAAACTGGCGGGCGGCGCCGCCGTGATTCACGTCGGCGGCGCCACCGAGACCGAGATGAAAGAGCGCAAGATGCGCGTGGAAGACGCGCTGCACGCGGCCCGTGCCGCTGCCGAAGAGGGCATCATTCCCGGCGGCGGCGTCTCGCTGGTGCGCGCCGCGGCCCAGTTGGATGGGCTCGGACTCACCGGCGACGAGAAGACCGGCGCGGCAATCGTCAAAAAGGCGCTCGAAGCGCCGCTGATGCAGATCGCCGAAAACGCCGGCCGCGAGGGCGGCGTGGTCGCGGCGGGCGTGCGCCGCGAGCAACTGGCTCGCGGGGATCAGAATATCGGCTTCGAGGTGATTACCGGCGAGTTCGTCGATCTGATCGACGCCGGCATCATCGATCCGTTGAAAGTGACGCGCGCGGCGCTGCAAAACGGCGCCAGCATCGCGGCGCTGCTGCTGACGACCGAGGCGCTGATCACCGAGATCCCGCAACCCGAGACGCCGATGCCCATGCCGGAGATGGACGACTACTAAGCGGCAGGGGCAGCACAGGATGCCAGGCCGGGTCGGTGCTTTTCACCGGCCCGGCTGCGCGTCAGGATAGTGCAGGTCCGGCGTGATCCTGCCGCCGGCTGCTGCTATAATTGAGTTGCTGAGTCAACAATCATCCAGCTCACCCAGGAGGTCCGCCGTGGCGGTCAAGAATCCGCAGGAACCGTTTACCCGCGTCTCGGTGCAAGAGGCGAAGGAGATGTTGGACAAAGGCGACGCCGCCTTCATCGACGTGCGCGAGCCGGGCGAGTTCGCCGACTATCACGCTGCCGGCACGACGCTGATCCCGCTGAACAGCGTCTACAACCGCCGCGACGAACTGCCGGACGACAGAGACGTGCTGTTCATCTGCAAGATGGGGCAACGCAGCGCCCTCGCCTGCGAGTACGCCGCCGCCGGCGGCAAGACCCGGCTCTTCAACGTCGAGGGCGGCACCGATACCTGGCGCGACGCCGGCCTGCCGATGGGCTAGCATTTCGGCCCTCACCCCCGACCCCTCTCCCAATCCTGGGCGAGGGGCGATCGTTGATCGCCAGATCGAGAGGGTGTCGGGCTAACCGTATAGCGCTCGGCACGCTCGGCGCTGGATCGTCTCCTTCTCCCAGGAGTGGGAGCCAGAGCGCAGCGCAACCATCGGAGACTTCCAACGCACAAGAGAGGAAGAGGGCCGAAAGCCGCGCCGCGCCCTCCGATTAGATGACAACGATCTTCCTCTTCGACATCGACATGACCCTGATCCGTACGAACGGCGCCGGGTCGCGGGCGATGACGCGCACATTTCGCGAGCTTTACGGCGTGGACGACGCCTTTGCCGGCATCGAGTTCGCTGGCCGCACCGACGGCGCCATCCTGCGCGACTGCTACGTGCGGCAAGCGTTGCACGACGGCGACCTGGCGCCTGAGTTTCAGCGTTTCCGCGACATGTACTTTGATCTGCTGAAAGAAGAGCTGTCGAACGGACCGGCCTGCGACGTGCTGCCCGGCGTGCCCGCGCTGCTCGATGCGCTCGCGGAGCGCTCGGACGTGCGGCTGGGTCTGGGCACGGGCAATTACCGCAGCGCGGCCGAGATCAAGCTGCGCCACGTCGGCATCTGGGACTACTTTCTCGACGGTGGCTTCGCCGACGACTCCGAGGATCGGGCGGAGGTCATCGCCGAGGCGGCTGGCCGGCTCGGCCGCGCCGCCGGCGACCGTATCTGGATTGTCGGCGACAGCGAGCACGACGTCAGCGCGGCCAGGGCGAACGGTATCCCCGTGATCGGCGTCGCAACAGGGCACTGCTCGGCGGAGGCGCTGGCTGTTGCGGGCGCAGACGCCGTCTTGCCTGACCTCTCGGATCTGCACGAGTTTCTGACGCTGACCCTGGCTTAGCGGCGGCGCGCTTCAAAGAACGGACAGGCCGCCGTGTCTTCGTATGGGTAAGAGAAGCCGCTCGCCGGGTGATCGCAGGTGCCGCGGCCGCCCGGCTCGCTGTGCGGTCGCCAGTTGCAGCAGCCGCCACAGGTCAACGCAGCGCCCGCCGGGGCCAGCAGGGCGTCCCAGGCGCGTTCGGCGTGGGATGTCAGCGAGTCGTCGTCATCGCGGGCGCGCCGCCGCTGAGCAGGGATAGGCACAGCAACACTGTCCCCGTGCACAACCGCGGAATCCGCAGGGCGGCCGCGCCGGCGGTCACGCTCGGCACGGCCGTCCGCGTGATGCTGTTTTCGCCCGTCCCACGCTCGCTCGGCCAGCTCGGGATCGAACTGCTCGTGGCTCGCGCGTTCTTGTGCGCGCCTGCGCCGGCGTTGCTTGCTCATCAGAGCGTCTCGGACGGGCCGTGGTCGCGCCGTCGCCAGGGTCGTCGCCAGAGCCGGGGACGGTGATGGCGCGGCTCGGAGCGCGGCGCAGCGGGCTCAGCGTCCACGATCGCCCGCGCGGCCTCGAGATCGCCTTCGAGCACGAGCAGTTCGAGCGTGAGCGCGGCGCCGCCGGACCAGGCCGCGAGCGTGTCGACGTTGCGAACCAGCGAGCGGATGCCGGCCTGTTCGAGCGCGTCGCGCCAGACCTCCGCACTCACGGGATCCTCGGCCACGGCGAGGCGCACCAGGCGCTCGCCGCGGCGGTCGCGCTGGCTGTTCAATTTGCCGCTCCGAAGCCGCCGTACTTCTGCCGGTGTTGCGCCTGCACGCGCGCGAGCAGCAGCCGGTTCGTCTGCGCGAGGATGCGTTCTTCGCGTTCCAGACAGTCGCGCACCGTGCCCGCTTCGAGCAACTCTTGCTTCACGCCTACGTCGACCTCCAGCCGGTTGGCGATGAAGTCCGCGAGCATCTCCGGGCGCGAGGGCAGGGAGACCTGCCGCGTCCACTGGTCTCCCAGCTGCAACGTCCAGCGGTAATGGTCCGCGAACATCGCCGAAACGCGCCCGGCCGCGGCCGCCGTCGCCTCCTCGGTGGCGTCCGGCCGGGCGAGGTACTCTACCGTCGCTTGCAGGTAGGGCTGCGAACGGTCGGCATCGACGATGCGGAAGCGCTCCACGCCAACGGTCAGCAGGTTGAACCGCCCTTGCGGCAGGCGTTCCACGCGCGCGATGCGTGCCGTCGTGCCGATGCCGTGCGGCACCGCGTCTCCGCCGACCTCGACCCCGGCCTTGATCAACACCACGCCAAAGGCCCGCTGCTCGTCGATGCAGCGGTTGACCATCAGCTTGTATCGCTCCTCGAAGATCTGAAGCGGCAGCGTGCCCCCCGGAAAGAGCACCGTCCCCAGCGGAAAGATCGGCAGCAGCGACCCGCCGTCGCTCACGGCCGCAGCGTCCTTTCTGCGAATGCGTCGCGCATGGACGGCCGCAGGATCAGGCGATGCCCGCCATCGAGCGCACCAAATCCAGCGTGCGCCTGGCGTTGTAGGCGCGGGCGATCATCAGCTTCTCGGCCTCGAGCGAGCCTTCGGCGTGGATGGCGAGCACCTCTTGATAGCCGCCGTACTCCGACGAGGTCAGGTCTTTGACGAAGTTGATCGCCCGCAGGCGCTCGCGGCCGTCCACGCCCGCGCGACCGCCGTAGTAGTGGCGCAGGTACGGCCCGATCTCCTCGCTCTCCACGTCCTCCACACCCGGACCCGTCACCAGCAACCCGCCCGTGATGTCCTGTACCATCGCCACGGCCTCGTGGTAATGGTGCGCGAAGTGATACTTGGCCATGTTCACCGTCAGCGCATCCGGCGCCGCGATGCCGAGTTCGCCCACGCGGCAGCGCAGCGCGGCGTGATGCGTGAGGCCGCGCAGTGTTTCCGCGTAGCTGATGAGCTGAATCAGCTTGTCGCGCACGTGCGCCGCGCGGCTGATCCCGTTGTAGTCGGCCATGAGCTGCGCCGAGCCGACCAGCGCGTCCACCAGCGGCAGCTTGTAGGAGATCGCCGTGAAGCGGTGAAACTCGACGAAGCCGAGCGCCAGCGGACCCGCATACTGCCATTCGCCCGCAAGGAAGACGCGCTCCCACGGCACAAACACGTCGTCGAAGACGGTCATCGTCTCCATCATCTTGTGCCGGGCGCTGATCGGGAACTCGAACTCGCTGCGTTCTTCCTGGCCAGACGCGCCGTAGGGGCTGGCGAGCAGCTTCAGGCCCGGCGTGTTCATCGGAATGGCGAAGGCGACGGCGTAGTCCGCGTCGGCCTCGCCCATCGCCCGCGTCGGCAGCACGATCAGCTCATTGGCGTTGGTGGAAACCGATGTGTGGCACTTGGCGCCGCGCACGACGATGCCGTCATCGCGCCGCTCGACGATGCGGACGTAGTAGTCGGGGTGCTCCTGATCAGCCGGACCCCTGGAGCGATCGCCTTTGACATCGGTTTGCGCCACGGCGAGCGCCAGGTCGTTGTCGCGGCAGTGCTCGTAAAAGGCCTTGACGCGCTGCAGATAGCGTGTGCTCAGCTTCTCGTCCATCTGCGCTGCAACGAGATGCAGACCGAACAGCGCATCGGTGCCGATCTCCTTGATCAGCACGACCAGCGTGTTGCCCAGCGCCGTCGCCTGCTCGATCAGGGCGCTGCGCTTGAGCAGATCGTCCACGCTTTCCGGCAGCTTGTAGTAGCGGCTGTACGGCGCGCCAGGGCCGTCGCTCACCACGGCAAGGTCGCGATACTGCGGGTTCTCGGCCATCTCGTAGTCGATGGCGGCGTGGTCGACGGCCACGCCGATCACGGGATGGGTAGTGACATCGTCCACGCGGGCGCCGCGAAAATAGACGATGCGCCCGTCCTTGAGGCTGTCTCGATACTGCTGGGGGCTGCGGAGTGCCACCGGCTCAGCTCCTCGCGATCGATGCGACTCTGGGCGCGACGCCGGGCGCTGCTCAGGACACCGCGCCGATGCGGCCATGATCGCCCACGCGATCCGGAGGGTCAAGCGAGCGTGATCCGCGCGGCAGCTCCGGTGAGCGTTCCCGCATGCATTGCCGAGCGCGGGGCACCTAACCCTGACATCGCTGAAGCGATATCTGTCCCTTCCCAGGGACAGACTTCCCGCCAGGGAAGTCAGGGTTAGGCGCGCCGCGTGTGGACGGACGGTGGCCCTACTTGCCGATGCAAAAGCGCGAGAAGATCGTGTCGAGCAGATCCTCCGTGGCATCCTCGCCGGTAAGCTCGCCCAACGCTCGCACCGCCGCAGAGAGGTCCACGCTCAGCAGGTCTTCCGGCGCGTTTGACGCGAACCCGGCGTAGGCGGCGCGCACGCTCGCCGCAGCCCGCAACGCCGCGTCGCGCTGGCGCACGGTCGAAAGAGCAGCGCCGGCCGCTGGCGGTCGCCGCCGTGCAGTCGCCGCTTCGAACAGCATTTCCTCCAGCAGATCGAGGCCCGCTCCCGTCAGCGCTGATGTGCGGATGGCGCAGATGCCCGCCGCTGCCAGCGCATCCGGCGCAACGACGGCGCCGAGGTCGCACTTGTTCAGCGCCGCGACGCAGGGCGCGCCTGCCGACATCGCCAGCAATGTCTGATCGTCGGCGGTCAGCGGCTCGCTCGCGTCGATGACCACGAGCAGCAGATCGCTGGCGGCGGCGGCGGCGCGCGAGCGCTCGACGCCGAACCGTTCGACGGCATCGACGGCCTCGCGGATGCCGGCAGTATCCGTAAGGACGACCGGCAGGCCGCGCAGGTTCGCCGTCTCCTCGATCGTGTCGCGCGTCGTGCCTGGGACCGGTGTGACGATCGCGCGATCGTGCCGCAGCAGCCGGTTGAGCAGGCTGGATTTGCCCGCGTTCGGCCGGCCGACAATGGCGATGCGCACACCCTCGCGCTGCAATATGCCGAACTCGGCGTCCGCAACCAGCTGGTCGAGTTGTTCGCTCAAGGACGCGAGCGCCGGGCCAATGTCGCGCAGAGGCACGTCCTCATCGGGGAAGTCGGCGCGGGCGCTGAGATAGGCGAGCAGTTCCATCGCGGCGGCGCGTGCTGCTCTGAGCGGTTCACGCAGCTTGCCCTGGAGCCCGGCGAGCGCGAGGTCGGCGGCGCCGTCGGTTCGAGCCTGCACCAGCGCGAGCACGGCTTCCGCCTGCGTCAGATCGAGCCGGCCGTTCAAGAAGGCGCGCAGCGTGAACTCACCCGGCTCGGCAGGTCGGGCGCCGGCGGCCAACGTCGCTTCGAACAGCCGCCGCAGCACGCGCCCGCCGCCATGGCCGTGCAGCTCGACCACGTCCTCACCGGTGTACGACCGCGGCGCGCGCATCAGCAGCGCGATCCCTTCGTCCAGCAGCCGGCCGGTATCCGGCTCACGGAAGCGAGCGAAACGCGCGCGCCGGTCGCGCAGGCGGCCGCGCATGATGCGGCCGGCCACCGCTTTGGCATCGGGTCCGCTGAGGCGCAGGATGCCGACCGCGCCCTCGCCGGGCGCCGTAGCGATCGCCGCAATCGTGTCGGAACGCATCCCGGATGGGCGCCTCCCCGCCGAGTCGTGCCATGCCACACCTAGTTTACCGGAGCGGGACTCGCAGCCGGCAGATTGGCTCTCCGCGGAAACCATGGATCGCCGAAGACAAAGCAACTCCCGCCGGCGCCGGCGGGAGTTGCCGCCCAGGAGGACTCGGCGGTCCTTAAACATGAAACATGGTTTCAAAACCGCCGGTCAGCCGCCGTTGCATGCATAGGAACGGGACCGCGAGCCGGTTTTGAAACCATCTGTTAGTTGATGGCAGCGACGATCTCCTCGACGAGGCCCGCGTACTTGCCGAGCGCCGCGGCGCGCTCGCGCTTCAGCTTCGCCACAATCTGGTTATATTCGGCCAGCCGCCCCTCGCGCTCGTACTTCAGCCGCGGCTGCAGGAGGTCGGCATCCTCAGGGACGATGCCCGGCAGCGTAGCGGCGATCTGGTAGCCGAAGTCGGGGTCTTGCTGCCAAGTGATCGTGCCCTCGGCGATCGCCTTGACGACGGCGGAGGAGTGAGGAATCTTGACCTTCTTCGCGTGCGGGTCGCCGTCGCCGCCGCCGACCCAGCCGGTATTGAGCAGAAAGACCTCGATCGGATGCGACTCTAGCAGCTCCAAAAAGCGGTTGCCCTGCATCGCGTGCAGCAGCGGGAAGAACGGGTTGGTTCCGGGTACGCGCAGCGCCTTACCCATCTCCTCCTTGCCGCCCGCGCTGGTGCCCTGCGTTTCGCCCAGCATGAAGTAGGCGGCGGCCTGTGCCCGCGACAGCTTCGCCACGGCGGGGATGATGTTGTCGTTGCGGTTGAGGATGAGGAAATAGTCGACGGTGCCAAGTTGCGCCGGGTCGTAGGCGTCGATGCTCGCCATCGGGAACACGGCGCGGCCGTTTTGTGTGTACGAGGTGTCGAAGAAGTCGACCTTGCCGGCCGCGTTCAGCGAGACGTTCTCCAAATACGCGTTTTCTTTGGTCACCGCGCCGTAGATCGCCGGTTCGAACTTCGGATCGAGGGCGAAGGTCTTGGCGAAGCAGCCGTTCTCCGTCGCATAGACCCGGCCGCCGGGCATCAAGGCAACAAAGTCGTCCTGCACAGGCTTCGAGCCGTTCTGTTTTGTGAAGGTCGTGGTCGTCTTGCCCGTGCCCGAGAGGCCGACGATCAGCATCACTTTCTCCTGATCGCCGACGGGGATGACCTTGCAGCCGGCGTGCAGCGCCAGGCCGCCGCGGTCCTGCACGATCTTGTTCCACATGCGCAGGCCGCCCTTCTTCGACTCGCCGAAGTAGTCGGAGTTGAGCACACGCGTCACGCCGGCTTCCAGATCGACGGCGATCAGGCGGTCGTCGGGGTAGCCGGGCGCCTTCAAGTTCGGCGTGTAGATAATCGTAAGCTGCGGCTCAGACGGCAGATCATCGGTGTAGTACAAATATTGCTGCATGCCGGCGATGTTGGCGTTGACCTTCTCGATCACGAGCCGCGCCGCGACACGGAACTGCGGATCGTTGCCGATCCAGCCGTCGATCACCAGCATATCTTGTTCGGCGATGTAGACGTCCTGATACTCGGCGATACGCCGGCCTTCGGCCCTGGTTATCGTCTGATCCGAGTGCGCTTCCGGATGGTCCGAGATGATGTAGGTACTTGCTTTCGAGCGCGCGTCGACGCGGGCCTGCACGTTCAGGTTGCCGAACTCGGTGCGGCGCGCATTGGGCATCGCCGCGGTGAAGCGATGCAAATCGCGCTGCGACGGATTGCGGACGATCGTTTTCGCGTTTATCTCGTACGCTGGCGCTACCAGTCGGGCGACCATCGTCTGTGAACTCCTTCACGGATTTCCTTCATCGTACACCCGGCGAGGGATAGCCATGATTGGAAGAGTCACGTGATTGTATAGAATCGGCTTATGCGGCCGGAAGGAGTAGGCGGCGGAACGTCCGCGCCGGAGGGAAACGATGAGCATCCTGCTCTGGGCGAGCGCTGCGCCGGTTGTGACGGGCGCCGTCCGGCTCGCCGATCGCGGCACCGGCAGCGTTGGCTGGTGGGCCGATCTCTGGACGGTGATCGCCGGCGTGATGTATATCCTGCTCGGCCTGATCCTGTTCGGCATCCTGTTGGCGATCTACATCTTCGGCCGCAAGGGGATGAAGGCGCTGCACCGGCTCACGCGCGACAAGGCCGTGCCAGCGCTCGATCGCGCCCGCTCACTTGCCGAGCGGGTGCAGGAGCGTACCGCCTCGTTCCCAGGCGCGCCGAACTCGACCGGCGGCGTCGCACAGATCGCGGGCGCGGTACAGAAGGCGCGCGAGACGAAGCCGCCCTTCCGCAGCCGCAAGCGCACCTGGATCCCCTTCAAATAGCCCCGCCCGGCGGCACGGCTCAGGCGAAGGCTGGGAGTATGTTCTCGGCGATTTGGACCAGTTGCACCGCCGTATCGCCTCCGGCCGGAATCAGGTTGACGTGGCGCACGCCCGCATCCGCGAACGCCTGCAGACCGCGCCGCCAGTCGTCCCCGTCGCCTGCGATGCAGTAGGGCGCGAAGCGCGCGTACGGCAGGCGGTAGAACGCCTCGATCGCTGGCGCAATCGCCGCGCCAGCCGCGGCGCGGTCCTCGTCGAACCTACACCAGAGCTGCACAGCCGGCGTCAGCTCTGAGGGGTCGCGCCGGGCCCGCTCGGCCTGCTCGCACACGCTGCGCCAGCCGTCGGCGAAGCGCTCTGGCGTGACGGCGAAGGCGAGCCAGCCGTCGCCCAGGCGGCCGGCGCGGCGCAATGCTTCGGGCGCGCGGCCGCCCACCCAGATCGGCGGACCGCCGGGCGTGGCCGGCGGCAGATCAAAGCGTACGCCGCGCAGCCGATAAAACCGGCCGTCAAAGTTGACCTCCGGCTGCGAGAACAGAGCGCGGCAAATCGCCAGCGTCTCGTCCAGCCGGCCGCCGCGTTCGCGCACGTCTACGCCGACGGCCTCGAATTCGGCCGGGTTCTCTCCGCCGATGCCCACGCCGAGCACGAAGCGCCCGCCGGAAAGCAGATCCAGCGTTGCCGCCTGCTTTGCCACGACGAGCGGCGGGCGCAGCGCCGCGAGCATGACACCGCTGCCGATGCGCACGCGGCTGGTGCGCGCGGCGAGCGCGCCGAGCATGACCGCGGGATCGGGAGCGGATGCGTGCCAGAGCACGTGATCTCCTACCCAGACGGAGTCGAAGCCCAGCGCTTCGGCCAACTCCGCGTCGCCCAGCCAATCGCCGCCGTGGCCCGCGAGCACGCCGAAGCTGATCGCCATGCCAACGACACTCCCTCTGGCGCCGCGCTCCAACGAAGTCGGCCGGCCAGGCGCTGGGCCGCAGTATACTGGCGGTGCGGGGCAACCGCACAGCCCACGGTGAGACGAACGGGATGGCAGCAGGCGAGTCAGACGCCTGGGCGGGCAAGAACTGGTGCCCGGACCGGCCAGACATTCTCGACGTGTTACGCGACGCCGAGATCGAGGGCTGCGAGTTGATTCCCAGCGGTTCGAACTACGCCTTCGTGCTCCAGCTCGACGCGGGCGCGGCGGGGAAAGGGCTCGCGGTCTACAAGCCGAAGCGCGGCGAGGCGCCGCTGTGGGACTATCCCGGCGGCTCGCTGTACAAGCGCGAGGCGGCGGCCTACGTGCTGAGTCAGCTCCTTGGCTGGGAGATCGTTCCGCCGACGATCGTGCGTGACGGTCCGCACGGCGTGGGCAGCGCCCAGCTCTTCATCGAGCACAATCCGCGCATCACCTTCTTCAATCTGCGGGAGTCGCGCCAGGCGGAACTGCAGCGCATGGCGCTGTTCGACGTGGTGGCCAACAACGGCGACCGTAAGGGCGGCCACTGTCTGCTCGGCGTCGATGGCCGCATCTGGGGCATCGACCACGGCCTGACCTTTCATCATGAGCTCAAGCTGCGCACGGTGATCTGGGACTACGCCGGCGATCCCGCGCCCGCGCCGCTGCTGCATGAATTGGAGCGGCTGCGCGACCTGCTCGAACGGGACGGCGCCGCCCTTGCGCAACTGCGCGAACTGCTGAGCCGACAGGAGATCGGCGCCCTGCGTCAACGCCTCGACCGGGTGCTGCGTGAGCGGCGCTTCCCCGACTCCGGCTATCGCCGCCCCGTACCGTGGCCGCCGGTCTGAAGGCCGTGACGAGCGACATCGTCGTCGCCGACGACCTGACCGGCGCGGCAGACACCGTCGTGCAATTCCTGCGTGGCACCGATCATGTGCTGGTCTTTCCTTCGCTGCGCCGCTTTGAGCAGGCAATGGCCGGGCGCAAGCTGCCGGCGGGCGACCTGGCGATCGGTATTTCCACCGAGTCACGCCACCTGACTCCGGCCGAAGCGGCAAAACGAGTACGCCGTGCACACCGGGCCGCGCTGGCTTTGCGGCCGCGCCTGCTCTTCCAGAAGGTCGATTCGGCGCTGCGCGGCAACCCCGGCGCCGAACTGGCGGCCTATCGCACCACCACCGGCGCGGCCGCCGTCCTGATGACGCCCGCCTTCTTGCCATCGCGACGCATCGTACGAGACGGCATGCTGTTCGTAGACGGCGTACCGCTCGCGCAGAGTGCCGTCGCCGCCGACCTCCGCACGCCGGCGATCGAGTCCTCTGTTCCGGCGTTGCTGCGCGCTCAATGCAAGCTGTCGGTTGCAGCTCTGCCCCTCGCCGTGGTTCGCGCGGGCAGGCGCGAACTGGCGGAGCGCCTGCCCGTGCTGGCGTCTGGCATCGCCCTGGCCGACGCAGAGATGCAGTCCGACCTCACGGCCATCGCTCAGGCCGTGCTCGACGCGGGATTGCTGCACGCGGTCTCCGGCTCAGCCGGCCTGGCGGGCGAGCTGAGCGGCCTGCTGCCTCGTTCGGCTGCTGGCGCGAGCCGCCGTCTGCTCCCAGGCGGACTGCGGGTGCTTGCCGTGATCGGCAGTCCGCACGCGCTCGCTCTGGCGCAGATCGATCGCGCCGCAAGCGCGGGCGCGTGCGTCGTAACGCTGGAGGGCGATGCCGGACCAGGGGCGGCGGCCGGCGAGATCGCTCGCCGGCTTGAGGCCGCGCTGCTGCTCGATGGCTTTGCGATCGTACGGCCGCCGCCTTTGAACGGCGTTGTCGGGGCGATGGGCGCCACGGCGGCCGAAGCGATGGCGCGGGCGCTGACGGCGCTTGCGGCGCTGCTGCTGAGGAAGATCGCGGACGACGGCGAGCCACTGGTGCAGGCGCTCGTGGTCTCCGGCGGCGATGTCGCGGCTGCGCTGTGCGATCGCCTTGCTGTGGAGCGCATCGAGTTGCTGGATCAGGTCTTCCCGGGCGCGCCGCTCGGGCGGCTGTACGGCGGCCCTGGCGGCGGACTGCCGATCGTCACCAAGAGCGGCGCCCACGGCGCCGAGGATGGCCTGCTGCGCATCGTCTCGTACCTGCGCGGCGCGGCGAGTCCGGGATTCGCGCCCGCGCTCGCCGTCGAGGAGTAGGGCATGAAGGGCTCATTGCCGCTGCTGGCGATCACCGTCGGGGACCCGGCCGGCATCGGCGCCGAGGTGGCGCTCAAGGCGTTGGCTGATCCTGCCGTGCGGGCGTGTTGCCGGCCGCTGTTGGTCGGCGACGCGGGCGTGGTTCGCCGCGCGCTCGACCTCTGCGGCTTCGAATGGGCACTCGACATAATCGCAACTGGAAAGCTGGACGACGCTTCACGCTCTGATTCTGTCGCGATTCTCGACGTGCCCTGTCGCTGCGCTGCGCCGCCGCCTTTTGGCGTGCTGTCCGCGGACGCGGGCGATGCGGCGGTGCGCGCGGTTGAGACGGCATGCGATCTGGCCGTGGCCGGCCGTGTCGGCGCGATCGTGACCGCGCCGCTGAACAAGGAGGCGATGCGCCTCGCCGGCTACGCCTACGACGGCCACACGGAGTTGCTTGCCGTGCGCACCGGCGCGTCTGGCGTCTGCATGCTGCTGGCGGGCGAGCGTCTGCGGGTCAGCCATGTAACCGGGCATCGTGCGCTTCGCGATGCCGCGCAACCGCCGAGTCCGGAACGCCTCAGGCACGTCTTCGCGTTGACGATCGGCGGACTGCGGCGACTCGGCTTCCCGAAGCCACGAATCGCGGTCGCGGGGCTGAATCCGCATGCCGGCGAAGGCGGTCTGTTCGGCTCCGAGGAACTGGAGGTGATCGAGCCGGCGATCGCCCGTACTCAGGCAGAGAGCGACGAATGCACGATCTCCGGTCCCTACCCGGCCGACACCATTTTCCGGCGCGCGGCCGCGGGCGAATTCGACGCCGTGGTGGCGATGTACCACGACCAGGGCCATATCCCGATCAAGTTGATCGAATTCGACAGCGCCGTCAACGTGACGCTCGGCCTGCCGATCATCCGTACCTCGCCGGACCATGGCACGGCGTTCGACATCGCCGGCAAGGGCGTTGCCAACCCGGCCAACATGATCGCGGCGATCACGCTGGCGGCTCGCATGGCGGCGACCAGGCCGGACGGCGGCTGACTTCCCGCCCTGGCCGCTCCAGGTTACCCGCCGCGACGCGCCCACCGTGGAAGCAGCGCCCCGGCACGTCGAATCAGCCGCGCTGCTGGCGCCAGGCGCCGCGCCCAGCCAGCCGCCCGTGCGACGCGCTCTGCCCCGAACAGCCGCTCGGCGCGCTCGCGCGGCGCGTGGCGCACCCGCACCTTGCCGGTCAACTCGCGGAGCAACGCCGCATCGCCGGCGATCAGCGCCTGTTTCCACTCGCTCAGGGGTTTGCCCCGCGGCGGCGCGATGCGGTCGAGCGGCCGCCAGCGGCCGCGTCGGTCGGTGAACACGGCGCCGCCGGCTTCGCGCACCAGCAGGATGCCGGCGGCGACGTCCCACAGGCGCGGCGAGCTGAAGACGGCGTACTGCCAGCGGCCTGTTGCCACAAGGCCCAACTCGGCCGCCGTGCTGCCGAAGGAACGCGTTTCACCGGGCAACTGTCCGCGCAGCCGCCAGAGTCCGAAGGCACGCTGAATACCCGCGGGCACGCCCGAGAGGCGCGCGCGCTTCGAGAGTGCCGGTGCCGGCAAGTCGAACGGTTCACCGTCGCACAGAAGGCCGCCGCCGAGCCGTGCGCTCAGCACGCAGGGGCGGCCTTCCGGACCAAACGTGGTGTACAGCGCCGCGGCCACGGGGCGCAGGTGATGCAGCACGCCGATCGAAACGGCGAACACCGCCAGTCCGTTGGCGAAATTGGCGGTGCCGTCCAGCGGATCCACCACCCACAGCCACGCCCCGGGTTGGATCGAGCCGCCGCCCTCCTCGCCCAGCACATCGTGGTCCGGGAAACGCTCGGCCACGCTCTGCCGCACGAAGCGCTCGGTCGCCTCGTCGGCCTCCGTGACCGGATCGGCATCCTTCCTGGACTTGAAGCGCACCTGTACAGGCAAGGCGAAGCGGCGCTGCAGTTCTGCGCCGGCTTCGAGCGCGATCTGCGCCGCCGCGGCGCGCACGGCCTCAAACTCGCCTGCGCGGGCGGGACGTGTTGCAGACGATGCGCTGCGCTGAGACTGGCTCATAGCGTCTCGTACGGGTCCGGCTTGATCAAGGCGATGAAGCTGTAGCGCTTGCTCCCGACCTGATCGGTGATGATGACGCGCAGCCGTTCTTCACGCAGCGCGATTTGACACACGTCGCCGCGCTCCAGCCGCCGGTCGGTTTCGCCCAGGCTGACGACGCCGGTCCAGCGGCCCTGGCGGAAGCCGGCGTCGCACGTGGCCGCGACCGGTGTGCCGTCCGGAATCAGGAACTCGACGGCGCCGCTGTAATAACCGCTGCCGCTCACGCGCGGGGATGCACCTTGAAGATTGCCGTGTGACGCACCTGCATTACCGGCGCGCCGGCAGCGTCCACGCAGAACAGGTCCAGCGTCGCGTACTGGTGTTGGCGTTTTTCGAACGCCTCCACCAGCCGGCCGTGCAGCGTCAGCGTGCGTCCGGCCAGCGCGGGGCCGAGGTATTCGATCTCAGAGCGGGTGTGGATCCACGGCCCGAAGGCGAAACTCTTCGTGAAGATCGTGTTGCAGTTGCTCAGCAGCCAGCCGGGGTGCAGCAGCGGCGGACCCCAGGGCGAGCCCTCGCGGAACAGCGGGTTCGGGTCGAAAACGCCATCGGCATAGTCGCGGGCCGTTTCGACCGAGGTTGGCAGGACGAGCCGGGCAAGCACCTGTCCTACGGGCGCCGTGCTCAGCTCCAGATCGGGGCGCGGATCGGGCGCGGGGCCGGGATCGCGTGCGACATAATCCGGCGCCGCGATCGGCTGCGTGCGGTCATGCAGCCCGATCCAGGCGGTGCCGGCGCCGCAGCGCTCGCCGGCGCCGTTTTCCGCCCAGAGATCGAAGCTCACACGCGTCTGCGACGCGTCAGATTCCAAAACTTCGGCGTTGGCGGCCGTATTGTCGCCTTCGTAGAGCGGGTGGATGAAGGAAACCGTGGCGCCGCCGTGGCTCAGCCAGCGGGCGCCGGCCGCCGCGGCCAGCGGCTGCGCCATGTAGGCGTAGACGGTGATGCCGGGCACGAGGCCGCCCGCGAAGCCGTAGCGCTTCGCCACCTCGTCGTCGTGGATCTTGTTATCCGAATGCAGCGAGGCGTTGTGCGCCTGCATCCGCGCCGGCGGCAGGCGCTCACCGGGCTGAAATTGGCGGAGTCCGGGCAGATCGAGGCTGCTCGTCATGCAGCACACTCCTTGAGGAAGGCCGGCGGCAAACGCTGCCGATGTCGCCGCTCGCTCCCATGCTACGCGCCGGCCGCGCAGTGCGCAGCCCTCATGCCGCTGCATAGCACGCGGGGCCGACCTTGCTATTGCCCGCCGTGGTCGTGGAAGGCGCCGCGTTGCAGATCGAGCAGCGAAGCGCGGCCGGGATTCGGGCGGCCGGGCGTCTCGCCGAGCACGATGATCTCGGCGCGCACGCTCTCCGGCGTCAGCTCCAGCAGTGCGGCCGTGCCCAGCCGTGTCTCTTTCTGGTGCGGCAGGATCGGGCTGCCGGAGTTGACGAGCAGCATGCCATGCTCGTGGCGGAGCCGTTCGAGGTGCGTGTGCCCGCCGATCATGATGTCGAGCGGGCGGTCGAAACGCTTGTAGTGAATGGCGGGCAGCGGCTGCGTCTCCGGTGTCAGGTCGTGGGCCATGCCGATGCGCCAGCCCTCCAGCTCCAGATACTGCACCTTGCGCAGGCGTGGGTCGCGGAAGTCGTCGTTGTTGCCCTGCGCGGCCACAACGGGGGCGAACTGCGCCAGCCAGTCGAGCACCGACGGCGCCGTGACATCGCCGCCGTGCAGGATCAGATCGACACCGGCGAGGAATTCGCTGCACTCCGGCCCGAGCCCGTCGAGCTGGCGGAACAGGGCGGGCAGGTGCGTGTCGGTGACGAGGCCGATGCGCATGGCTTCGCGTGTGCTCTTCGCCAAATGCGGCGTCGGACGGCTGCGCACAGATTGACCGCGTGCCCCGCCCGTGCTACTGACAGTAGCATAGGCTCCGGCCAGCCGCAGAGGCCGCCGCGGCCTGCACCCCGCATCGGGCCATCCAGCGAAATGACGGCGCCGGCGGCGCCGCACGAGGAGCGAAGCATGGCATCAGCAGGAGGCCAGCGGCGAGACGCCGCAATCGTCGGCATTTACGAGTATCCGCTGCGCAAGGTCGAAGGGATTACCCCGCTTGAGATCAAGGCCGAGAGCGCGAAGCAGGCGTTGGATGATGCCGGCTTCAAGTGGTCGGACGTCGATGCGATCTACGACGCCGGCGACGGCGGCGGCGCCGGCGGCCTTGGCATCGCCGAGTATTTCGGCTGGCAGCCGAATGTGATCGACACCACCGCCGTCGGTGGCAGCTCCTACGAGTTCCAGGCCTCGCACGCGCTGCGCGACATCGCCGCCGGCAAGGCCCGCGTGGCGCTGCTCACCTACGGCTCGACGTCGCGTATGAACGCCGTCGCCATCGGCACGGGCGGCCGCACCAGCGCCGGGCCGCCAAGCCCCGTCGGCAATATGGAAGACTCCTGGGGCATGACCCTGATCGCGAACTACGCGCTGGTGGCGCAGCGGCACATGTACCAGTACGGCACCACCTCCGAACAGCTCGCGGAGATCTCGGTGGCAACGCGCCATCACGCGATGCGTAACCCGCAGGCCGTGCGGGCGATGGACGACCTGGGCTTCGTCGATACGGGCGAGCTGACGGTGCAGGACGTGGTCGAGTCGCGCATGGTGGCCGACCCGCTGCACCTGCTCGACTCCTGCATGATCTCGGACGGCGGCGGCGCCGTCGTGATCGCCTCGGCGGACGCGGCCCGCGGCGCGAAGAAGAAGCCGGTCTGGCTGATCGGCTCGGGCGAGGCGACGCGTTACCCGACCAACGATCGCGACATCACCCGCAGCGCCGCGGAGCAGTCGGGGCCGGTCGCCTTCGGCGAGGCGGGCGTGCGGCCCGACGAGATCGACATCGCCATGATCTACGACTCGTTCACGATTACGGTGCTCACGATTCTCGAAGACCTCGGCTTCTGCAAGAAGGGCGAGGGCGGGCAGTTCGTGCAGGGCGGGCGGCTGCGCTACGACACCGGCTCGCTGCCGCTGAACACGGACGGCGGCGGCCTCTCCTCCAACCACCCCGGCATGCGCGGCATCTTCCTGCTGATCGAGGCCGCGCGGCAACTGCGCGGCGAATCGACCTCGCAGGTCAAAGACGCGAAGCTGGCGCTGGCGCACGGCAACGGCGGCATGCTCGGCTCGCGCCACAGCGGCGGCACGATCATTCTCGCCCGCGACTGAAACGCGGCCGACCGAAGCAAAGCACAAAACATGCGCCCGGCCGCGCGACTCGCGGCGCCGGGCGAGACGGAGTTGAGATGGCGACGCGACCACTGCCCCGCTTCCCCGAACCGGACACCGAGCCGTTCTGGCAGGCGACCAAAGAGCACCGGCTGACCTACGCGACCTGCGACGAGTGCGGCAAGGTCGTCTTCTTCCCGCGGCGCCACTGCCCGAACTGCGGCAGCAGCCGGCAGACCTGGCACGACTCGCAGGGCGCAGGCACGATCTACAGCTACAGCGTGATCCGGCAGAACCGGCATCCCGCCTTCAAGGACCTGGGCGCCTACGCGATCGCCTACATCGATCTGGACGAGGGCTTTCGCATCCTCTCGAACATCGTCGGCGTCGCTGACCCGACCAAAGACATCAAGATCGGCCAGCGCGTGCGGCTGCGCTGGGAAGACCAGGAGGGCGGCGAAGTCTCACTGCCGATGTTCGCGCCCGCCTGAGCCGGCGCGCCAGCGCGGCCTCGTCCTTTGCCGTCTCCTTAACCGTCGTTGACAACGTTCTGCCCGCGTCTCTACTGTCCGGGCACCAGGCCGTGCGGGGCACGACGACGACGCAGGAGGATGTCCATGACGCAGCTAATCGCCATCTTTCAGCATGTGCCGCACCCGCGGACCCGCGACCGCCTGGCGGGCGCCGTCCCCCCGCCGCCGAAGGTCAACGATGGGCGGGTCGGGGTCAACGGCAAGCTGGGGCTCTTCATCACCACGATCGTCGGCACGATGTGGGCCGCCTATCTGTTCACAATTGTCGCGCTGGTCAGCCTGCCGTCGGCGATCAAGAGCGGCGACAGTATCATCATCGTCGCCTGGATCGCGCAGACGTTCCTGCAGTTGGTGCTGCTGCCGATCATCATTGTGGGCCAGAACATCCAGGCGAAGGCGGCCGACCGCCGGGCGGAGGAGACCTACCACGACGCCGAGGCGGTGCTGCACGAGTGCGTGCAGATTCAAGCGCACCTCGCCGCGCAGGATCAGGCGCAGCAGATCCAGATTGACGAGCTCAAGGCGCTCATTGCCCAGCTGCGTGCCACGGCGTAGGGGCGGAGCTGGGCGTCACGGCGACGCTGCGCCCGGCAGGGATTGGCGACGACTGTCGTGGCCAGGTGGTTTCTGGGGCAGGTGTCCGCTTCGGCTGGGCAAGCGGACCGCACCGGGCAGCCGCTCGTTCGCTACAGCGTATTGATGGCGCGGGCGGCGAGCACGGCGAGCACCGTCAGCGAGATCAGCGACTGCAGCATGAGCAGAAGCTTGGCCCTGCGGGAGAGGATCAGCGTATCGGTGGGGCTGAAGGCGGTGCTGGTGTTGAAGGCGAGGAAGAGGTAGTCGAGGAAGTCGGGCATCCAGTAGCCGCCGGCGTCCCGCGGGTCTTGCTGGAACTGCGGCCAGGCGAAATCGCGGCTCTGATAGTGGCCGAAGTGGCGATGGCCGGGGCCGCCGCCGTCGATCTCCCAGTACCACAACGCAAACAGCAGGATGTTTCCACCCCACAACAGCGCCGCATCGCGCAGCAACGGCGATCCGGCCGTCTTCTGGCCCGGAACGCGGGCGACGAGCAGGGCGGTGCTGGCGCCGATCAGCAGGGTGATGAGGCCGGTAAGCGCCCGCCCCAGCCAGTGCGCCAGGTCGTGGGCGCCCCGCCGATGGGCGGCCAGCAGCGGGGCAAGCAGCAGCACGATCAGCAGCAGCGGCAGCCAGGACGGCCCCACGCGCAGATGTTCCGGCAGCGCGGCGTAGCTGGCGCCAATCAGCAGGGCGGCCAGCACCGCCTGCCAGCGGGACACGCCGGGCAGGGAGTGGGGATGCGCCATCGCAATCGGTCCTCCAGCAGCAGTCTGTTGGCGACAGGGATACGCGCGCCGCCAACAGCGGTGGCCCACGTCAACGCGGGGCGATGCACCCCGCGCCGGCGTCGCGGCTTGCCGTTAGTCCACCTCGGCGAAGCGCCGGCAGTTGCCCATCGACGGCCAGACGTAGCCCTGGACGATGCTGTAGATCTGCTTGACGTGGTTGCGGTCGTGGTGCTGCCACTCATGCAGCAGGTCGCGCACCGTCACCCAGCCGACCTGTGTGTGCTCGCCGCCGCGATCGAGCTGCGCGGGCGTGAGGCCGATCACTAACGCCAGGCTGTCGGCGCGCAGCGCCTCGAACTCATGGAGCAGCGCCGCCGGCTCCTGCTCGGCGTCGCGGCGCTCGCGGGCCACCTCGACCTGGTTCCAGCCGGGCAGCCGCGGGCTCTCCTCGGCCAAAATGCGGCGAATACGGCCGTTGAAGCCGCGCCGCTCGGCCTCGATCATGTGGCCGAGCGTCTCGTTCGCACACCACTCTTCGGGTCCGGGGCGCCAGCGGCACAGGTCCGGCGGCAGCGCCCGCAGCTCCATGCCGATCGCGCGGCCCTGCGCCTCCAGCAGCGCCGCCAGGGTTTCTATGCCGAGCGCCATCGCCTTCGCCGTCATGCTTCTTCCTCCAACACTGCGATCGGTGCAGCGCGTGGCGCTGCCGCGGTGCGTCACGAATGACGGCACAGGCTATCACCAAATCACCGTTTGCGAGGCGGCAACCCCGGCGATTGGCGCGAAAAGCGGCATATGCTTCCGTGCCTGCCGGAGAGGCGCAGATTTACCGGGGATTGCCGCGGCTCGGGCGCACCATCACCAGGCGGTTGGTCCAGCGATCCGGACCGATCTGTTCGAGGTAGAGCACGCGGATAACTTTGTACAGCCGCGGGTCTTGCCCGCCCTCGGAGGCCATCTGGATCACGTCGCCTGCGGAGAATTCGGTCGGTGTAGCGACACGGCCGAGCACACGGCCGGAAGCGTCTTCGGAGGCGAGGGCGAAGGTGGTCCACATAGTCGGCGCCCACCAGCACCGCGTTCGTGCGCGGCGAATGCGTCTCTCTTATTCTAGTACGGACGCGCCGCGACGCAGAACCGCGGGGATGCGGACGGCAGCGGTGTTGCCGTATCGATGCCGTCCGCTTGCCTCGTCGGTTCGACCATGGCCGAGAGCATGCATTGAAATATTGCCGCGGAGGGCTGCTCGTCTGCGCCGTGCTCGCGCTGGCTTTGCTGAGCTGTACCGGCGGGAACAAGCCTTCCCGCGGCAGCCAGACGCCAACGGCGCCGCCCGGCGCGGCCAGGAGTCCGGCCGCCACCGCCGCGGGGAGCGCCGCCGCATCAACCGCGCCGGCAGCAAGCGCGATCGCCATTGCAACGCCGGCTCCCACATCGCAGCCGCCGAACGTTCGCCGTGGCGGCGTGCTGACGCTCGCGCTCGCGGCCGATCCGGCGAGCCTCGACCCGCTGACCGCCAATGACCCGAACAATCTGGCGCTGATCGACGAGATCTACGATCCGCTCGTGCTCGTCGACGAGCACCTGCAACCTGTGCCCTGGCTGGCTCAGCGCTGGGAGATCAGCGCCGACGGCCTCACCTACACGTTTCACCTGCGCGGCGATGTGACGTTTCAGGACGGCACCCGCTACAACGCCCAGGCGCAGAAGTTCGCGCTCGACCGCCTGCGCACCAATCCAGCGGCGGTGGTTCAGGACGAGTGCGGTCCGCGCATCGTGGCCGGCGTCGAGGCGCCCGACGACCTCACGCTGCGCCTGACGCTGACCGCGCCGGACGCCGCCTTCCTCGCCGCGCTCGCCGGCCGCTGCGGCATGGCCGTCTCGCCCACCGCCGTGCAGAAGCAGGGCAACGGCGACTTCGCCGCGCACCCCGTCGGCACGGGGCCGTTTGCCTTTGGCGAGCTGAAGTCGGGCGATCACGCTACCCTCAACCGCAATGCTCGGTACTGGCGACGTTCCGAGATCGACGGCAAGCCGCTGCCCTATCTGGACAAGCTCACCTGGCGCCTGCTGCCGGACGCCGGCCAGCGTGTCCAGGCGCTGCAAAGCGGCGACCTCGACCTGCTCAGCGGCGATGGTCTGCCCTTCGCAGCGATCGACGCGGTCAAGCAGAACGCCGGGCTGATCTACGACCAGCGCCCCGGACTCGGCTGGAGCGGCTTCATGCTGAACGTGGCGCGGCCGCCGTTCAGCAACAAAGCGCTGGCGCAGGCCGTACAAGAGGCGATCGACCGCGACGCTGCGATCCAGGCCGTCGACTACGGCGAGCCGCCGCGCGCCGACAACGGCGTGATTCCGCCGCCGCTCGCCTGGGCGGTGGATACGAGCTACGTGCCGTATAGCTACAACCCCGACGCGGCACGGGCGAAACTGGCGCAGGGCGGCCGGCCGAACGGCTTCAGCTTCACGATCCTCGCGGATACGAGCGACCAGCGCACGCAGCAGGCGCTGGCGCTGTTTCAGAGCCAGCTCAAGCAGGCAGGCATCACGATGCAGATCGAGCAGGCCGACTTCAGCAGCGTCGTCACGCGGGCGCAGGGCGGCGACTTCGAGGCGGCGGCGATCGGCGTCTCCGGCGGTCTCGACCCGGATGCCTGGGTCTATCCAACGTTTCACAGCGGCGGTGTGCTCAACTTTCCCCATCTGAGCGACCCGCGTGTCGACCAACTTGCCGAGCAAGGCCGTGCCACCAGCGACCCGGCACAACGCGCCGACCTGTACAAGCAGGCGACGAAGGCGATCATGGACGACAGCCCCTGGGTGATGGTCAGCTACCGGCTGGACCGCTACGCCGCGAAACGCACGGTGCAGGGGTTCGGTCTGGGCCGCTATGCCGGCAGCAGCTACGCAGCGGTGTGGAAGACGGCGGGCTGATCGCCGCAGCTTGCGTCATCCGCCGTGCAGCGCACTTCGGAAAGGGCGGTGAGACAGCGTGAGAACCGTGCGAAACCAGGCGCTGAGGGCGTTGGTGTTCACTATTGGCCTGCTTGTCGCCGGATCGCTCGGCGGCACGGTCCGGATGCGGGCAACCGAGCTGCATACGCCGAACGATCCGCTCTTCGTCTCGAAGCAGGCGTATCTGGCCGACATCGACGCGCCGGCGGCGTGGGATACGCAGACCGGCGACCCCGCGGTCGTCGTCGCCGTGATCGACAGCGGCATCGACGCGATGCACCCGGACCTCGCCGTCAATATCTGGCAGAACCCGACGCCCGGCGCCTTCGGCTGCGCGGGCGACCTGCACGGCTGCACGCTGCTCGACCCGAACGACGCCGCGGCGAGCTGCAGCGGGATCGGGCCGGCTCGTACGGGCGATGTCTCGGCGCTGAGCCCGCACGGCACCTTTCTGGCCGGCGTGATCGGCGCGGCTGGCGATAATGGCCTGGGCATCGCCGGCGTCGCCTGGCACGTCTCGCTGATGGCCGTGCGTGTCTCGGACTGCCGCGACGGCAGCAACGCCGAAACCGTGGCCGCGGGCATTCGCTACGCCGCCGACGCCGGCGCCCGCATCGCCGTGCTGGGGCTGGCCGCCTCACGCGGCTCCGGCGGCGGCTGCCGCGCGCCGAACCGCCTGCTGGCGGACGCGGTGCAGTACGCGCGCGACCGCGGTGTGCTGGTCGTGGCGCCGGCCGGCGATAGCAGTCAACCCTGCGTAGCCGATCCGGCGGCGGCGCCGCAAGCGCTCGCCGTCGGCGGCTATCAGCTTCCTGGCCGCACGCGTCTGCGCGTGGGCAGGGGCAGAACAGGCAGCAACTGGGGACCGGAGATCGCGATCGCCGCGCCCGCGCTCGACATTGCGAGCACGATCCCGCGGCAGGCCGGCAGAATGCCGCCTGATGACCTCTACGCCACGACCTACGGTACGCCCTTCGCCGCGGGCATCGTCGGCGGCGCTGCGGCGCTCCTGCTCTCGCAGAACGCCTTGCTGACGCCCGACTGGCTGACCGAGTTGCTCGTACTCGGGGCACGGCCGCTGGCGGACGGCGCTGCGCCCGGCTGGGCCGGGGCGGGCGCGATCGACCTGGCCGCCTCGCTGCGGCTCGTGCCCGCCGGCTTTGCCGGCGCGCTCACCGTCGCGGGCGAGCCGGCGCCCGATGGCACGCCCGTCGAAGCGTATGTCAACGACGTGCTCTGCGCCTCCACGACCAGCTTCACCCAGAACGGCCGCGCCTCGTATGCTCTACTCGTGCCCGCGGCAGCGATGCAGGCCGGCTGCGGCAGCCCCGGCGCAACGGTTGAGCTGCGCGTCAATGGCGTCTCCGCCGCGCAGGCGAGTTGGAGCGCGGCCGCGGTCACGCTGGATCTCGACGGCGCCGCGGCGCCGGGAACAACCCCGTGAGACTCGGCGTGCTCGCGATTCGATACCGGCTCAGCGGCGAACCGCCTGGGGCGGGGGGTTGAGGAGGATGGGGTGAGGGTGAAGTCGTGGTGGGCGTGCGGCGCGGCGCTGCTGACGGCGACGCTGCTGCTCGCGGGCACGGCGTGCGGCTCGACCAACAACAAGAAGGCAACCGGCGGGCCGGGCACGCCGGCGCCAACGCCCATCGCTTCGGGAGCGCGCGCGGGCGGCATTATCAAGTTCGACAAAGCGCCGCCGTTCACGATCGACCCGAACAAGGGCTACATCGCCACGATCAAGTTCGCCAAAGGCGCTGTTATGGTCGAACTGAATGCGAAAGCCGCGCCGCTCACGGTGAACAACTTCGTCTTCCTCGCCCACCAGCACTTCTACGACGGCACGACCTGTCACCGTGTGATCCCGAACTTCGTGGCGCAGTGCGGCGACCCGCAGGGCAACGGCGGGGGCGACCCAGGCTACACCATCCCCGATGAGAAGAGCCCCTTGCTGCACGACACCGGCGCGATCGCGATGGCGAAGACCGATCAGCCGAATTCGGCCGGCAGCCAGTTCTACATCACGATGGCGCCGCAGCCTTCGCTGGACGGCCGGTTCACCGTCTTCGGCCAGGTGATCTCCGGCCAGGACGTGGTCGACAAGCTCACGCCGCGCGACCCGTCCACCAATCCCGGTGCCCCGCCCGGCGACCGCATCATCAGCATCACGATTCAGGAAACCGACCAGACCCCGACCCCCTTTGCCGCCCCCGCTGCCTCGCCGAAGCCGACGCCTTGACTGCTTGCACACGACGCACACCACCAGCGCGGGATTGCGGCCGATGACCCGGAGTCATAGATGGTTTCAAGGCCGGCCGGCTGGCCACCGCTGGCGCGTGAGAGCCGTGGGGCGGACCGGCCGCACCATGCTCGGGAACGGGCGGCTGCTCGGAATCTGTGCCGTCATGGTGCTGGCTGCCGCGTGCAGCGGCGGCAAGTCCGCGACGCCTCCAGCCGGCCAGGCTTCGCCGGCGCTCCCGCCGAGCAGCACGGCCGCAACGACCAGTGCAAGCAGCGGGGGCGAAGGCAGCGCTGGCGCTTCAGCCACCGCAGCGGGCGCCGCCGGCCCGGCAGCGACTGCCATCGCCGGCGCTCCGACCAGCGCCGGCCCAGCAGCGACGACGACCGACACGCCGACGCCGCTGCCCACCGCGCCGCCTGCGCCGCAGGTGCTCGTACCGGACGCCACACCGCCCGCGAAGATCGCGGCCGGCACCTGGGGCCAGGTGAATACGCAGGGCGGCTGCCTCAAAGTCCGGCTGTCCTTCGAGCAGGACTCGCAGGCGATCGATTGTCTGCCCTTCAAGCTGCTTGTGTTCGTGGATAACGTGCAGACGGTGCAAGGGCAGGAAGTCGTGCACCTTGCCGGCCGCGGCTACACCTATCCCGAAGGGCTGACGCCGGTGCAGAATCCGGCCGAGAGCTTCGTCGGCTATACGAACCGGCCGCATAACCTCGGCACCGTCGCGTACACCGCGCCGGATGGCAACGTCTGGACGATCGACGCCGACGGGTCGAACGCCCGGCAGATTACCGGCATGGGCAGCGGGCAACACGCCGGTGCATACTACTCCGGCCTCGCCTGGTCGCACGACGGCAAGGAGCTGCTGCTCAGCGCCGACACCGATGCCGGCCGCCTCTTGCAGGTGTACGACGCGGCGACGGGGCTGCATACGGTCTATCCGCCGGCGGGCACGAGCGAGGGCTATCCGGGCGCCGTCTCGTGGTCGGCCGACTCGTTCCACCTGCTCACGGCCGAATATGACGCGCCCGGCAACGCCTGCGAGCGGACCAGCAACACCTACGCCCTGCGGCTGGTGGACACGGCCGGCGGCCGGGCCACGGACCTCTACGAAGGCACGATGCAGGGCTTCGTCGCCGGCATCTCGCCGTCGCCCGACGGACGCTACATCGCCCTGCTGATGGGCACGGCCTGTGATTCCGTCTCGTTCGGCCTCTGCCTGCTCTCGTTGCAGGCTGACGCCGCCTACGCCGTGCAGGCAGGGCAGCTACGCTGTCCGCGCGGGGCGAAGGCCGGCATGGTCGCCTGGTCGCCGGACAGCAAGCAGCTCGCCTTCACCAGCCGCCTGCAAGGCCGCGACGACGAGTCGCAGCTTTCGGCGGGTCTGCCCATGAACGTGTTGGAGCCGCGCGGTGCGACATACTACCCGCTCGCCTGGCCGTTGCGCGTGGACCGTAACATCATCGGCGTCGCCTGGGAGCCGGACAGCCGCACGCTGCGCATCGAGGAGGAGGTGCCGCGCGGTCTCGCCGACATCGAATTGCCCGACCGCATCATTCGCCGCATTACGGCCGACGGCTCGCGGGCGCCGCTGACCGAGACGGCGGGTGACCGGCTGCTGGACGTCCGCCCGCCACTGACGCCGGCCACGGTGCACGGCGAGTACGCGCTCGCCACCGGCGCGTCGGGTGAACCGTGGGTAATCCAGCTTGGACCGCAAGACGCTCGCTGGCAGCTCACGAACGTGGCGGCCGGTGTCTTCGCCTGGAACCAGTGACGGCGTTACTCGCGGTCACGGTGCTCGCCTCGCTGATCGTGGCCTGCGCCACGCTGCTGGCGGATCTGCGCCGCATACGCGGCACGACGACGCGGCCGCTACTCTGGCGCACGGTCGGCGCCGCGCAGCTTGTCACGGGCCTGCTCTGGCTCGTGTACGGCGACCTCGCCTTGCACGACACCGGCGGCACGGCCCGCGGCTGGTTCGCCATCGCCATCGGCGCCCTGTTCGTGCTGCAAGGCGTGCGCCGGCTGAAATAGACCGCACCGCGACGCGGCAACTGCACCGAACGGCGCCTGGTATACGCGGTGCGGCACGGGCGGTTCGTGAACCCCGCGGTCCGCTACACTGAACGCATGGCGTCGCAGCGAACCATCGAGGGCACGGTCGTGGCGCTCTGCACAGCGCCGAGCGCCGGCGCACCGATGCTGCGCCACCGGCAGATCGAGCTGCTGGCCGGCAAAGGCATCGCCGGCGACCGCTACGCGCTCGGCACGGGCCACTGGAGCGATCCGCGCTGGCCCGACCAGGAACTGACGCTGATCATGGCCGAGACGGCTGAGGCGCTTGGCCTCGCTCCGGCCAGCCTGCGCCGCAACATCGTCACCCGCGGCGTGGACCTCGACACGCTGATCGGCGCGACCTTCCGGATCGGCGAGGCCACGTTGCTCGGCGTGCGCCGCTGCGACCCCTGCCGCTGGCTCGAGCAGTTCACGCGCCCCGGCGCCATGCGCGAGCTTGCCACGCGCGGCGGCCTGCGGGCGCACATCGTGACCGGCGGCAGCGTGCAGGTAGGCGATCACGTCGTCCTGGCAGAGATATCGGAGAGATTCTGGGTGGACGCGATGCTCGGGTCCTTCACCGATGCGGGATCGGACAGCATAGCGAGGCTTTGATAGGTGCGGCATGGGCTAGCCCTTGGAAATGCCAAATACCTCGGAAGCTCGCTCAAGTCGCTGCGTATACGCGGGATTCCGCTTCACGCCAAGCGCCGTCCAACGATAGCGATGACCAGGGAATACCTCCGCCTGCTCAATCACCCCACCTTTAGCCAATCGGAAGGTATGGGATCGAACAGTACGTGACGCCACCTGAGGAACAAGCTCTGCTATTCGGTGGTTGGTGAGCCACTCGCCCGGCCGATTTCGAAGTGCGGAGTAGACCAGCACTTCATGCAGTGAAACCTCACCCCGTTCCATGGAGGATTCTCACCCCTGCCAAACCTTGCCAGATCATACCACATCAAGCCTGCTGTCGGCTCGCCGCCAGCCACCGGGAATCCGCTCACGGATGGTTCAGGGGCGCATGTTCTCGCGGCGCCAACCGTTGGGGTAACGGGCCGCGAGTTCGTCGTACAGAGCCGCGTCGGCTGCGAAGTCGGCGTCGATGCGGGCGCGGTTGGCGAGGTAGTAGGTGATCGCCGCGTAGAACAAACTCAGGTCGAGGTCGGGAATCGAGTCCTGAATCTGCTCGGCGCTCATGCCGCGGTTGTAGCGTGCGGCGACGGCGTGCACGGTCATGCCCGTGCCGGCAAGACAGGGCTTGCCCGAGTGCAGGTCCGGGCGGGAGTAGATCAGCGTGCCGATATCGACCGGTGTGCTCGTGGTCATCGCTTCACCGCCAATTACTGAGGTATTCGAGGGCATCGATCATCTCTTCAGCCGTGCGTCCGTCCAAGATCGTGAACAAGCCACGTAGCTGATGGCCCACGGAAATGCTGCGCCCGGTCAAGACGATGATACCCGCATGATGTCGCTCGCTGAGAAGGATCTCGGTGTGGAGGCGCTGGAAGTCCCCGGCGTTCTTGGTGTACAGCACACGACCGTGCCGCGTCGCCCACTCAAGCTGGGCGATGTCCGGCTGGCCGCGTCTGCGTTCCTCCTGCACCGTGACCACGTCGACGCCGCGCCGACGCAGGCCAGTAAGCAGACCGCGGCCCATGCTGTCTTCGTCCAGATACAGCGAAAACACCCGGCGCTACATATTCTCGCGGCGCCACCCTTGCGGGTAGCGGGCCGCGAGTTCCTCGGCGAGCGCCTGTTCCTCTGCCAGCTCGGTGTCGATCCGGGTCCGATTCGCGAGGTAGTAGGTGATCGCCGCATAGAAGAGGGTGAGGTCCAGATCGGGAAACTCGGACTGGATTTGCTCGGCGCTCATTCCGGCCAGATACATTCCGGCGACGGCATGCACCGTCATGCCCGTGCCGGTGAGGCAGGGCTTGCCGGAATGCAGATCGGGGCGCGAGTAGATCAGCGTACCGATATCGATCGGTGTGCTCGTGGTCATCGTTTCACCGCCGCGCTGTCTCTTGATTGTAGCAATGCAGGGCAAGCAGATCGGCGGGCCGTCACCAGAGCGACGGCCCGCCGGGAGCAAGTCTGCACGCGCAACGCCGCTTAGCGGCGGCGCGGGCCGCCATTGCCGGGGCCGCCGAAGCCGCCGCCGGGACCACCCGGGCCGCGCCGCGGCGGGCCGCCGCCGGGTCCACCGGGGCCGCGACCGCCGAAGCCGCCGGGACGGCCGCCGCCCGGCCTGCCGCGCCCGCCCATCAGCGAGCCGCCGCGCCGGCCCTCCATATCTTCGCCTTCGCCCTCGCCGGCGCCGTTGCGGCTGCCGTCCAATAAGGCACGGCGCGAGAGGTTGATGCGGCCCATGTGGTCGATCTCGCTGACCACGACGGTCACTTCGTCGCCGATGTTGACCTCGTCTTCGACGCGCTCCACGCGGTGGTCGGCCAACTCGGAGATGTGGACCAGGCCGTCCTTGTTCGGCAGAATCTCCACGAAGGCGCCGAAGGGCATGATGCGCGTGACCTTGCCCGTGTAGACCTGGCCGACCTCGACCTCTTTGGTCAGCCCCTCGACCATCTGGATCGCCTTGCGGGCGCCCTCCTCGTTGGCCGAGCCGATGAAGACCTTGCCGTCGTCCTCGATGTCGATCGTGGCCTTGGTCGCTTCGATAATCGAGCGGATCGTCTTGCCGCCGGGGCCGATCACCGCGCCGATCTTCTCCGGGTTGATGCGGATCGTGTACATGCGCGGCGCGTAGGGCGACATCTCGGCGCGCGGCTCGGGAATCGTTTCTAACATCGCGTTCATGATGAACATGCGGCCGTCTTTGGCCTGCGCCAGCGCTTTCTCCATGATCTCCGGCGTAATGCCCTTGACCTTGATGTCCATTTGCAGCGCGGTGATGCCGTCTTTGGTGCCGGCGACTTTGAAGTCCATGTCGCCCAGATGGTCTTCGATGCCGGCGATATCGGTGAGCACGGTGTACTTGCCGTCATCGCGCATCACCAGGCCCATCGCCACGCCGGCCACCGGCTTGCGCAGCGGCACGCCCGCGTCCATCAGCGCCAGCGTGCTGCCGCAGACGCTGCCCATCGAGCTGCTGCCGTTCGAGCCGAGCGTCTCGGAGACGAGCCGCAACGTGTAGGGGAACTCTTCCACCGGCGGAATCACCGGCAGCAGCGCCCGCTCGGCCAGGGCGCCGTGGCCGATCTCGCGCCGGCCGGGCGAGCCCACGCGCCGCACCTCACCCACGGAGAACGGCGGAAAGTTGTAGTGGTGCATGTAGCGCTTGGTCTCTTCCTGCGAGAGGCTGTCGATCTTCTGCACCTCGCCCACGCCACCGAGCGTGGCGATCGTCAGGATCTGCGTCTCGCCGCGCTGGAAGAGGCCGGTGCCGTGCGTACGCGGCAGGATGCCCACGGCGCAGCTCAGCGGGCGAATCTCGGTGAGGGCGCGGCCATCGGGGCGGCGCGCCTCGTCGATGATCGCGTTGCGCACACCGTCTTTGAGCATCGACTCGAAGACGGAGAGCACGGCGTCCTTGTCGTACTGCTCGGCGAAATGCTCCAGCACATCGTCGCGGGCGCGGTCCTCGGCCTCGCGCTGCGCCTCTTTGGACGCGCCGCCCAGCGCCGGGCCGATCTTGTCCGCGAGGTAGGCGCGTACGGCGCCGGCGACCTCTGGGTCAACCTGCTTGACCGCGACCTCCATCTTCGGCTTGCCGTTGCGGGCGATCAGCTCTTCCTGCACGGCGATGATCTGCTTGTTGACCTCGTCGCCGAAGCGGATCGCCGCCACCATGTCGTCCTCTGAGACTTCTTGTGAGCCGCACTCGACCATCATGATCGCGTCGCGCGTGCCCGCCACCACGAGGTCGAGATCGCTCTTTTGCAGCTCGCTGTACGTGGGCAGGGCGACGAACCTGCCGTCCACGCGGCCGACGCGCACGCTGCTGATCGGGCCGTCGAAGGGGATGTTGGAGATCATCAGCGCGGCGGAGGCGCCGATCGTGCCGAGCACGTCCGGGTCGTTCTCCTGATCGGCCGAGAGCACGGTGATGATTACCTGCACGTCGTTGCGGAAGCCGTTGGGAAAGAGCGGGCGAATCGGCCGGTCCGTCAGGCGGGCGGCGAGGATCGCCTCGGTGCCGGGGCGGCCTTCGCGGCGGAAGAAACTGCCGGGAATCTTGCCGGCGGCATAGAGCCGCTCTTCGTAGTCCACGGTCAGGGGGAAGAAGTCGAGCGGGCGCGGCTGCGGGCTGGCGGTAGCGGTGACGAGCACCACGGTGTCGCCGTAGCGCACGCTGACGGAGCCGCCGGCCTGTTGGGCGAGCGTGCCCGTCTCGATCAGGAGCGGGCGGCCGTTGATCTGGGTTTCGACGTAGTCTGGCATTGGTCCTTGTCTTTTCTACTGTGTATTGGCGCTCGACCGCGTGTGCGCGGGAGCAGTGGCCGCATCGGCGCTGGGAGCCGTGGGTTGGCGTGCGCGCGGCCGGCGAAGGCCGTGCTGAAGGGTGCCCTTCGTTCGGAGGCTGATCGGTGAGCGATGGTCAACGGCGCCAGACGTATGCTGGCTGCCCGGCCAGCCGCAGCCGAGGCTGCCTCCGGCCCGCGCTCACTGCCTCCAAATGAAAAGGCCCCCGCGCCTATTTGCGGAGGCCCAGCCGGGCGATGACGGTGCGGTAGCGCTCGACGTCCGACTTGTTGAGGTAGGCGAGCGTACGGCGGCGTTGACCGACGAGCTTGAGCAGGCCGCGGCGCGAGTGGTGGTCCTTCTTGTGCGTGCGCAGGTGGTCGGTCAGCTCGGTGATGCGCGCCGTAAGCAAGGCGACCTGGACTTCGGGCGAGCCGGTGTCCGTGTCGTGCGTGCGGTATGAGGAGATAATCTCCTCGCGTTTATCCTTGGTGAGCATGCGCCTTTCTTCTCTCTGGTGCCCGCTCTCGCGGTCGGGCTCGTTTTTCACGCTCTTTTTCTACGGCAATATGCTAGCAGACGCGTCGCGGCCCGCACAATGCGCGAGCGCCGCCGGCGCGCGGCTGGCGCTATGGATAGCCGCCCGATCGGCGCAGCCGCGCAGCGCAGTCCACTACGCCGCGGCAGGACGCCGTGATGCCAGAGCCAGGTAAGACGTCCGCGGCGAGTTCGGGCTTGTGGCCTGGAAAGACGGTGATCGGCAGGCGCGGCGCAAGCCGCGATGGGGTTAGGTGTTCAGTCGGCGCATCGTTGCTGGTCAGTGTACAGTTGCACGGGGCAGCGCCCCACACCCACCCGCGGGAGGAAGCCAACCGTGGCTGACGAGCACAGCACCGGGCCATTTCTGCATGCGCGTTGGTTCGGAACGCCGGTGAAACGGCGCGAAGACCCGCGCCTGATTACCGGCAGTGCAACCTACATCGACGACATGCATCTGCCCGATCTGCTGCACCTCGCTTTCGTACGCTCCCCGCACGCGCACGCCCGCATCGTTTCGATCGACGTGAGCGCGGCGCTCGCCTTGCCGGGTGTCTTCGCCGTGGTGACGGGCGCCGAAGCCGCCGACTTCGCGCCGCCGTTCCCGGCGAATCCCGGTCCGCCGCAGCCGCCCCGCTTCGTGCTGGCGCGGGAGAAGGTGCGGCGCGTGGGCGAGTCGGTCGCCGCGGTGCTGGCGAGTGACCGTTACGTCGCGGAGGACGCGGTCGACCTGGTCGAGGTCGAGTATGACGAGTTGCCCGCCGTGGTCGATCCGGAGGCGGCGCTGGCGCCGGGCGCGCCGCAGCTCTGGGACGACTTTCCCGGCAACGCCGTGCTGCGGGGCGTGCCGTTCGGCGCCTCAGAAGCTGAGATCGAGGCGGCGTTCGCGCAGGCGGATATCGTCGTGAAGCAGCGCATGTCGGCCGCCCGCCTCGCGCCCTCCGCGATCGAAACGCGCGGCGTGCTGGCGCGCTACGATCGCTGGGACGATCGTTTCACGATCTGGGTCACTTCGCAGGCGCCGCACCGCGTGCGCGCCACGCTCTCGCGCATGACCGGCGTTCCCGAAGGACGCGTGCGTGTGATCGCGCCGGAGATGGGCGGCGGCTTCGGCGCCAAAGGCAATGTCTACTCCGAAGAAGCCTGCGCCGCGTTCCTGGCGCGGCGCTTCGAGCGGCCGGTCAAGTGGATCGAGACGCGCATGGAGTCGTTCACGACCACCAGCCACGGCCGTGGCCAGAGCGGCACGATCGAGCTGGCGGCCAGGCGCGACGGCACGCTGCTCGGCCTCAAGCTCAGCATCATCGCCGATTTGGGCCATACCTGCGACGCCAGCACGGTCGGCCTGTTCGGCAACACGCAGCGGCTCTGCACCAACGTCTACAAATTTCCCGCTGCCCGCGTGCTGCTCAGCGAGGCGCTGACCAACAAGTCGCCCACGGCAGCCTACCGCGGCGCCGGCCGGCCAGAAGCGACCTACTTCTGCGAGCGGGCGATGGATCTGCTGGCGCGCGAGCTGGCGATGGACCCGGTCGAGCTGCGCCGTAAGAACTTCATTCCCGCCGACGCCTTCCCGTATCGCACGGCCACCGGCCTGCTCTACGACAGCGGCGACTACGAGAAGGCGCTGAGCACCCTGCTGGAGAACGTGGATTACGCCGCGCTCAAGCGCGAGCGCGATGCGGCCCGCGCCGCCGGGCGGCTGGTCGGCATCGGCATCTGCTCGTACGTCGAGAGCTGCGGCCCCGGCGCGGCCAGCGAAGGCGGCGGCGCGGCGGCCTGGGAGTACGGCGCGGTGCGTGTGAACCAGAGCGGCGCGGTCGAGTTGTTAACCGGCGTTTCGGCGCACGGCCAGGGCCACGAGACGGTCTTCGCGCAGCTCGCGGCCGAAGTGCTGGGCGTCGATCCCGACACGGTGACGCTGCACGAGCACGATACCGCCATCGTGCCGCAGGGCATCGGGACTTTTGGCAGCCGCAGCATGATGATGGGCGGTTCGGCGGTCTATCAGTCGCTGCGCGAGATCGAGGCGAAAATGCGCCGCGTCGCCGCCAACATGATCGAGGCGAACGAAGACGATCTTGTCTTCCGCAACGGCCGCATCGAGCCGGCCGACGCGCCCGACCGCGGCCTCGCCTTTCAGCGCGTGGCCGCGCACGCCTACAGCGCGCCCGCGCCCGGCGACGAGCCCGGCCTCGAAGCGCAGCACTTCTTCGGCTCGCAGGGCATGACCTTCCCCTTCGGCGCGTACTTAGCGATGGTCGAAGTGGATCGCGACACCGGCGCGGTGTCGCTGCTGCGTTTCGACGGGGTAGACGACTGCGGTCCGGTGATCAACCCGCTGATCGTGCGCGGGCAGGTGCACGGCGGCATCGCGCAGGGGGTGGGCCAGGCGCTGCTGGAAGAGGTGGTCTACGACGAAAACGGCCAGCTCATTTCCGGCAGCTTCATGGACTACGCGATTCCGCACAGCGAAGATATGCCGCACATGTCGATCGGCCATACGGTCACGCCCTCGCCGCGCACGCCGCTCGGCGTCAAGGGCGTGGGCGAAGCGGGCACGATCGGCAGCGTGCCGGCGATCGCCAACGCGGTGATGGATGCGCTGGCGCCGCTGGGTGTGCGCCACATCGATCTGCCGCTGACACCGCAGCGGGTCTGGAACGCGATGCGGGCGGCGGGCCCTCACCCCCTTCCCCTCTCCCAATCCTGGGCGAGGGGCGATCCAGCCTGAAGCGATCCGATCGATGAATGGTTAACCCGAGACCGTCCGAGTCGTGCTGCGCACGATCGCCCCTTCCCTCATCCCAGATCGCGCTCCGCGCGATGGCAACGATTGGGGGAAAGGGGACGGGGGATAGAGGGCCGAGCGCCGCCGACCATGCAGACGGGGGACGGGCATCGCGCCCGTCCCCCGTCGTCTGTACAGGAAGCGCTGAGCTGCGACTATGCTCCGACCGCGGCCAGCTCCTTTGCGGGCGAGAGCACCTGATCGCAGATACCGTACTCGAGCACCTGGTCGGCGTTCATCCAGAAGTCGCGGGAGGTGTCCGTCTTGATGCGCTCCATCGGCTGGCCGGTGTGTTTGGCGAGAATGTTGTTCAGCCGCTCGATCAGGCCGGCCAGGTGCTGGACCTGGATCATGATGTCCGGCGTGGCGCCGCTGAAACCGGCGCTGCCCTGGTGCACCATTACCTGCGCGTTGGGCGTGATGTAGCGCTTGCCCTTGGCGCCGGCGGCCAGCAGCACGGCGCCCATACTGGCGGCCTGGCCGATGCAGGTTGTGGACACATCGCAGCGGATGTGCTGCATCGTGTCGTAGATGGCCAGGCCGGCGGTGACCACGCCGCCGGGGCTGTTGATGTACATCTGGATGTCGCGGTCGGGGTCGGCGCTGGCCAGATACAGCAACTGGCCGATGATCAGATTCGCCACCGAATCGTCGATCGGCGTGCCGAGGTAGATAATGCGGTCGCGCAGCAGCCGGGAGAAAACATCCATCGAGCGCTCGATGCGCCCGTCGGACTCGATCACGGCAGGATTGGGAACGTACGTCATGGCGGTGTGCTCCTCGTGCCTGGAGGCACGGATAAACTACAGATTGAGTATATCGCGCGCCGCCGCGTCGAACGATGCCATGCGCCAGCCTCAGCGGCCGCGTTGCTCCCAGAGCCGGCAGGCGGTGGGCAGGTCTTCCATGAACGGCCCAACGCAGTCGAAGCCGTCGCGCACCGGGTGCTGGCAGAGCGTGGCCACGGGGCCGTCCAGCCGGCCGGAGATGATCGTGCGGCGCAGAAAGCGGCATTCGATGGCGAGGCGGTCGGGCGGCAGCGGGTCGGGCTGCCCGCCGGCGCGGCTCATCGGCGCCCCGCGCGGCGGAGGCGAGACGCGGCAGCGCCCAGGAGTGGAACGTTTCGGCCTGCCGAGGTGTTGATCGTGGCAGTGACGACATTCACGCTGAGGTGACCACCGTTTTGCTCAAGCTTGCCTGCTCCGCGACGCTCTGCGCCCTTGTGCTCTGCACGGCGTGCAGTTCGTCGAACAAGCCGAAGACCACGCCGCCGGCCGCTTCAGCGGCGCCGAGCACGCCGCAGGCGGCCGCCGCCGCGTCCCATACGCCCGCCAGCGGCACGCCGAGCGCCGCTCTCAGCAACGGTACACCCTTCCCGGCCGTGGCGGGAGGGAGTCCAACCGCGACCGCCGCTGCTGCACCTGCTGCTGCGCCGAGTCCGACTGCGGCCGCCAGCACAGCCGTCCCGACTCGCGCCCCTTCCGCAACGGCCGCGGGCACGGCCGCAGCAGCGGCGCCGGCCGGAGCGGAACCCTCCTCGACCGCGGCGGCTTCGGCAGCCTCCGGCAGCGGCGCCTCGGCCGCCGACCTGATCGACCGCATCATGCTGACCGCCACGGATCTGCCTTCCGGCTACAGCGTTGGCGGGCTCTCGGCGCACGAAGCGAACGCGCAGGCGATCAACGGCTATGCCGACCCGCAGGCGGTGCTGAAGCTGTTCAACGACACCGGCCGGCTCGACGGCTTCGTCCAGCAGATCAACTCGCCCGACAGTTCCTCGGGCATCGGCGTCTCGATCGAGATCTGGCAGGACGAGGCGGGCGCGAAAGCCTACTTCGACCAGTTCCCCAGCCCGCCCGCCGAGGTGAAGCCGCAGCAGTTTACGCTGCCATCGCCGCTCGGCGACCAGAGCACCGCCTATCAGTACGCGATCGGCGCGGGCAGCGGTACGTCGATCGCCTGGCGGCGCGGGCGCGTGGTGCTGGGTGTGGGCGAGCCGGCCTCGGGGCAGGCGGCGCTGGACCACCTGCTGCAGATCGCGGCCATCCTCGATGCGAAGGCGCAGGCGGCGCAGGGGCCATAGTAATCCACTCCCCCTGCTCTCCCACACACAAACGATGGGAGATCTGTCGCTTGCGATCGGCAGTATGGGAGGGAAGGGGCGAGCGGGCGTCGAGCGGTCCGGGGAGTTGGGCTGTTCGGCGCGCTGTTCCTCACAGGCGGCCACGGCTATCCTGCTGGATGGCGTGCTGTTCGCGCCGGGGAGTTCCATGCGCCGGCTCGTGATCCTCGTCGTTCCCGCCGCGCTGCTGGCACTGGCCGCGTGCGGAGGCTCGAACAACAAAAAGGCCACGTCGCCCACCGCAGCCGGGCCGACGGCGCCGCCTGCACAGACGGCCGCGCCCGCGCAGGCGCAACGCGGCAGCCCGACGCCGGGCGTCTCCCTGGAGCCGCCGGGAGCGCCGCCGAAGGCCGTGACCGATATCACCGAGCAGGTGCGGCCGAAGCCGGGCGGCAGGTCGCCGGGCTTCGGCTTCGGTCAATTCGAGGCCTATCAGCCGAACGAGGCCGCGGTGAGCGGCTTCGAAAATCCGGCGGCCGTGCTCGACCTGATGAACACGACGGGCCGGCTCGGCGGCTACCTGCGGCAGATCACGACGCCCGACAGCCCGGGAGGCGCCGGCGTTACCATCGACGTGTGGAAGGACGCGGCCGGCGCGAAGCAGTATTTCGACCAGTATCCGCGCCCGGCGGCTGGGACACAGTACCAGGAGATCACGCTGCCGCAGCCGCTCGGCGAGCAGTCGTTCGCGATTCAGGTGACCGGCAACGGCCAGATCGGCTACTCGATCGCCTGGCGGCGCGGACGCATCATCCTCGGCGTGGGCGAGTTCTTCCTGCCCGACAAGGCCTCGCTCGACGCTCTGCAACCGCTGATCGACCTGCTGGACCAAAAGGCGCAGGCAGCGCAGCAGTAGCTCGCACGCGGCCCGCGCGGCGGCTCAGACGCCGCGGAAGACGGCCTCGCGTTTCTCCAAGAACGCGGCCACGCCTTCGTGGTGGTCTTCCGACTGGCGCAGTGTGGAGAGGAAGAACGTGACCTGCTCCATCGCCTGTTCGATCGTCAGGTTCTGCTGCGCGTAGAGCAGGCGTTTCGCCGTTTGCACGGCCAGCGGAGCGTTGGCGGCGATCTCGCTGGCCAGCCGTTGCGTCTCGGCGCGCAGTTCGGCCGCGGGCACCACGCGCGTGACCAGGCCGATGCGCAGCGCCTCGGCCGCGTCGATCAGCCGGCCGGTGAAGATCAGTTCCGCGGCGCGGTCCATGCCGATCAGGCGGGGCAGGTTGTAGGTCGAGCCGCCGTCGGGAATCAGCCCGCGCTTGACGAACAGCTCACCGAAGCGGGCGCTGTCGGCGGCAATGCGCAGATCGCAGGCCACGGCGAGGTCACAGCCCCAGCCCATCGCCGCGCCGTTCACCGCGGCGATCACGGGCTTGTGGATCTGGCGCACCAGCATCGGAATACGCCGTCCAGCGGCGCTCAGCGCCTCCAGCCGGCCACTGGCCGTGCGCTCGCGCTCGGCGCGCACGTTCATCGTCTTCAAATCGCCGCCGGCGCAGAAGGCGCGCCCGGCGCCGGTGATCACGACCACGCGTACCTCGTCGTCGCGGCCGGCCTGCTCGAGCGCCGAGACGAGGCCGTCGCCCATCTCCGGGCTGAGCGCGTTCATCTGCTCCGGACGATCGAGCGTGATCCAGCACACGCCGTCGTGAAGGTCGATCTGCACGTCCTGGTACGGCATCGCACGCTCCTCCGAATCAGCCAGCGGCTGGCTCGCGACGGCCCCCGGAGTAGCGAACCGATGGGTCGCCTCTGGCACGATTATCCGTCCGTCGCCCCGTCAGCGCGACGCGGCCCCACGCCCAGCTCGCGCCGGCTGAGGCGGCCCTGCTGCTCGATCAGCTTGGCGACGAGCCCCGTCCAGCCGGTCTGGTGGCTGGCGCCCAGGCCGGCACCTGTATCGCCGTGGAAGTATTCATAGAAGGGTACGTTGTCGCACCAGTGCGGGTCTGCATTCAGCAGTGCATTGCCGGCGAAGACGGCGCGGCTGCCGTGCTCGTCGCGCAGGAAGATGCGCATCAGCCGCTGCGACAGTTCGCTGGCGATCTCCGTCAGCGTCAGGTAGCGCCCGGAGCCCGTCGGGCACTCCACTTTGAAATCGTCGCTGTAGTAGTAGTGGAATTTTTGCAGCGACTCGATCAGCAGATAGTTGGCCGGGAACCAGATCGGCCCGCGCCAGTTCGAGTTGCCGCCGAACAGGCCCGTGGTCGATTCGGCCGGCTCGTAGTCCACCGAGTGCAGCATGCCGCCCGCTTCTAATGAATACGGGTGGTCCTTGTGATACTTGCTGAGCGAGCGCACGCCGTAGTCGCTGAGGAACTCGTTCGGGTCGAGCGCCCGCTTGAGCAGCGCCTTCATGCGGTGGCCGCGCACGAGCGCCAGCAGCCGCCGCTCGCCCGCGCCCGGCTCGTACCAGCGCGAAACCAATGAGGCCAGCTCGGGCCGGTGCTCCAGCAGCCACTCCAGCCGCTGCCTGAAGCCCGGCAGCCGCTCCAGCACCGCCGGCTCAACCGTCTCCACGGCGAACAGCGGAATCAGCCCCACCAGCGAGCGCACTTTCATGCGCAGCGGCGGCCGGCCGGGCACGTCCAGCACGTCGTAGAAGAACTCGTCATCGTCGTCCCAGAGCGAGATGCCGGTGCCGCCGAGGTCGTTCATCGCGGCGGCGATGAACAGAAAGTGCTCGAAGAACTTGGTGGCGATGTCTTCGTAGACCGGGTTGCTGAGTGCCAGTTCGAGCGCGATCGTCATCATGTTCAGGCTGAACATGCCCATCCAGCTCGTGCCGTCGCTCTGTTCGATGTGGCCGCCGTCCGGCAGCGCCGCCGAGCGGTCGAACACGCCGATGTTGTCCAGCCCTAGAAAGCCACCCTGGAAAACGTTGCGGCCCTCCGGGTCTTTGCGGTTCACCCACCAGGTGAAGTTGAGCAGCAGCTTGTGGAAGACGCGCTCCAAAAAGGCGCGGTCGCCCGTGCCCGTCATGCGCTGCTCGATCTTGTAGACGCGCCAGGCGGCCCAGGCGTGCACGGGTGGGTTCACATCGCCGAAGGCCCACTCGTAGGCAGGAAGCTGACCGTTGGGGTGCATGTACCACTCGCGCGTGAGCTGCACGAGCTGGCGTTTGGCGAAGTGCGGATCGACCAGCGCCAGCGGGATGCAGTGAAAGGCCAGGTCCCAGGCCGCGTACCACGGATACTCCCACGTATCTGGCATAGAGATGATGTTGGCGTTGTTCAGATGGCGCCAGTCGGCGTTGCGGCCGTGCTTGCGTCGCGCGGGCGGCGGCGGCTCGGCGGGGTCGCCGTCCAGCCAATCGGAGACGTCGTAGTCGTAGAACTGCTTGCTCCAGAGCATACCGGCGAACGCCTGGCGCTGCACCAGCCGCTCGTCCGCGCTGGTTGCGGGGCCGGCGAGCGAGTCGTAGAACTCGTCGGCCTCCTGTTGGCGCAGGCGGAAAACCTCGTCGAACTCGGCGAAGGGCGCGTCGTGCGCGTCGTGCGAGAGGCGCAACCGCACCGTCGCCGTCTCGCCGGGCGCAACGGTCAGCGCGTAGTGCGCCGCCGCCTTCGTCCCCGATTGCGCCGGGTTCACCGCGCCTTCGTTGCCGTGCACCAGCGCCTCGTGGAAAGCGTCTTTCACATACGGCGTGCGGTTGGGCGAGCCGAACAGCCGCTGGAAGTTGGTCTCGTTCTCGGTGAACAGCAGGTTCGGCGCGCCCTCGCAGGCCAGCCAGTACTGCGCCAGCGCCTGGCTGTCGTGCCGCGCCGCGATCACGCGGCTGCCGTCCGGCGCCGTGCCCGCTGCGTGCAGCGCGGGCCGCGGCGCGCCGGCGCGCCAGCTCCAGGTGTTGCGGAACCAGAGCGTGGGCACAAGCTGCAGCGGCGCCGCTTCGGGTCCGCGGTTGCTGGCGCTGATGTGGATCAGCACGTCGTCCGCCGCCGCCTTGGCGTATTCGACGACGACGTCGAAGTAACGATTCTCTGTGAAGGCGCCGCTGTCGATCAGCTCGTACTCGGGCGCGGCGCGGCCGCGGCGGCGGTTCTCTTCCACGAGATCGGTGTAGGGAAAGGCGCGCTGCGGGTATTTGTACAGCGCCTTCATGTAGGAGTGCGTGGGCGTGCTGTCGAGGAAGTAATAGCACTCCTTCACGTCCTCGCCGTGGTTGCCCTCCGGCCCGCTGAGGCCGAACAGCCGCTCTTTGAGAATCGGGTCGGCGCCGTTCCACAGAGCGAGCGCGAAGCAGAGCAGGCCGTGGTCGTCGCAGATGCCGAGCAGGCCGTCTTCGCCCCAGCGGTAGGCGCGCGAGCGGGCGTGGTCGTGGGGCAGATAGTCCCAGGCCGTGCCGAACTCGGAGTAGTCCTCGCGCACCGTGCCCCACTGGCGCTCGGCCAGATACGGCCCCCAGCGTTTCCACGGCGCCGTGTGCTGGCGCGACTCTTCCAACCGGTTGTGCTCGGCGGTCATCTGAAGCTCCTGCGGCTGCGTCGCTCGCGTGTGGCCGGCCCGGCGCTCGCCCGCGAGCGGGGACGTGCCGTGCGTGCACCGCGTCTGCTCATAGTAGCGGCTCGGCGGGCGGGCGTTACGCATAGCCGCGCGGCGGAGCTTCGCCCGTGCATGCTCGCAGGGCAAGCGCGTGGCCCGCGATGGCCGCGGCGGTCAGCGGGCGGGCGTGCGGCAGGCGCGGATGCGATCGGCCAGCGCCTCGGCCGCGGCGCCTTCGGCCAGGCTCAGCATCCACTCCACGCGCTCCTGCTGCGAGGCGGCGAGCGCAAAGCCGTTCATATCCAGGAAAAGCGCCAATGCCGCCAATGCGGTCCGCTTGTTGCCTTCAATGAACGGTTGCGTTTCGGCAATCCCTTCTGCCAGGACTGCTGCCTGCATCGACACGTCTGCACTTTCGTAGTGTGCATAGAACTGCGGACGCGCAAGTGCCGACTCCAGCCCTTCCCGGCTGCGGAGTTGATCGGCCGCCTGCCGTTCGGTGCAATCAAAGAGGCCGGCATAGAGCGTGATCACCTGTTCGACGGTAAGGTAGACAAGCTCGCTCATCGCGCGGACTTGTGTTTGGATGGCTTTGCCGCGGCCTTGAGGCGCTGAACCGGTTCGCCTCGATCGTACGCGGCGAGCATGTCCAGCGCCTCTCTGTTCTCAGCGACTACACGGCGGACGCGGGCCTGAAAATCCTCCTGCACGGGCCGTGCCGGCAGCATGTGCAGCCCGCCGTCGGCCGTCCGATCCAGCACAACCTCATCTCCGGCCGAAAAACCTGGTGCTTCAAACTCGCGTGGCAGCGTGATCACATTGCTGTTGCCCACCCGGCGGATCTTGACGATCTTCATGGCGCACCTCCGTGTAGCTACGAGTATATACATGTAGCAAGAGGGATTGCACGCCTCACTGGTGCTCAGCGGCGCGGCGCGATGCCCACGCCGCCGTCCACCGAGTAGAGCAGGCCCGTGACCCAGGCCGCCTCGTCGCTCGCCAGGTGCACGGCGATCTTGGCCACGTCCTCCGGCTGGCCCACGCGGCCCAGCGGCGTGGCGCGGGCGTAGCGGCCCTTCATCTCTTCCTCGCGGCCGGGGCCGGCCATTGCGTAGATCGCCTGCGCCAGCGCCGTGTCGATCAGGCCGGGGCAGAGCGCGTTGACGCGGATGCCCTGCTTCGCGTGGTCCAGCGCCATCGCCTTCGTCATGCCGGCCACGGCGTGCTTGCTCGCCGTATAGAGCACCGAGCCCGAGGTCGCGGCGATGCCGGCCAGCGAGCAGAGCTGGATGATGCTGCCGCCGCCCGCCGCGGCGATCGCCGGCACGGCGAACTTGCTGCACAAAAAGACGCCCTTGACGTTAACCGCCATCAGCGCATCCCAGTCGTCTTCGCTCGTCTCCTCGATCGTGCCGCTGCGCCAAATGCCGGCGTTGTTGACGAGGATATGCAGCGCGCCGAAGCGTTCGACGGCCGTATCGACCAGCCGCCGGCAGTCTTCTGCCCGGCTCACGTCGGCCCGCAGCGCCACCGCCTGCTCGCCGATCAGGCCGGCCGTTTCCCGCGCCGCGGCTTCATTCACGTCACCGACGATGACGCTCGCACCTTCAGCCGCGAAGGCGCGGGCGATCGCGCGGCCGTTGCCCGCGCCCGCGCCGGTGACGATTGCAACTTTTCCAGCCAGCCGTTCACTCATCTCTCTTCTCATCTCCGTTCGCGTGTTGCGTGGACTCCGCATGGGCAGCCCGTGCGTGCCAGCATACCGCGCGGGCGGCATCTCCCGGCCGGTCGTTCTCGGCGCGGCGATATACTGATGGCCAGTCTCACGCGGGGAGCGAGTGCGTGGCGCGCAGCCTGCTGACCTACCATCCCGGCCTCAGCACCGATCTCTATCACCCCGACGCCGCCTACGTCGCCTGGCGCACGGGCCATCGCGGGCTGGCGACGTTCGATCTCTACAGCCGGCGGGCGCCGTTCGGCGGCGCCTACATGCTCACGGCGGGGCTGGAGCCGGCGCTCGAGTTCCTGCAGGCCTTCCGCTACGCCGCCGACGACCTGGCCTACCTGGAGCAGATCCGCGACTACGACCCGGCCTTTCTCGACTACCTCGCGGCCCTGCGCTTCAGCGGCGAGGTGCTGGCGATGCGCGAGGGCACCGTCGCCTTTGCCAACGAGCCGATCCTGCGCGTGACCGCACCCTACGTCGAGGCGCTGCTGGTCGAAAGCGGCCTCTTGCAGGCGGTCAACGGCGGCACACTCGTCGCGACGAAGGCGGCGCGCATCGTCTACGCGGCGCGGGGCAAGCGCGTGGCCGAGTTCGCGCTGCGCCGGGCCTTAGAACCGTTCACGGTGGCGCGCTCGTCGTTCATCGGCGGCTGCACCTCGACCTCGTTCCTCGCCGGGGCGTTCCGCTTCCGCCTGCCGGCCACCGGCTCGATTCCGCACGCGCTGGTGCAGCTCTTCGACAGCGAAGAAGAGGCGTTCCGCGCCGTGGCCGAGACCTTTTCGCGTTACACGCTGCTGCTCGATACCTACGACCCGCACCGCGCCGTGCGCACGGCGGTGCAGGTGGCGCACTGGGCGCAGGAGACGCTCGGCCACAGCCTCGCCGCGGTGCGCATCGATGCGGGCGACTTTCTCGCGCTCTCGCGGGAGGTGCGTCGCGTGCTGGACGAGGGCGGGCTCACGGAGACGCGCATCCTCGTCTCCGGCGACATGGACGAGTACAAGATCGCCGAGCTTTTGGAGCAAGGGGCGCCGATCGACGCCTTCGGCGTGGGCACGGCGCTGGGCGCGGCCAGTGGCTCGCTGGAGCACGGCATCGAAGGCGGGGCACTGGGCGGCATCTACAAGCTGGTCTGGTACGAAGAGAACGGCGAAGGCCGGCCGGCGGTGAAGATCGCCGGTGACAAGAGCACCTGGCCCGGCAAGAAGCGCGTCTATCGCGCCGGCGCCTACGAACGCGACATCATCACGCTGGAGAACGAGCCGCCGCCGGCGGGAGCGCACCGGCTGCTGATTCCCGTGGTGCGCGGCGGGCAGGTGCTGCCCGGCAGCCTGCCGCCGATCGGCGAGGTCTGGGAGCACGCCCGCGAGAGCCTGGCCGACCTGCCCGACCGCTATCAGCAGCTTTCCGGCGCGCCGGCCTATCCGGTGGAGATGAGCCACGCGCTGCAGGAGCTGCGCCGCCAGGCGATGAACGGCGAGCACGCCGGCAACGGCGCCAACGGGGCAGCGCCAGCGGCCGAGCAGCAGACAGCCCGCGCGGCCATAGACACGTAGCGCCGAGCTATTTCGACGGCTATGTGGAGAAGACGCGCGGACGGGTGCTCTGCGGCGCAGTCGCTCAGGACAGCGGCGATACGGGCGGCTCTGCCTGAGCGCTACCCGCTCTCCCACAACGCGCCGGGGGCAACTACTTGCTATGCGCCGTATAATGTGGTCGCCTCTAGCGACAGGACGTCCCGGCACCATAGCCCACGCCTTTCGCCTGACGTTTGAGTGGATAGTGAGCGGTTACCATGTCTACTGTGATGTCTACCCTCGGTGCTCAAATCGCATCTCAGCGTCTTGATCCGACACTGAAGGCTGCTGGCGAGCTACTCACGTCGTTTGTCGACCCAGACGCTTATGTCGGTGAAGTGTACTCCCTCGGTTATGAAGAGGCTCTTGTCCAGATCCACGACTTCCACCGCCGACAAGTCGGGGGCATTCCCGCCCTCTCATTTCTGGTGGCGACTCGGATCATTCCAGGGCAGCCGAGCGATCCGAGAGAGGAGGACACCTCCGTCATTCTCTTGCGTGTGCTCGACAAGGCCGATCTTCCGAATGCTGACGAGGCTCTGCGAGTTCGAGTTGAGAACGCACAGAGGGTAAGCGGCGAGATTGATAAAACCTTCGACCACCGAGACGTAATGGATCCCACGACTAACCAACTTCTAGGTTATGCAGGCGTCCGATGCCGCGTGCTCGGCACCTTCTATGTATCAAGCAGCCGTACAGGATCAGAACCGAACCACACGCTCGCCTTCGGCTCAGACCTAAGCAACTACTATCCGAACCGAGGGCTTAAGGTCTTCAAGCCCAGAGGCCACGCCCTGCAGGCCATAGTCAACTTCCGCGACTACCGCGTGCAGAGCACAGAGCCGAGTGCAATGGTCCGCGTAGGAACAGTGCGATTTGCGTCAACAAACAGAGGTTTTCAAGGCGTCTCAGAAGTACCAGTTCTACTAACCCCGACGGATCTGCTCGGTCAGAAGACGGCACTCTTCGGCATGACACGTACTGGTAAGTCAAACACTACTAAGACCATACTGAAGTCGGTTTTCGAGTTACGGTGGCAACAACCCACTCGCAAGATTGGCCAAATTATATTCGATCCAGATGGTGAGTACGCAAACGAGAATACTCAGGACGCCGACCCCACGCGCAGCCCTAACGCGATCAAGAATGTGTGGGCCTGCGCACCATCTCGGGATGGACGTAAATTTCGCAGTGATGTGGTAACTTATGGTATCACCAAGCATCCGAACGATCCTGATAGGAGACTCATGCTCCTGAATTTCTATACCGAAGAGAATCTGCAAATCGGCAAGGAGATCATCGACTCTGCTCTGACCGGTCAAAGCTCCATATACCTGACCAACTTTCGGGACGTTAGTTTCGACCCCCCGGATCAATCAGACTACTCGGCTGTCAAACGTCATAACCGCCGCGTGCTCTGTTACCGCGCGCTGCTCTTCCGCGCCGGACTGACACCTCCCGCATCGGTCAACCCCGACGCTGCGGGGCTCTTTAGTAAGGAATTCCTGACCGCTATGGCAAGTTCCTCCGGGAAAGACCCCGCTGGGTATGCGACCGGCGCGGCCATCCTGGGCAAGACTGCCATGACTTGGACTGAGTTTGCTCAAGCATGCAAGTCACTGCGTGACTACGTAGAGGACAAAGACTCCGCGTTCAAGGGGTTTGACCAGAAGTACGTGCAGTCAAGCTCCTCGGGTTCCTGGGCAGACGAGGACTTGAAAAAGATCCTGGAGATGTTCGCCTACCCCAACGGCTCACGGCTCATCGGCCGAGTAAAGGAGCAACATACGGCTAGTACTTACAAAGACTATGCTGATGATATCTACGAAAGCCTCAAGGCTGGACGTCTTGTGATCGTGGATCAATCGAGCGGCGATCCGGCGCTCAACAAGTCCTCTGCCGATCGCGTTATGCGGCGAGTCTTCGAGGCGAACCAGGCAAAATTCCGTGGAGGTGAAACGCCTCCGGAGATCTTGGTGTACGTCGAGGAGGCTCACAACGTGCTGCCTTCCTCGGCTGAGCTAGATTTGGGAGATATCTGGGTGCGCACCGCAAAGGAGGGAGCGAAGTACCACATCGGCATGGTGTACGCCACGCAAGAGGTGAGCTCGATCCAGCGCAACATCCTTCGCAACACAGCAAATTGGTTCATCGGCCACCTGAACAATACCGATGAGACGCGTGAGTTGCGAAAATTCTACGACTTCGCGGACTTTGAGAGCAGCATCCTGCGGGCGCAGGACCGAGGCTTCACTCGGGTCAAGACCCTGTCGAACCTCTACGTCGTGCCCGTCCAGATCGACCGCTTCGAGATCTCCGGCACAAAAGCCTCGGACGAACTCTGATGCCATACGAGGGAGAATTCGCCGGCTACCGACCGCTGCAGCGCATCGTCGGAACGGAGCGCGTTCAGCAACTGCTGAAGCGCTCTAGAACATTGCCTCCACCGTCCCCCTCCTCCCGCCCGGCACCGAAGTCGCTGCCAGATGCGACTTGCACATTGCCTGACTTTGTTGTGGCCATCGACGGTAGCTACCAGGAGGTGCGAGTCAGGAACGGATACCCTGGTGCCCACGTCGGCTACTGTACGGTCGCCAGCGTCCTCGTCAACTTGGCTGAGATCGATCGCCTTGACGAGTCGAGGCCCGTGGACCCGAAAGCCTTTCGGCGCACGGAGGAAGCCTCCAGCATTGATGCGGCGCTACCTTGCAGCAATGTCGTAACGCGAAACAATCAGTCGGCTCAGGCATCGTTCCGCGAGGCTCTCTTCGAGGTATTTCACGATGTTTGCATAGATGCGGACGATCGGATTCCCTTGCTGGATACCTTCCACGCGCTGTTGTGCCTCAAGCCTCAGGGACATGGTGATCGCTGTCCTTACCGTCAGGACGGATGTGAGCAAGACGTAAGGATTGGTCCAGGAGTCGCGTCTTGCCCCTGCGCGAGTCGACGCCCTATCTACTCCACTGATGCACTTCGCATCCATGAGGGGTTTCGTTCTGACGACACGAACGGTGAGGCGCTTGGCGAGGTAATGCAGGTATGGGAGCGGATACTCCTCGTCCACTTGCTGCGGGGTATCGAGCAGCATGGCTGGCTGCCCCACATGGCGAAACTGGCGTTCATTGTCGACGGCCCACTGGCCGTGTTTGGGCACCCGGCTTGGTTGAGTGCCGCGATTAGCGCAGAGTTGAAACGTCTCAACGGAGTGGCCGAGCAGGCAAGCGGACGACAGCTCTTGATTCTCGGCATCGAGAAGAGCGGTGCCTTCGTGACGCACTTCGATGATGTTGATCAGACTGAGACAGGAGATGTATCTTACTTTCCTTCACGGTCATATATGTTACCGTCTGATACGTACATCAAGCAAAGAATCGTCTACTCTGATAGCCCCAAGCGCTATGGATTGGATACGTATTTTGGCCGTAAGTTCCTCTACAAGACCAAGAGCGGTGCCAGAATTGTAGCCAACATGCCGTTCCTGAATGAAAACCAGGATACGCTCGATACTGATGACATTACTGCCTACCCACGCTTTATCGATGCCTGTACTCTCTTGGATCAGCTAGTCTCCTCCCGCTTTCGGAATGCTGTGTCACCGATCGTCTCGGCTCATGCTCAGGCGGCGATTCCGTTGCATTTGGGTGCCAAGGTTCTTCAGCAGCTCGCCCGTGCCCTGATGCCGACCGAGTGAAGGAGAGCCCTATTCATTGCGAACGTATCGGACGGCAGCGGATCGGTGGGCGGGCGTGGGTCCGTACTATGCGATGTTCCCAGCAAGCTTTGCGGACGATGTCGTGCTACGGCTTACGGGGCCGAATGAAGGCATCCTGGACCCGTTCGCTGGCCGTGGCACGGCCGTGTTCAGCGCCTCAATGCATGGACGCCGCGGCGTTGGCATCGAGATTAATCCCGTCGGCTGGATTTACGGCGCAGCGAAACTCGAGCCTGCGGATGCAAGGCATGTCGCCCGGCGCATTGTCGAACTAGGAGTTTTGGCCGGATCGTACACGAGTGCGGCCGACGATCTGCCGATTTTCTTCCATCGCTGCTACACGAAGCGAGTGCGTGCATTTCTTCTTGCGGCGAGAGCCGGTCTCGACTGGCGGCGACGAAGCGTTGATCGCACAGCCATGGCGCTCCTGCTCATATACCTGCACGGAAAGCGAAGTGCTGCACTTTCCAATCAGATGCGCCAAACCAAAGCGGTCTGGCCTGGGTACGCTATTCGCTGGTGGGACGATCGAGATCTTAATCCTCCCGATGTGGATCCCGTCGAGTTCATGCTGAGCCGGTTGCGGTGGCGCTATGCGGCTGGTGTCCCGCGCGGTCGGCTCGGGCGCATGTATCTCGGCGACAGCCGGTTGGTTCTTCCACGCATGATCCAGAGGATACGAACTGGCCAATTGCCGCGGATGAAACTGCTTCTCACCTCACCACCCTACTTCGGACTTACGAACTATCACTACGATCAGTGGCTCCGACTATGGCTGCTAGGCGGCGAGCCAAACGCCTTTCGTAGCGGAGGTAGTAAGCATGGGAAATTCGAGCATCGTGAGCGATACCAGCAATTGCTGGCAGATGTCTTTAGGGCATCGGCCGACTTGCTCTCGGAAGACGCCGTTATCTATGTGCGCACTGGGCGTCAGACGGCCACGTTTACGCCGACGGCTTATGCACTGAGGGAGGCGTTCCCCGGACGTGACTGGATCGAAGTCGTGCGTCCGTATCGAAGACCGACTCAGACCGCTCTATTCGGGGACAAAGAATGTAAATCGGGCGAAGTGGATCTCATCTCGGATCCGACACCCCGCTGTCGTGGCTGGCTGTAAAGAGCTTCCTGAAGGCGGTTGGTCTGCATCGAAGAGGCGCTGCCGCCCTGACGCGGCCATATAAGCGCTGGTTCCTTTTCTGCCGAATGGGAGTAGCATACCACCCTGAGCTCTGTGCAGAGGGTGACCAGCTCGCTGCGGCCGGCATGCCTTTGCTCGCGCAGTTCGCCTGAGCACAGGCGCCTCGCGTCGCGGCGATCCTCCTCCCGCGCCCGTCGCGTGCGTGCAGCGCATCGGCGGTAGTGCGTACGCTGGCCGCGCTTAATAGTCAAGCCGCGGCGCCGCGACGCCGTTGCGCGTCATCAGACGCGAGAGAGACACGATGGCGGTACGCTTCGGTCTGGTCTACGACTTCCGCAATCCGGCGCGCTGGCAGCGCCCCTGGCCGGAGCTGTTCGCCGCGCTGCTCGATCAGATCGTCTACGCCGAGGAGCTGGGCTTCGACGCGATCTGGATCACCGAGCACCATCTGGTCGAGGACGGCTACACGCCGGCGCCGCTGACGCTGCTCACCGCGATCGCCATGCGCACCAAACGCGTGCAGCTCAGCACCGACATCCTGCTGCTGCCGCTCTACAACGCGCTGCGCTTGGCCGAAGAGGCCGCGACGCTCGACATCCTCTCCGGCGGGCGGCTGATGCTCGGCCTGGGCATGGGCTACCGCGACGAGGAGTTCGCCGCCTTCGGCACGAGTCGGCGCGAGCGCGTGCGCCGCACGGAAGAGGGGATCGACGTGCTGCGCGGCGCCTGGGGCGACGAGCCGTTCAGCTACGAGGGACGCCATTACCGGCTCGATAATGTCAATGTCACGCCGAAGCCGGTGCAGCGGCCGCACCCACCGCTCTGGCTCGCGGCCACCTCGGAGCCGGCGGCTCGCCGCGCAGCGCGCCTCGGCCTGCACCTGCTGCCCCAGCACGACCGCCGGCTGGCCTACGAGCCCTGGCTGGACGAGCTTGGCCGCCTGGGCAAGAAGCCCGCCGACTACCGCATCGGCCTGATCAAGCCGTGGTTCATCGCCGATGGCCGCGAGGATCCGGTCTGGCAGCAGGCACGCGAAGGCGAACGCTACCGCGCTGCCGTCTACGCGCCGTGGATCCGCGCCGGCAGCTTTCCGGCGCCCGCGGGCGAGGCGGCGCCGATCGACCAGAGCTATCTCGTCGGCTCGCCGGCCGAGGTCGCAGAGCGGCTGCACGCGCTGCGCGAGACGCTGCCGGTGACGGACCTCATCAGCTGGGGCACGCCCGTGGGCATGGACCCCGCCGACCCCGGCGTGCGCCGCTCGCTGGAGCGCTTCGCCACTGAAGTGATCCCGCAGTTCCGCTAGCGCCTGCGGCCTCGCGCCCGCGGCCGGCGCCCGCGGGTTGACAGGCGCTGCGTTTGCCGGGCGATCCTGAGTACGGCCGTTCAGGCCATTGTGAGGCGCTCAGGGGCCGCCACGGATAGTGACAGGCATCTTCAGCCCGCAACCCGCGTGTGCGAACGCAGCATGACCGTGTGCCCGTGACCGAACGCGCCGTTGCGCGCGGCTCTGGTGCTGGACCGGCTTGCGGACGTCGCCGCGGGCCGTTCTTTTCGCCGGCGGCAGATGCTGACGGAGGGAGGTTGCTCTTCGTGGCCCCGGACGCTCGTTGTCGCTCGTTCCCGCTCTCGATCACGATCTTCCGAGGGAGTCCCGGCGCGTAACCCCGCGCGCCTGACCGCCGCGCCGCGGCGTACCGGCCCCTCGGACTGCGAGGGGTTTTCTCATGCCGGCTTGCCCGGCATGACCGAAACGAGGTACGCCATGCAGTCGCGCGTCGTTCCCGTCGCCGGGGCGCTGCGCCGACGACGCACGCCGCTGGCCGATCTCGTCGTCAGCCTCGGCGTGCTGCTCTTGCTGTACGGCGTCGCCCGCGTCGGCGCCGATGCCTTCGTGCACTTCGCGCCGCCGGCCGATGTGCCGAAGATCAGCCTCGATCCGCTGAGCCTGCCCTACTACGCGGCGCGCTCCACGCTGCGCATGTTCGTGGCGCTCGGCTGCTCGCTCGTCTTCACGCTGGCGTATGGCTATGCCGCGGCGCGCAGCCGTCGCGCCGAGCGGGTGCTGCTGCCGCTGCTGGACATCTTGCAGTCGGTGCCCGTGCTCGGCTTCCTCTCGATCACGGTGACGTTCTTCATCGCCCTCTTTCCCGGCAGCCTGCTGGGCCTGGAGCTGGCCTCGGTCTTCGCGATCTTCACCAGCCAGGCCTGGAACATGACCTTCTCCTTCTACCAGTCGCTGATCACGCTGCCGCACGACCTCGATGAAGCGGCGCAACTCTACCGGCTGCCCGCCTGGCAGCGCTTCACCCGCCTGGAAGTGCCGGCCGCGACGGTCAATCTGATCTGGAACATGATGATGAGCTTCGGCGGCGGCTGGTTCTTCGTGGCCGCCAGCGAAGCGATCAGCGTGCTCAACAAGAACTACCAACTGCCGGGCATCGGCTCCTACGTCGCGATCGCGATCGAGCGGCAGGATCTGGGCGCGCTCGCCTGGGCGCTGGTCACGATGGCGCTCGTGATCGTGGCCGTGGACCAGCTCTTCTGGCGGCCGCTCGTCGCCTGGTCAGACAAGTTCAAGCTGGAGCGCAGCAGCGCCGCCGAGCCGCCACGCTCGTGGCTGCTGGAGCTGCTGCGCAACGCCCGCCTGCCGCAGCTTCTGCACAGGGCGCTGGCGCCGTCGACCGCATCTACAACGCGGCGCTGATCGTGCTGCTCGCCGCGCTGGCGATCGCGGCTGTGCTGGCGGCCGCCGGCAGCGGCATCGGCATCGGCGAGGTCGGCCACGTCGCGCTGCTCGGCCTCGCGACGTTTGCGCGGGTGGTCGTGCTGCTGGCGGTCAGCACGCTGATCTGGACGCCGGTCGGCGTCGCGATCGGCTTCAACCCGCGTCTGGCCCGCCTGGCGCAGCCCGTGGCCCTGCTGCTGGCCTCGTTTCCGGCGAACTTTCTCTTTCCGCTGGCGGCGCTGCTGTTCATTCACGCCGGCATCAGCCTCAACTGGGGCGGCATTCTGCTGATGGCGCTGGGCGCGCAGTGGTACATCCTCTTCAACACGATCGCCGGCGCGATGAGCGTCCCCACCGACCTGCGCGACATGGCAACGAGCATGAGGCTGCGCGGCTGGCGGCTGTGGCGCGACCTGATCATTCCCGGCATCTTTCCGTCCTGGGTGACGGGCGGCATCACCGCTGCCGGCGGCGCCTGGAACGCCAGTATCGTGGCCGAGGTCGTCTCCTGGGGCGGCGCGACGCTGACGGCGACGGGCCTCGGCGCCTACATCGCGGACGCGACCGGGCGCGGCGACTGGCCGCAGATCGTGCTCGGCGTGGCGATGATGAGCGCCTACGTCGTGGGGCTGAACCGGCTCGTCTGGCGGCGCCTCTATCGGCTGGCCGAATCCCGCTACCGGCTGAGCTGACACCGGTGACGCTCTGATTCAACGCTGCAAGGAAGCGAGACAATGACGGCGATGACCGCACCGCAGACCGCACCCGCGCCGGCGCTGATCGCGGCGGAGCGGGTGCGCAAGACCTTTCCCCTGCCGCAGGACCACGGCGGCGTCTTCACCGTGCTTGACGAGGTAAGCTGCGCCGTCGCACCGGGCGAGGTCGTGGCGCTACTCGGGCGCAGCGGCAGCGGCAAGAGCACGCTGCTGCGCATCATGGCCGGCCTGATTCCGGCGAGCGGCGGCCGCGTGCTGAGCCGCGGCGCGCCGCTGCGCGGTCCCAATCCGGACGTGGCGATGGTGTTCCAGAGCTTCGCCCTGCTGCCCTGGCTGACGGTGCAGGACAACGTCGAGCTGGGCCTCAAGGCGCGTGCCATTCCGCGCGAGGAGCGGCGCAAGCGCGCGCTCGCCGCGATCGACATGGTGGGTCTGGACGGCTTCGAGAGCGCCTATCCGAAGGAGCTTTCGGGCGGCATGCAGCAGCGGGTCGGTTTCGCCCGCGCCTTCGTGGTGCAGCCGCAGGTGCTGATGATGGACGAGCCGTGCAGCGCTCTGGACGTGCTGACGGCCGAAAACCTGCGCGGCGAGATCAGCGACCTCTGGCAGGCGGGCAACTTCCCGGCGCAGAGCATCCTGCTGGTGACGCACAACATCGAGGAGGCGGTGCTGCTGGCCGACCGCGTGCTGGTGCTGGGCAGCAACCCCGGCCGCATCCGCGGCGAGGTGCAGATCGACCTGGCGCGGCCGCGCGACCGCGAGCAGCCGCGCTTCAAGTCGCTCGTTGCGCATATTTACACCGTGATGACGCACCCCGAGGCGGACATGACCAGGATGCTGGCGGAGGACAACGCCGAGGTGGAGCGCTTCCGGCCGCTGCCCCATGCCCGCGCGGGCGGCATCAGCGGCCTGCTGGAGCTGGTCGTGGAGCAGGGCGGCACGGTGGATATTCCCCGGCTGGCGCAGCGGCTTCGGCTCGACGTGGACGACCTGCTGCCGATCCTGGATGCGGCCGTGCTGCTCGGCTTCGCCAGGGTGGTCGAAGGTCACGTGAGCGTGAGCGACGACGGGCGGGCGTTCGCCGAGGCGGACATTCTGCGCAGCAAAGAGCTGTTTCGCCAGCAGGTGCTGGCCCGTGCGCCGCTGGTTGCCGCCATCGCCGAGACGCTGCGGCAGAAGCGCGACGGCACGATGCGCGCCGGGTTCTTCCTCGACCTGCTCGATGAACACTATCCGCCGGCCGAAGCCGAGCGCCAGTTCGCCACCGCCGTGGACTGGGGCCGCTATGCCGAGCTGTTCGAATACGAAGCCGATCAAGAGCGGCTGCGCCTGCCGGAGCCTGAGGCCGTTGCGCCGTAGGGCGAGGTCCGATCGGTTGGCAATGCTGGTTGACCGCCGTTCACCCGCTCAGCGGCCTGCCCCAGGCCAGCCCGGAGACTACCTGCAGAACGACCTCGCCCTCGGTGTGACGTGAGACAAGGTCGTGCAGCGCGGCATCGAACGCCGCCACCCGCTCTTCCCCCATGTGATCGGGTGCGAACGTGGAGCGTCCGTGGAAGGAGGCGACGTACTCGTCGATCGTCTGTATGAACGGAACCGGCGCAGTCTGTGCGCGGCCCTCAAGCTGAAACAAGCCACGCTGTTCCAGTTGGGCGACTATGTTGAGCGGGCGAAACGCCTGGTTGGTCGAGTAGGTGCGGATCAGCGTGCCCAACTCCGCCTCCCAGGGCAGCGGCTCCTGGCCGTCGCTCACGATCACCAGCCGCCCGTGCGGTGTCAGCGCGTCGCGCAGGCGCGGCAGCACCGCGTACCAGTCCATCCAGTGCAGGCTGGCGCCCGCGGTCACCATGCCGTAGGGCGGCTCAAGGGCGGCACTTTCGGCGGGCGCGACGATCCAGCGCAGCGCGGGGTGATCGCCGCCCGGCAGCAGGCGGCCTTCTTCCACCATTGCCGCCGAGATGTCCACCGCATCGACCCGTTCGACCAGCGCTACCAGCGGGCGGGCGATCGCGCCCGTGCCGCAGCCGAGATCGAGCACGCGGCGCGGCTCGTCGCCCAGCAACTCCGTCAGCCGGGCGAAGACCTCCGCCGGCCAGGGCGGACGATAGCGATAGGATAGCGCTACGCTTCTGAACTGGAACGCCCCGGCGTGGTACGCGTTGGTGACCGTAGGCTGCGGTTGCATGGCTGGCATCCTCTCTGCCTGTACCAGCAGCGGCTGCGCGCTGCCGGCTCAAACGGAGACGAGGCCGGCGGTCACTTCGCGCCAGGCGGTGAGGCGCAGGCGTTGCGCGCGCATCTCCTCCCACACGACCTCCGGGCTCAAGAGCGCCTGCATGCGGCGTTCGGCGGCGGGGTCGGCGTCGGGCTGACGCAGCGCGTCGGCCAGCCAGCGCCGCCGCCGGCGCACGATCTTCGCGTGGTCCTCGGAGAGGCTCTCAAGCTGCGCCTCGACGCCACGCACGATCTGCGCGATCAGCGCTTGCTCGGGCAGTTCGCTGCGCCCACAGAGGGCCGCGAGGCAGCGACGCATACCCGCCGGCGTGGGCAGATCCTGCAACTCGGCCTCGACGAGCTTGCGCCACTCCGGCCGCTCAAGCACACAGCCGAGCACGTACCACGCGCCAGATTCTTCGCTCGCTTCACCCGCCGGCGCGTCGGTCAGCGCATCCCAGCGCTGCACCGCCGCGCACAACCGATCGAGCAACGCTCCCATCGACACCGCGCCCCTCTGCCATGTGCCGCCATCCCGCAAGGGCAAGCCGCGGCGACCCCTTCCTACTATATGGCGATACGCGGAAGCGCGGAGTGGCGCTCGGGCTATACTCGGTCGCATGGACGCGCTGATCGCCGCCGCGCTGGCGACCAATCAGGACAACCTGGCACTCGGCAATGAAGTGTTTGAGGCGGATGGCGGCCGCTTCATTCGCAACGTCGCCGCGCCGGGCGTCTACGACGCCAACCTGATCGACAGCATCACGGCCGCGGCGCCTGAGGAGGTCGAGGCGCTGCTGGCCCGCGCGGAACGCGAGTACGCCCGCTGCCGTCACCTGCGCTGCGACGTGGACCCGCGCACCCCGCCGCAGTTCGAAGCCCGCCTGCGGCTCGATCCGAACTGGTCCTGCACCGAAGTACTGCTGCTGGTGCTGACAGACGAGCTGCGTGTTCAGCCGGCGCCGTTCGCCGTGCGCCGGATCGTGGATGCGGCGGGCTGGGATGCGTTCGCCGCGCTGCATGCGCTGGACTGGCAGGAGTACGCGGAGACCGGCAGCGAAACCGGCAGCGAAACCGGCGCGGCGATCGCGGCGGTCATGCGGCGGAAGGCGCCGCCCGTGCGTTTCTGGCTCGGCTGTGTCGATGGCGTGCCGCGCGGCTACCTGACCTCGTGGGAGGGTCCGAACGGCGTGGGCCAGGTCGAGAGCCTGTTCGTGCAGCCGCAGTTCCGCCATCGCGGCCTCGCCACGGCGCTGCTGGCCCGCGGCGTACGCGACTGTCGCGAGCACGGCGCCGGGCCGGTCGCGATCGCCACCGACGTGGCCGACACACCGAAGCAGATGTACGCCACGCCCGGTTGGCGGCCGATCGCCGTGAAGCGCAACTACCTGAAACTGCACGAGGCGGGGCAGCGATGCCAAAGCGGGAATTGAGATGAGCGCAACCGCGCTGCGCGTGGCGATCGTGGGCGGGGGCATCGGCGGCTTGGCGGCTGCCAACGCCCTGCTTCAGCGCCGGATCGACGTGCATCTCTACGAGCAGGCGCCGGCGCTCGCCGAAGTCGGCGCCGGCCTCGCGCTCGCGCCCAACGGCCTGCGCCAACTGCGGCGGCTGGGGCTGGGAGCCGCCCTCGCCCGCTGGGGCGCCAGGTGGATCGACACGCAGTTTTGCCGCTCGGACGGCAGCTTCGTCGCGCCGATGCTCGCGACAGGTCCCGAGGGGCAGATCGAGTACCTCGGCATGCACCGCGCCGACCTGCTGGACATGCTGGCCGCGGGCCTGCCCGGCGATGTCGTGAAGCCGGGCTATCGCTGTACCGGCTTCGAGCAGGACGAGGGGCAGGCGGCCGTCGCGTTTGAGAACGGCGAGCGCGTCACGGCCGATGTTGTCGTGGCGGCAGACGGCATCCACTCGGCCTTGCAGCAGTACGTGGTCGCGCCCTCCGCGCCGCTGTTCTCCGGCTCCGTCGCCTACCGCGGCGTGGTGGCGGCCGCAAGCGTGCCGTGGCCGGCGGGACAGGCCCGCCTCTGGCTGGGCGAGGGCAGACACTTCATGGCGTACCCCGTGCGCGCCAATCGGCTCGTGAACTACGTCGGCTTCGTGCCGAGCGACGAGCGGATGCAGGAGTCGTGGTCGGCGCCGGGCGATCCCACCGCGCTCGCGCGGGAGTTCGCCGGCTGGGATCCGCTGATCGCGGCGATCATCGCACAGATCGATACGACATTCCGCTGGGGTCTGTACGACCGCGAGCCGCTGCCGCGCTGGACCCAGGGCCGGTTGACGCTGCTCGGAGACGCCGCCCACCCGATGCTGCCCCACGCGGGCCAGGGCGCAAACCAGGCGATCGAGGATGCGATCGCGCTCGCCACGGTGCTGAACGGCGTTGACCGGACGGCCGCGCCGCGGGCGCTGCTGGCCTACGAGTCGGTGCGGCGCGAGCGGACCGCGCGGGTGCAACGTGGCTCGCGCGACAGCGGCGCTCGCTACGAGGCGCCCGACGGCGCGCAGGCGATCCGTGACCGGCAGCTCGCCAGCCAATCGCGCGACCGCTCATGGATCTTCGACTACGACGTCGCCAGCGCAGCAGCCTCGGCAGCGGCCGCCCTTTGACCGCCCCTGAGCAACCGTGCGTTTGGCCGGGGATCGCGTCGGCCTACCCGGAGCGGCTTAGCAGTTCGACTGCGCCGGCGGCGCCGGCCGCACGGCTCGCGCAGATGCTGATCGAGGCGCGCGGGCCGCACGGAGGCTGCGTTCCGTCAGGGCGCCGAAGACTAGCCCCATCGCCGTCCAGAGCACGAGCTGCGTTCCCAGCGAAGCCAGGCGGAAGCGCCAGAGCACGGTGGCCGGGAAGCCGGCCGGCACCTCGTTGACGGTGGGCAGGGCGAGCTGCACGACCGCGATCGCCACGATGAAGGCCGCACCCGCGAGGACCGCGGCGTTCCAGGCGCCGATGCGAGGCAGCAGCAGCCGGCCCAACGACACCACACCGATCGCCGCCAGCACGGAGAGGCCCAGCATCAGGAAGTAGAGCGTGGTGCGCCGGTCGATCGTGGCCGGGTTGCCGATCGACGGCGGGTTGGCTGGATACTTCAGAAACGGCGCCAGCACGGCCGCCACAAAGCCCCCGGCGGCCAGCAGCGCGGCCGTGGCCCGCGGGCTGAGCTGGCCGAGGCGCCCGTAGGCGACGGCATAGGCAAGCGCGAACAGCCCGCCGAAGGCCGTGGCGTAGATCGCCACCGCCACCGCGAGGCCGGCGCTCTTTTGCACGTCCCTGCTCACCAGATCCGGGCCGAGCGACTCGTGGTTGATGCGGGCTTCCTGCTCCTCGAAGGTGATCGCACGATCGACCTGGGGCTCGCCGAAGACCTCGGCAAAGCCGAGCGCCAGAAAGCCCGCCAGCAGCCCCGCGAGCATGCCGCGAACGAGCAGCGTTCGTACCATCATCGGCCGCGCTCCTCCCGGCGTCCCGCCTTCATAGCAAAGATACAGTCGGATGCCCCGAACCGGGCAAGCGATCGACCAGTCCCTGTGAACGAGGCCTCAGTGGCAGGGGAAGCCGAGCAGATGCCGCCCGTCATGTACGAATTCATGCACATAGTGATTCGAGAAGACTGACAGCGCCCCCTGCTCGACGCCGACGAGGTAGACGAGCAGGAGCATGAGCAGGCCGCCGAAGACGAGCCAGGGCAGCAGCTCTGCCATAGGGATGGGGCGGATGTCTGGAAGCGCCGGGGCGTCGATCGCAGGCGTGGCGGGCAGGGGAAGCGCGTGATCCACGTACAAACCTCCTCGGAGTTCGCGTCCGATTGGGGTGCCCTCGACAGCGGAAGGTCTGACTCCCGGCCGCGGTACTGCTGGCTTGCAGCAAGTTCCGAGGCCGGATACAGTGGCGCGACCGTGCCGGGCTTGCACCGGCTTCCTCATGCTGTCCTGCGGGTGCGGTAATCGTAGGAGGCTGGTCTCGGACTGTCAATGTTGATCCCGGAGGCTCAGCGGCGATGCCGGACGCGCTTGTGACTACGCGACTGATCCTGCTCTGTCACGCCGCAACCGTCGCAACCTGCCGGGCGGCGTTCCCACGGGATGAGCCGCTGGAGCCGCGCGGGCTCAGACAGGCGGGCGCGGCGGCCGGCACGCTGCCGCATGCTGCTGCGGTCTGGTGCAGCCCCGCGCTGCGCGCCTGGCAAACTGCCGACGCTCTCGGCGTGGCGGCCACCGTCGCCCCTGCGCTCCGAGACTGGCAGGTTGGCCGCTGGGCCGGTGAAACGTTCGCCGACCTCCATGCTCGCGAGCCGGATGCTGTCGCCGCATGGCTCGCAGACCCAGCCGCCGTCCCGCACGGCGGCGAGTCGCTTACCGAACTGCTCGCCCGTGCAGCAGGTTGGCTGGAGGGTCTCGCCGGGCACGGCGGCCCGGTGCTGGCCATCACCCACGCCGCCGTCATTCGCGCCGCGATCGTGCAGGCGATCGCCGCGCCGCCCGCCTCGTTCTGGCGTATCGCCGTCGCACCGCTGTCGCAGACCCTCCTGGTCGGCAGCGGCAGGCGCTGGACCCTGCATTCAGCGGGCCGCTGAGCCGTGCTCACTCTTGCCGACATCGGCAGGCATCATCATTGCTTGCGCCAGGTGTGCGCTGGGAGAGTCATGGAGCTTGAGAAGCCCCGCCCGCAGATTCAACCACGGCGGGGCGTTGAGCACGCGGCACAGTGAGCGGCAGACCTACCCCCGCGGCAGGCCGAGGCCGCGGGTGGCGATCACGTTGCGCTGGATCTCGCTGGTGCCGGCGGCGATCGTGGCCGAGACGCTGCTCAGATATATGTGCGGTCGCGAGCGGAGTGGGCTGACCATCTCGCGTCAGTCTGGCGGCGGTCGCCGCGACTGATGATGCTGCCACGATCGCGTAAGCCACATCACCGCGCCAAAGGAAAGCACGACCGCGGGAAGCCAAATCACGTCGCCAATCGACCAGCCTTTCTTCGGCGATGGGACTAACTGCACAATCCAAAAGACTACCACGGCGGCAGCCAACGCGAGGAGAGATCGACCGATCTGGGCGGCGAGCCCCACGCGAGTTCGGGGAGGTATGCCGGTGGCCCACCATGTCGCCGCCGCGGCGATGGTCATAGACACTACGAAGCTGAAGGGTAGCACGTAAGTATTGATAGCATGCCTGACATCGTCACCGGACCCACTGTTCGGTGTGAAAACGGCATTTAAGAACGCAACGATGTAGATGCCGACCAATAGACACGCTGATGCTGTAATTAGCGACAACATAAGGCGAATCAAATACCGCATCACGCCTGCATCGACTTCGGTGTCTCATTCTTTACGTTCGAGCGAACGTCATCTTACTGACCGAATGTTATAGGAAAGTCACCAGTATGCTTCCAACAGTACACTCCACATGCGAAGTGTGCCCCAAGCTCAGTACATACTACTGTATCGACCGGCGACTTGCGGCCCCAGAAGATGTGACTGCAAACCGTCTTGTCGCCATCTTTTAGGCACTGCCGAATACAGCTCGCACCCGGCTGGGTACTGCCGTGCTGGCAGACAAACGGGGCGAGGTTACAGTAGTAAAAGTAGACGAAGTAGTCGAACGGTGAGACCTTGGAGCATATCTGGTTATAGTAGTTGCAGTCCTTCTGTAGGCCGGTAGGATCGGAGTAGGTTACTGGCGAGTCATCTACATAAGCGTATCCATCGAGGAACTGCGGATCCCGGATGAGAGCCTGCACGGCCACGGTGTGCGTAACCCCACACATGAGTGGATCCTGGCTAATGAAGCGATCGGTGCTCGGGCTGTAATAGCGGGCGCGGAAGTACTCCAAGCCGGTGCCGTCGTTCTCGCGTCCCGTGAACTGGAAGGGGTTGGTGCTGGGCGAGCCTGTACTCGTCGGATTTCCAAACGGGTCGTAGGTATATGTCGTCTGCACGGCAGCGCCGGTATCGGTTAGCGCCAGGGTACTGCCCAGCCCGTCGCGCAGGAAATCTCGCGTACCGTCACTGGCTGTGCGCGAAAAGATCTCATCGATCTGCAGACCGGTGAGCAGGTTCGCCGTCGGTGCTCCACCGCTCTGCTCCTGGACCACATTCAGAAGATCGTAGAGGTAGCTCGTCGTTGTGCCGCCGACACTCTTCTGCGCTCGCCGCCCGAGCGGATCGTAGCCAAAGCTCGCGGTGACGCCTCCGCCGATGCTCGTCAGCCGGTTGCGCGTATCCCAGGTGTAGTTGTTCGTCCCGTCCCCGGTGAGGTTGCCGTTCGCGTCGTACGTCAGCGTGCTGCCAGCCCATTGCGTCAGAGCGTTATTGGCGTCGTAGGTGGCACTCGTCACCGCCGCCGGCAGCCCCGTGCGCGCGAAGCTCCCGCTCACACCGACGCGCTGGCCGTCTGCATCATACGCGTAGGTCAGAGTGCCGAGCGTGGTGGAGCCCTGCGTGTAGGTCAGGCTCGTTAGGCGCGACGCGATATCGTAGCCATAGATTACCGCTACCCCATTGGGTAGTGTCACACTCGTGCGCCGGTCGGCGTTGTCGTAGGCGATGACCACCGTTTGGGAACCTTGCGTAATCCCAGTCAACCGGTCGGCGTTGTCGTAGACGTAGGTCACCGGCGCTTGGCCTGGTACGGTCATCGTCGCCCGCCGGTTGGCGTTGTCATAGGTATACGAGACGGTACCTTGCGGTGTGGTCTCCGCGGTCAGGCGATTCAGCCCATCATACGTATGTGTGAGCGAACCGCTCTGCGAGTCCGAAAGGCCACTGAGCCGATTACCCGCATCAAAAGTGTATCCTACTGTGGCACCGCCCTGGTAGGTTACCTGGGCAGGTCGATTCAAGGCATCGTAGGTGGTTGTCGTGCTTTGACTCTTGCGGTCGGTGTACTGCGTCAGGTTCCCGATACCGTCGTACTGCCAGCCTTCGGTCCTCAGCAAGGGATCCTGGCGCGTTGCCATTCGATCGAAATTGTCGAACGTGAATGCGGTCGAGTTATGACGCGCATCGGTAACGCCTGTCAAGTTTCCGTTCGGATCGTAGGCAAGAACGGTCGTCGCACCCAGAGCGTTCGTCACCTCTGTCACTTGATCTAAGGCATTGTATGTATACTGAGTAACGCGGTCGAGTGGATCATTGGACGATAGTTGCCTACCTCCTGCATCAATGAGCCGGGTAGTTGCATTGCCCAACGGATCGGTTACAGCAATGAGGTCGCCGAATCGGTACGTGTAGTGTGTAATATTGCCCAACGGATCTGTCACCGTGACCGGTTGCCCTGGACCGTTGTACGTCATACCAGTGGTGTGTCCCAGCGGATCCGTCACGCTCGTCAGGTTGCCGCTGCCGTCGTACGCAAACGTTGTGACATGATTCAGCGGATCCGTTATAGCGGTGATCTGGCTGTACTTTGGATCGTATGAGTATGTGGTCGTGACTGCGTTTGGCGTCCCTGAGAGCTGGGTCTTACTTGACAGGTTGCCGAGCGTATCGTACGTATAGTTCGTTGTTCGGTTCAAAGAGTCTGTGACACTGACCTGCAAGTTTGTTCCAGCCTGCAGGTTGTACGTTGTGGTTTGTTGCTCAGTTTTCCCTTCAGCTCGTGTATCGCTCAGCATGTAACCACTGGTGTTGAACGTAACGTCGCGGATATTCGCGCGTGGATCGGTCACTGTGGTTCGCGTGACTTGGCCGCTGCCGTTCAAGGTGTACACGAACTGATAGATGGAGTTGTCCGCTTGAGTTTGCTGGCTGACGCGATCATTGGCGTCGTACTGGTTGCTCAGATAGGTGATGCCCCGCGCATCTTTGATCGTCATAAGGTCATTGTTGCTGTTGTAGCTGTAGGTCGTAACTCCCCCCGCAGGATCGGTCGTGGTCCACAGCCGTCCACCGGCGTCATACGTGTAGCCCACCGTCCGGCCGATATTGTCGCGGATCTGGGTAATGCGATTACTCGTATCATAGGTGAACGCGATCCAGCGACCGTTGCTGTTGCTCACTCGGGTGACGTTGCCGGTCTGCCCGGAGTCGTGCTGGATGGTAATGGTGTTGCCGTTGCGGTCCCGGATCGCCTGCAGCGGTGCAGTGTCGCCGAAGACGTAAACCGTGCCGTCCTTCCGTACCAGATTCCAACCATTGCCGTTCCAGCTCATGGTGGACTGGTAGAACGGACCCGGTGTGGTGTTGTTCTGGAAGACAGCGTCGACGAAACCGGTACCGGGAGAGGTGCGCACGTAGTGAATGCGGGCGCCGTCGGGCAGGATCAGATCGGCCTCCTGATACTGGTTCGCCGACCAGAGGTGCATGTCGTACGGGTGCGTCGCGCCGATGCCGAAGGGCCGCGACACGGGGTCGCGCTGCCTGTATGTGCGCGTCAGTGCGATCGGCAGCGGCCCAGGCAGGGCAAGATCGATCTTGTTCATGACGAAGAGCCCAGAGCTGAGGTCGACCGGATCACCGTCGTTGCATAGTCCGGTAAAGGGAATGCAGAACGGGCCGAACGGCGGTGGCGGGCTCCAGCCGGGTACGGTGATCATGGCGCCTGTGAACTCGTAGATGAGCACGCCAGGGTCCGGCACGACCTGCTTGCCATCCGCGGTCACCGTGCCGCTGCCGTAAACGAACCAACCCTTCACGTCCGGGTCGTAGTCCCAGAACTGCATTTGTGTGCCCGGCGCCTGGTGGGTGTAGTTCGGGTAGATCAAGCGTGCGCCCTGCGGCGCGATGTATGCCGAGCCCGGCTGGATGGTGAAGTAGACCGGCACCTCGACACCCTTCGGCAACGGGAAGGGCGGCCGGTCGACGGGGATGGCAGTGATGCTGAGCCGCGTCACCGGCTTGCCGGCGTGGTCCGTGATCGTCTGGCCGGCGGGGATGTGCAGCTCGAGGCCAGGGATGCGCGGAGTGGTTACGACCGTATCGGCGGTCGTGGGCGAGGGGATAGTGACGGCGTCTTTTTCGTCCAGCCGTGTCATCCAGATCGTGTAGTCAAGTGCCGTGGTCGTCCCCGCGACCAGATCCACGCCGTCCTCGTACAGGCCGTAGTGGTGGCCGTGGTTGTCGGCCGTGCTGCCGTCGATCAGCAGCACCTGATGACCCGCCGGCAGGTCCGTCAGCAAGAAGCGTCCGCTCTCGTCGCTCTGGGTTTTCTTGTTCCCAACCTGAAGCGTGACCGCATCGAGCGGATGACCGCTCAGCGTCAGCGCCTGGCCGGCGAGCGCGGTCACGCCTGGCGGCCCCTTGAGCGGCGGCAGCGCCTGCGCGCCGGACCGGCCGCGCTGGCTGTGCCAGTCACCCATCAGATTCTGGCGGTTCGGAATCCACTCGTCGCCCTCGTCTTCGGGACCGGGACGCGGCGTGCGCGCGGCCTGGGGTGTCGCCGCGGGCGTCGGCGTGCTTCGCGCTGCCGGCGTCGGCGTAGGCGTTCCCGTCGTGGCAGGGGTCGGCGTGGCCGTCGGCGTGCTTGTGGATGTGGCGGTCGCAGAGGCAGTCGGCTGTGGCGTGGGCGTCGGCGTGCTGCTCGCGGTCGCGGAGGGGGTCGGTGAAGCGGTTGCCGTCGCCGCGGCGCTCGCCGCCGTGTCGCGCAGCCAGACGCCGAGCGGTTCGATGCCCGAGAGGATCTGCCCACCGGCAGCTTGGGGTGCGCTGACCGGCGCCAGGCCGGCCAGCAGCGGTCCCACTGCGGTCAACTGGGGCAGCCAGCTCGACCGCTGGGTGATTGTGAGCGTGGCGCTGCCCGTGTCGTCGTTCTGCGGGTCGACCACGATGGTATAGGTTCCTGCGGCACCGAGCTGGGCGTTGATCGTCCCACCCGAGGTGCCCTCGGACGTCGGCGAGACCAGCGCCGAGCCGTCCGGATTCAGGATGGACACCTGCATGCTGCAGCAGAAGGCCGGCGGTCCATTTCCCGTCACGGTCGCGCCACTCAGGGTGACGGCGATCAGCTGCGACGCCGTGCCGCTGAACGTCACCTGCCCGTTCTGCCCGGGCGTGCCCATCGTCAGCGTGACGCCGCTGCCGCCCACCGTCGCTATGGCGGTTGCGTCCGCCGGGACGCTGTAGTAGGTAATCGTCGTGCTGCCCGTGGTGTTGCCCTGCGGGTCGACCAGCACCGTGTAGGTTCCGGCTATCGGCAAGGTTTGCACGTCAATGAATGTCCCGCCGCAGGTGCTCGCCAGGCTGGTGCCGTCCGGCTTGAGGATCGAGGTCTGATCGGTGAAGCAGTTGTAGCCGCTCTGGTCGAGGCTGACGCGCTGCCCGACCGTGCCGGCGAACGTGTAGCGCCCGTTCTGACCGGGCACGGTTGTCGTCACCGTGGTCGCCGTGCCCGACGTCAGGCTGCCGGAGAGGTCGGCCGGCACGTTGTACAGCGTCAGCGTGGTGTTGCCGGTGGAGTCGTCGACGGGATCGATCGTGATCGAGTAGGTGCCGGTTTGCGGCAGCGTCTGCGGGTCAATGAAATAGCCGCCGCAACTCGTGGCCAGCGTTGTGCTGTCGGGGTTGCGGATCGTCGTATGAGACGAGAAGCAGTTGAAGCCGCTCTGGTCGAGTGAGATCCGCGTCCCAGCGGTGCCACTAAACGTCAAAACGGCGTTCTGGCCTGGAACGGTTGTCGTGACTGTCACGGGCGTGCCGCCGGTGCTTATCGTACCGGCAATATCCGCGGGGACATTGTATAGCGTATAGCTGCCACTTATGGCACCGGAGTTACTGGCGATCAGAATCTCGTACGTCCCATCCACCGGCAGGGTCATCGTGTCCATGAAGGGTCCGCTGCAACTGCCCGACAGCGTGGTGCCGTCCGGCTTGTAGACGACACTGGTCGTCGTCACGCAGTTGAAACCACTGCGCCCGATGCTGACGCGCTGTCCGGCCGTGCCATCGAAGAGCAGCAGGCCGATCTTGTTCGCATCGATCGTGGGGATGGTCTGTGTACTGCCGACGGTGGTGCGGCCTGTGAACTCCACATCGCCCGCGGCGTAAGGCGCCGGCGGCACAAAGAGGTCGGCGGTGCTGACGGCCTGGCCACCAACGGTAATGACTGTCAGATGGCCCGAGGCCGCTCCAGGCGGAATCGTGGCGGTGAGGCCGCTGCTCGTGGCGGCACTGACCGTCGCAAACGTCTGATTGACGGCTAACGTATCGTTGAGCGGCATGCTGCTGAACTGGCTGCCGGTCACGCTGAGCGTGGCGCCAGGGGCGCCGATCGCGGGCGTGAAGCTCGCAATGGTTGGGGCCGCCTGGGTCGTGACGGTAAAAGGCGTCGGCTGGCCGCCGCGCCGCCCGGAGCGGTCACCATGACCGTCCCGGTCGTGGCTCCAGTGGGGACCGTGGTCGTCAGGCTGGTTGCGGTGGCCGCGGTGACGGTCGCCGTCGTGCCATTGAAGGTGACGGTGTTTTGACTCGGCGTCGTGCTGAACCCGGTGCCGTAGATCGTGACCGCCGCGCCGATGGCAGCGGCATTCGGCGTGACCTGGAGGACGGCCACGATCGTCGCACTCTGGCGGGTGATGGAGAGGATGTTGCCGACCGCATCGTAGCTGTAGACGGCGGTGCCGTTGGCCGGGTCGATGACGGCAACAAGGCGCCCGAGGTCATCGTAGACGTAGCTGATACCCGATCCGGTCTGCGCCTCGGCGCGGAAGTGGCGGGTGCTGCGGCCGCCCAGGGCGAGCAGGACAACCAGCAACACGGCGCCAAGCAGGGGGCGCAGCCAGCCTCGTGGCAGCATGCGGAGGCCTCCCGCTGGCGCACGTCGGCCGCCTCCACCCCCATCCCCTGCTCCAGCCAGCATCCCGCAGTCTGGCAGACCAGTACCCGGCTGCCTATCGACAGCGAGCCAGACGGCCGTAGACAACTGCCGAGACGGCGCTAGACAGGTGTCGAGTCCTGCGGCTGCCGGGCGCTGGCCGTGTCAGCGACACCATCAGGCAGGAGTCCCTGGCGCGCGGCCAGCAGGCACACCTGCGCCCGATTGCGCGCCCCCACACGGGTCGCGATCGCTTGGATATGGCTGGCGACCGTGCTGCGCGAGCGGCGCAAGCGCCTGGCAACCTCCTGGTCGCTCAACCCGTCGGCCAACAGCAGCAGAATCTCCCGTTGGCGCGGGGTCAGCACACCGCCGGGCGGGCGCGACTGGCGGCGGGTGCGCAGCGCCTCGAAGAAGCCCTCGCTCACCCGGCGCGTCCCCACCACGCAGTCGTCGCCAGCGACGAGGGTGATGATGCGGTGGAACTTGCCGGGCGTCACCTCGCTCCACAGGAGGCAGCCTTCGACCCCGAAGCGCGAGGCGGTCTGCAACACGTCGCGATCGAGCTGGTCGAGGATCAGCACGAGGCAGGCACGAGGCACGCGCGTACGCACTTCGGTGAGCAGGGTCACCAGGGGCAGCCCCGGCACGTCGCCACTGGCCACCACCAGATCGGGGGCCAGCTGCACGATTTGGGCGAGGGCCTCGGCGCCGTGCAGCGCTGCACCGAGGAGCAGGAGGTCGGGAAAGGCCAGCAATGCGGCGCGGAGACCGGTCCAGGCGAGATTGTGCGAGGGGACAAGGATCACGGAGTGCGGGGAAGCGCGCTCATCGCGAGGCGGACCGGCATCTGCTGCCGCTGCGATCACGGACTGTCTCTCTCCTGCTATTCCCCTCGTCACGAAGGGCAGGCGAAAACTACACTGATTCTCATTAGGTTGCAAGGGCCGCGTCAGCCGACAAGCCACCACCCAGCCCGCTCTGCGCCGAACCGTGGGCCATCACGGATCGCAGGCTTCGCCCGACTATTCAGAAACCAGAGCCACCGAGATCGCGCTCGGAGCCGGAGCCGCCGATGGCGCAGCCGCGCCACGCGTTAGCCCCGCGGCAGGCCGAGGCCGCGGGTAGCGATCACGTTGCGCTGGATCTCGCTGGTGCCGGCGGCGATCGTGGCCAGATCGTGTGATACTGAACGTACGGCGTTGATACGCCGTTGGCTGAGGTCGCTGCCTACGAGTTGCGGGCCGATCGCGCACACAGGAAATGGGGCCAAGGACGAGCACCGGCACGGCGATTGAGCAACTGATCGCGCGTTGGAATCGAGCCGAACCCGCATCGGTCCGGTGCGGGAGGCGTGGGTGTTGCCGCGCTGTGTCTCGGTCTGGGTTATCGTTGCTCAGTTCGCGCTCGAGAAGGATAACGTGGCCGAGGTTTCCGGCGCATACGAGTTGCCGCGCGAGGCGGTGGAGGCCGCGGTCGCCTACTACCAGCAGCATCAGGCCGAGATCGACGCGCGCATTGCGGCCAACCGCGCTTTCTTCGCTCGCTAAGCGGGCGTGGCGAGCTTCTTCTTCGACGCCGACGCCGATATGCGAATTGGCCGGCGGCTTGAGCGGCTGGGCCACGTCCTCACCTCGGCGCCATTGCAACAGCTTGAGCGAGCATCGGACCGAGAGATCCTACTGTTCGCCGGGCGGCAGCGTCTGATTCTCGTCACGCACAACGAGCGCGATTTCGTGGAGGTGCATCGGATAGGGGCCGTTCCCCCGCACGCCGGCATCCTCGTGCTGCCGCAGGTTACTGCGGAGGTGATGGCTGCGACGGCCACCGCCGTCGATCGGCTGGTCAACGCCGACGTCCCGCTCGCCAACCAGCTCTACCGGCTGCGTGCCGGCGCAGGCTGGGAGCGCTGGGACGATGAACGGCACTGGCTGCCGGCCTGCGCACGTCGCGTTATCGAGCGTCTCAATAGCCTTCGCGAGCGCTCGGTGGTGAGACGTTGATTGCGACACGGGTTGTGAAACGAGCGCCCAGGCACGGGTCGCGAGCCGGTGCAATGCGCTACCAGACGTCTGCAAAACCGTCGTTTTTGACGCGTAGCGACGCAGCGTGTCCTTGAGGCTCTAGCCGAACTGCTGCAACGCTGCGGGCGTCCTACGGAAGCCGCGAACCGCCACGTTCAGGGCAAGGTGAGATAAGCCCCTGCACAAGGCGCAGTTGACCGGGCCGCGGCGGCGCTGCACGGCGCACGCCACCTACGAGGCGAGGAACTCTACCTGCTACATACCTGCAACGGTTCCGGTCTGCTCGTGTCCCGACACCGGCGCCTACCGGTGCTTACACGCGGGTCGCCTCGATGACGCTGAAGGGCGAGTGCGTCGCAAGCACGTGCTCCATGCGGAACCCGGCAGAGGCAAGCAGCGTGCGATACTCCTCGCCGGTGCGCTCCCGACCACCGAGCACGACCAGCATGTTCATATCCATCGCCTGCGCGAGGTCTGGTCGGTTGTCTTCCGGCACCACCATCTCGACGAGCAGCAGCTTCCCACCCGGGCGCAACGCCCGGTGGCAGCTTGTCAGCAAGCGAGTGGCCCGCTCATCATCCCAGTCGTGCACGATTTGCTTGAGCACGTGCAAATCCGCGCCCTCCGGCACCGCCTCGAAGAAATCACCACTTACCAGCTCGCAGCGCCCCCCGAGTCCTTGTGCTTCGATGCTGCTGACTGCCGTCGCAATCACGTGCGGCAGGTCAAAGAGGATGCCCCGTGCGGCCGGATTCTCCTGGAGGATGGCGCCCAGCAGGATGCCGTGCGCACCACCCACATCGACCACCGTCCGGGCTGCTGAGACATCGTAGACGCGGACGAGCTCGCTCGCAGCCAGCGCGGACAGATTCCCCATTGCCGCGGTGAAGAAGGCGGCTTCGTCGGGGTGCTGTCCGTACCAATCGAACAGCTCGCCGCCCAGGGTTTCCTGCGCCATCGGCCGGCCGGTCTGGACGCTGTCGAGCAGCCGCCCCCATGGCTGCCAATGACCAAAGGCAGTCTCGGTGATGGCGAAGCTGCGGACCGAGTCCGGTGCATCGGTGCGCAGCGTCTCGCCGAGCGGCGCCAGGGCGAAGCGGCCAGGGGACTCCTGGCGGAAGACCCCGATGCTGGCCAGCAGCCGCAGCAAGCGATAGAGTGCCTGCGGCTGGGCACCGACCGCGTGGGCCAGGTCGTCGCTGCTGCGGGGACCCGCGACGAGTTCGTCTGCGACCCCCAGCCGTGCCGCCACGCCAACCGCCTGGCTGAGCCAGTAGCCGGTGATGAGTTGCATCATCGCCGCAGCTGCCGGTAATGCGGGAGCACCGGCGCCGAGGTCGTTGTCTGGAGTCGTCATCTTGCACCTCTTCGACCTGGTCCAGTCGCCTCGCGACGCACGTGCGTGGGTGTGCTGACTGCGGGGCCACAGCATCGACCCCAACGGCGGACGTTGTCAAGGTGTCACAGAGGCCGCAAGCCATGGCTGCACGCCTGAGCGTTCACCCGGAGGGAAGGCTGTCTCAGAAACCATCTGCGCCCAGTTCACGCCCGAGGTTTTGACACATACCAGGAATGATTCGTAAACCAGGGTTATTGAGATCAGCCTCGGTGACGCCGCCCGCGTCCGTCGCGGTCGCGGGCGGCTTACCCCCGTGGCAGGCCGAGGCCGCGCGTGGCGATCACGTTGCGCTGGATCTCGCTGGTGCCGGCGGCGATCGTGGCCGAGACGCTGCTGAGATACATGTGCGCGATGCGGCCGCGCAGCGGCGCCCACTTGCCGCCGCGATCCAGCCCGCCGTACATGCCGAGCATCTGCGTGCCCAGCCGCGCCACCCGCTGGCTGACTTCAGAGCGGTACATCTTATTAACCGAGGCCTCGTGGTTCGGCACCTGGCCGCGCTTCTGGATGCTGATCACGCGGTAGGAGAAGAGCCGCGCGATCTCCGCCTCCACCAGCTTCTCCGCCAGCTCCAGCCGCAAACCGGGCGTCAGATAGAGCGGCTTGCCGGCGTCGTTCTTCGCCTCGCGCGCGTACTTGATCAGGTCGTTGACCGTGTGCTTGAGGCCGATGCTGGCGCCGATGTTGGAGCGCTCGAAGTCGAGCAGCGTGGCGCCCACGTACCAGCCGCGATTCTCTTCGCCCACGCGGTTCTTCACCGGCACGCGCACGCTGTCGAAGAACTCCTGGTTGAAGACGTGGTCATTCGCCATCGTCACCAGCGGCTGCACGGAGAGGCCCGGCGTCTTCATGTCGAGCAGGAGCATGGAGATGCCGCGGTGCTTGGGCGCGTCCGGATCGGTGCGGGCCAGCATGAACATCCAGTCCGCGCGGTGGGCGCCGCTGGTCCAGATCTTCTGGCCGTTGAGCACATAGTCGTCGCCGTCGCGCACGGCCCGCGTCTGCAAGGACGCGAGGTCCGAGCCGCTGCCCGGCTCCGAATAGCCCTGGCACCACTGGATCTCGCCGCTGGTGATGCGCGGCAGATGCTCCTGCTTCTGCTCGTCCGTGCCGTAGAGAATCAGCGTGGGGCCGATCATCTGCACGCCCATGCCGCCCGCCTGCGGCGCCCGCGCCTCCGCCATCTCTTCATTGAAGATGAACTGCTCGGTCACGCCCATGCCGGCGCCGCCGTACTCCTGCGGCCAGTGCGGCGCGATCCAGCCCTTCTGCCCCAGCGCACCGCGCCACTGCTTGCGGAAGTCCTCTTCCTGCCGGCTGAGGTCGTAGCGCTCCATCTCGGGGTTGGCAAAGGCCGCTGGCAGGTTCTGCTTGATGAAGCCGCGCACCTCGCTGCGGAAGGCGGCCTCTTCGGCGGTGTCCTGGAACTGCATCTCCGCGCTCCTCCGTTGCCGGCCAGGGTTGCCCATCGGGGCGATGCGGTCCGGCTCGTACGTGCGGCAGGCCGGTCGAACGCCGTTCGGCCGGAGTGTCGTGACGATCATGGCGCGGCGCGGCGAATTTCGCAAGTACTAAATGCCGTGCGGCAGCTTCGGAGAGGTTAGGGCAGGCCGGCCGCGCTCAGCTTCGTGTCCTGCGCCTGCGCGATCGTGGCGAGCTGGCCGGGGTCGGGCTGCTGCATGCCGCCGTCCAACACCAGCGCGATCACGCGGCCGCGCACGAAGACGTCGGCCACGAAGTGGATAGTCGCATCGTTCTTCTGGCTCGGCAGGTCGAACGACACCTGCTGGTCGGCGTCGCCCAGACCGAGCGGCGTGAGCACCTGGAAGTTCTGCACGCTGACGCCGCCGCCGGCCAGCGCCTGCACGAAGGTCGGCCCGCCGAACAGCGAGACCACCACGCCGGCCGGCAGCGCCTGGTCCGTTTCGAGCAGCCCATCGATCACCGCGCCGCCACCAGCATCCGCCGTGACAAAGGTGCGTACGAACATCGCCGAAACGCCGGGTACGCCGGCAGACGCGGCGTTGTCCTGAAGCAGGCTGAAGCCCGGCACATCCGAGGCAGTGAGCGCCACGGCGGAGAGGTCGCCGGGCGCGGCGGTTTGTGCGTGCGCCGGACGGGCGGCCGAGAGTGCGGCCCCCAACAGCAGCGCAACGGCGAAGGCAGGCAGCAGGCGGCGGAACATCGGCAATCCCTCGGCAGAGCTTCAAAGCGGCGGTGGCGTCGCGCGGAGCGTCGCTTCGCTTCTTCTGGTTCTCCTGAATTGAGTGTCGGCGGCAGGCGCGAGTTCTGAAATAGGGGCGATCCCGGTCACGCACGGCCGGGCGCCTAACCCCGCTTTCGCTGAAGCGAAATCTCCCTTCCCCGCAGGGGAAGGGTGCGGTCCGAGGCCGACCGGTAGCCCTCAGACAACCCTTCCCCTGTGGGGAAGGGACAGACCTCGCCTGCGAGGTCAGGGATAGGTGCCGCCGCGCTTGACCGCGCTCCGTACGCCTCTCCATGATCGAGGCGCGCCGCACGCAGCGGCGCCGAACAGGACGGGCCTGCCGCCATGCCCCTGATTCTTTCGGACGAAGATCTCGCCGCCGCGCGCGCCGGCCGCTCCGCCACGATGCCGCTCGCCGGCCTGCGCGTGATCGACGCCGGACAGATTATCGCCGGTCCCTTCGGCCCCTCGCTGCTGGCCGACTTCGGCGCCGACGTGATCTCGATCGAAAACCCGGAGCTGTTCGGCCTTGAGCTGGCGCCGACGGTGGCGCTGGGCCGCGCCGTGCTGGGGCGCAACAAACGCTCGATCACACTCGACCTGCGCACGCCGCGCGGCCAGGACCTCGTGCGGCAGCTCGCCGCCGTCTCCGATGTGCTGGTCGAGAACTACTCGCCCGGCACGATGGAGCGCTGGGGCATCGGTCCCGACGATCTGGCCAAAGTCAATCCGCGGCTGGTCTACGTGCGCGTCTCCGGCTTCGGCCAGACGGGGCCGTACCGGCAGAAGGGCGGCTACGACCGCGTGGCGATGGCCTTCGGCGGCCTACTTGAAGTCACCGGCGAGCCCGACGGCGCTCCAGTGCATCCCGGCTACATGCTCGGCGACCACCTCGCCGGCACGTTCAACGCGCTCGGCGCCATGATCGCGCTTTACTGGCGCGACGCTGCCGGCGGCGGCGAGGGGCAGGTGGTGGATGTTTCGCTGTACGAGCCGCTGTTCCGCGTCTCGCACAACATCGCCGGTGAGTTCGCGCACGATGGCAAGGTGCGCCGCCGCGCCGGCAACACGCGCAACTGGACCGTGCCCGGCGACCAATTCCGCAGCAAGGACAACCGCTGGGCGCTGATCATTGCCCCGTCCGACCGGCTGTTCATCCGCCTCTGCCAGGCGATGGGCCGGCCGGAGTTGACCGTCGACCCGCGCTTCATGCCGGCGCACGTGCGCCAGCAGCACGCCGACGAGATCCACGCCGAGATCCGCCCCTGGGTGGCGCGGCACACGCTGACGGAAGTGATCGCGATTTTGGATGCGGAGCGCGTGCCCGTGGGGCCGATCTACGCGATCGACGAGATCTTCGACGACCCGCAGTTCGAGGCGCGGGAAGACATCGTCGAGATCCCGGACGCGCACGTCGGCCGCGCGGCGATGCCGAACGTGGTGCCGAAGCTCTCGCGCACGCCCGGCGGCGTGCACAGTCCGGCGCCGCGCACCGGCGAGCACAACGAAGCCGTCTACGGCGGTCTGCTCTCCCTCTCCGCGGCAGAGATCGCCGCCCTGCGCGCGGCGAACGTCATCTGATCCACGCACGGGGTTGGGTGGAGAGCGTTCCAAACGGAGCCGGAAACCGCCTCGAAGTCTGGCCACGCGCCGCGGCGAACCGGCATCCGGTATGGGCCGGTGCGCTACGCTACGGCGGAAACGCGGCAAGGGAGCGCAGTCGTGGATCTGTCGGATGTCTTCTCAGCGGTGGCGTACAAGGAACTGGTGCAGGTGGACCTACCCGGCGGCTCGCACCAGCACGAGTTGAACGGCAGCGCCGCGCTGCGAAGTCTATTCGGAACGCAGGACACCGTCGTCGGCCGGATTAGCTGGCGATACTTCACCGACGACCAAGGAACGTGCCGCGACGATGATCAGTTCAAGTGGTACGACGCCAGGGCGAGGGGTCGCGAGCGCACCAAGCGGTCAGCCGAATGGCGGTTCTACTACTACGGCGAATTCCTCAGGCGAGCCAGACCAGGAGATCTGCTCATCCTCGCGCGACCACGCGAGCAACAGGCGGACCTGGCGAGTGTCTACGGTCTCGTGTTCCCTGCCGAGTCAAGCGTGGCGCAGCAAGCCGCAGCGTTGTTCGGACTGGCGCAGGAATCCGATGAACTCACCGCCCTGTCAAGCGGTGATTTGGCGACGCGGCCACTTGAGCTCTTCCGGTCCGGCCTGCTCACGGAGCTTGACATCGACGTTGCGGTGCCCACCAACCCGGCGGACCAGGAGCTTGTCCTCGATCGGTTTGGCCGAGCATTCCCTTCGACGACAGCGATGTCGGAATTGGCCAGAGAAGCCTCTGATGTAAGCGGTCTGGACGCCGACGAGACGCTTGTGCAGTGGCTTCACAGGGAAGAGCAGCTATTCCGATCGCTGGAGGAGGCGATCGAGAGCCCTCGAATCGCTCGACGCTTCACCTCGATTGACGAGTTCATAGAATATTCCAAGGCGGTCGCCAATCGGCGCAAGGTTCGCATGGGCCGCGCTTTCGAGAACCACCTTGGTGAACTCTTTCGGTCCCGAGGGTTGCGGTTCACGCACAACGCCGTCACTGAAGGTTCAAGCAGACCAGATTTTCTTTTCCCCGGCCGACAGGAGTATCACGATCCCTCGTTTTCTGAGAACGATCTGCTAATGCTGGGCGCAAAATCCACCTGTAAGGATCGGTGGCGGCAGGTTCTGGTGGAGGCGGACCGAATCAGGGTGAAGCACTTATGCACGCTTCAGACCGGCATCTCGCCTGCGCAGACCGACGAAATGGCGCGCCAGCGCGTGCATCTCGTTGTGCCCCGCCGCTACCACGACACGTTCACGGCCGTGCAACAACGCCGGCTGCTCACCTTGGAAGCGTTCATTGCCGAGGTGAGGGCACACCAAGCGCAGTAGTGCTGCCGTACACGCAGTCTTCGCGCAGGGGGCACTCGCCACACTTCGGGGCGCGGGGGGTGCAGACGGTCATGGTGAAGTCAAGCACGGCGTAGTTGTAGGCGCGGAAGTTGCGGCGTGGCGTCAGGGCTTCGGCAAGCTCTTGCAGCCAGCGCTTGCGGCGCGTCTCGCCGTCATAGGGGCAGCCGGTCATGCGGGCCAGCCAACGGGCCACGTTATTGTCGATCAGCACCGCCCGCCGGCCGCGATGCAGCGAGAGCCATGCTGCCGAAGCGTACGGTCCGATGCCCGGCAACTCGCGCAATTCCTCCGGGCCTTCCGGTGGGACGCCGCCGCGCTCGGCAATCGCCGCGGCTGCGCGGTAGAGCAGCGGCCCGCGCCAGTGCAGGCCGAGGCCGGAGATCACCGCGTTCGCCGCCTCGGGGCCGGCCTCGGCAAGGTCGCGGGCGGTGGCGTAGCGTTCGCGCACCTCGCGGAAGACCGGCTCGACCTGTGCCGCCTTCGTGCGTGTCAGCAGCAACTCGGCCACCAGCGTCAGCCACGGGTCGCGTTCGGAGCGCCAGGCGTACTCGCGGAAGTGCTCGCGGCCCCAGCTCAGGAGACGCTGGCGAACCCTGCGGATTTGTCGCGCAGCATCAGCTTCAGTTGCCTGCCCGGCGGCTGTGCGTATGCCGTCGGTTCCTCTATGCACCGCGCGATCTCCTGGGCCATGGCCTGCACGATCGGTACGGCGACCGAGTTACCGAACTGCTTGTAGGCACGCGTGTCGCTGACGGGTATCTGAAACCAGGCGGGGAAGCCCATCAGGCGAGCGCATTCACGCGGCGTCAGCCGGCGCGGCGGCAGAGCGTCCGCCTGCTCGATCAGAATCTCCGAGCCATCCTTATAGTAGCGAGCCGAGAGCGTTCTCGTGACGGTTTCGGGCTTCTCCTGGCCATCAATCCGCATGAGCCCGAAGCCGAAACCGTTGCCTTTCGCACGGTGCTTCTCAGCATAGTCCTGCAGATATCGCCAGAGGTGCGGCGTCAGCGTGTATCGCGGCGAAACTTCGCAATCGAGAATCTCGGCGAGCGCCGGCCGCTCAACCTCCAGTGTGGGGAAGGCAAACCGCGCGGCGTCGGCTCTGTCGCGGAAGCCAACGATATAGATGCGCTCGCGGTGTTGGGGCACGCGGGCGGCGGCATCGACGATTTGCGGCGTCACCAGATAGCCAAGCTCGTCTTGCAGCACCGCCATGATCGTCTTGAACGTGCGGCCGCGATCGTGCGTCGTGAGGTTGCGCACGTTTTCCAGCAAGAAGGCGCGCGGCCGCTTCACGTCGATCATCCGCGCCGCCGCGAAGAACAACGTGCCCTGTGTCTCGTGCAAAAAGCCGTGGGCACGGCCGAGCGCGTTGTGCTTGCTCACACCGGCGATCGAGAACGGCTGACAGGGGAAGCCGCCCAGCAGCACGTCATGGTCCGGCACCGATGCCGGATCCACCTGCGTGATGTCTCCGTCAAACGGATGTTCCGCCGTCTCGAAGTTAGCCGCGTACGTCTTGCGGGCATACTCATCCCACTCCGATGTATAAACGCAGCGCCCGCCGGCCTCCTCGAAGCCAATCCGCATGCCGCCGATGCCGGCGAACAGGTCGATGAAGGTGAAACGCTGCGAGGGCAAGGGCGGGCGCCGCGGCCGCAGCAACCACGACTCGAGCCTGATCCGCATACGCACCTGCTCCGTTTGATCGTGCGCCACGCACAGTTTAGCACTGCCAGCGATCGGCTGCGTATGCCTTATGCAGGCTCACTCGGTTGAGGCGAGTGCGCAGCCTCCGGCACGATGCCTCGTTCACGCGGCGCCGGGGCGTTGCACCGTTGCCACTGCCCGGCGGCCTGTTTATGATGCGCTAACACCTTGCGGATACTCTGCCGCGGGGCGGCGTCCGCGGCTCGATGTGAGCCGGGTAAGCGGAACGCGGCCCGCGCGGTCGGGGAGGCGGCGTGTCCAACATCGCCACGGTGGCGGCGCCCGAGCGGCCGGCAGTGAGCGCTGCCCTGCGCCGGCGCATCTCCTACGCCGCGCAGGCCGTGACCGGCTACGTCTTCCTCGCGCCGTCGCTGCTCGTCTTCGCCGTCTTTATCTTCTATCCGCTGATCAAGTCGATCTATCTGGGCTTCTACGTCAGCAACCCCTTCGGCAACGGCCAGGTCTACGTCGGCGCGGACCAGTACCGCCGCGTGCTCAGCTCCGACCAGTTCCACACCGCGCTCGTGACCACGGCGCTGTTCGCGTTGTATACCGTCGTGGGCGGCGTTGTGCTGGGGCTGCTGTTGGCGCTGCTCGCCAACGCGCGGCTGAAGGGCATCTTCATCTTCCGCACGATCTTCTCCTCCACAATCGCCACCTCCGTCGCCGTCGCCTCGCTGATGTGGATTCTGCTGTTCAACCCCAGCATCGGCGTGCTCAACTGGGCGCTGTCGTTGCTGCACGTTGCCCGCATCAACTGGCTGACCTCGCCGCACTGGGCGCTGTTCTCCGTCTCGATCGCCACGATCTGGCTGCAGCTCGGCTTCAACACGATCGTGCTGCTCGCCGGCCTGCAGGGCATCCCCGACGAGCTGTACGAGAGCGCCCGCGTGGACGGCGCCCGGCCGCTGCGCCAGTTCTTCACGATCACGCTGCCGATGCTCTCGCCCACGCTGTTCTTCGTGATCGTGATCGCCAGCATCCGCGCCTTCGAGTCGTTCGGGCAGATCGATCTGCTCACGCAGGGCGGGCCGAACAACGCGACCTTCACGCTGGTCTACGCGATCTACCGCAACGCCTTCTTCAACTTCGGCGCCACCGGCGTCGCCTCGGCGCAGGCCGTGGTGCTGTTCGTCATCATCCTGCTGTTCACGGCGATCCAGTTCGGCGTGGCCGAGCGCAAGGTGTTTTACGGATGACCGCCGCCGTTCCCGCGCTCCAGACACAGACGGGCACACCAGCGCGCCGTCGCGTGCGGCCGGGCACGATCGTGCGCTACGCGGCGCTGACGCTGGCGGCGCTGGTGATCATCCTGCCGGTCTACCTGGCGATGATTACCAGCATCCTGCCGGCCAACGAAGTCGCGACCGTGCCGCCGCACTTCGTCACGCTGCACCCGACCTTCGAGAACTTCCGCCATGTCTTCCGCGTGGTGCCGATGTGGCGCTTTCTGCTGAACAGCACGGTGGTGGCGAGCTGCATCACGCTGGCGCAGCTAGTCACGGCGGCGCTGGCGGCCTACGCTTTCGTCTTCCTGCGCTTCCCCCTCCGCCGCGTGCTGTTCTTCCTCTTTCTCTCCACGCTGATGGTGCCGGCCGAAGCGACGATCGTGCCGAACTTCCAGACGATCCTGCACCTGCACTGGATCAATACGTATCAGGGGCTGGCCGTGCCGTTCGCCGCGACGGCCTTCGGCACGTTCTTGCTGCGCCAGTTCTTTCTGAGCCTGCCCAAGGAGATTTTGGACGCGGCACGTGTCGATGGCTGCGGCCACCTGCGCACGCTCTGGAGTATCGTGCTGCCGCTCTCGCGCCCGGCCTTCGCCACGCTTGCGGCTTACGCGTTCCTGGCCGCCTGGAACCAGTATCTGTGGCCGCTTCTGGCTACGAATAAGCCGAACATGCAAACGGTGCAGATCGGGCTGCGGGCGCTGGTCGGCAACGAGGCGTCGGACCCCGGCCTGGCGATGGCGGGCACGGTGATGGCGCTGATCCCGACGATGGCGCTGCTGATCCTGGCGCAGCGCCACATCGTGCGCGGTCTGACCGGCGGCGCGGTGAAAGGGTGAGCCGGCGGGGCACCTAACCCTGCTTTGGCTTCAGCCAAAGCTGTCCCTTCCCGAGACGGGAAAGGGACTTCTGGAGCGTTCCAGACACCATACGACGGCGGCGGGGTTTGGGTGTCTCTGGTGATTTGATGAACGAGGACGTCATCGGGAAGACGGCGATAGCGCTGAGGTGTGCAGTGCCAGGGTACGGAAAGATCGTCGCTCCGGGGTCGGGGCGCGACAAGGTCGAGGTGGTGCGGCGTCTGCAGCGCGAGCTGACGCCTGCGGAGGTGCGGCTGTGGGCAGCGTTGAGAGGCAACCAGATCAGCGGATTGCATTTCCGTCGGCAGCAGCTCATCGCGGGGTTTGTTGTGGATTTCTACTGCCACGCGGCCGGACTCGCAGTTGAAGTAGACGGCCGGGCGGAATACGACGCCGAGCGCGACCGGATACTCGGCGGCGAAGGCGTGCGGGTGCTGCGCGTGTCGAATGCGGACGTGCTGGAGCGACAGGCTGAGACGGTGGGGAGGATCGCAGAAGCCTGCGGCGTGGCGGGGCACCTAACCCTGGTTTCGCAAGCGAAACCTGTCCCTTCCCGAGCCGGGAAGGGACTTCTGGAGCGCTCCAGGCGGCGCCGGACGGTGCCGGGGCGTTTCCAAGCCCCTACCTCAGGCGATGAGGACGGAGCGCCCTCCCAAACGGCCCGATCGTCCTCGAATCCGTCCCTTCCAGTTTCGGGAAGGGACAGACCTCGCCTGCGAGGTCAGGGTTAGGCGCCCCGGATGCACCACGCAGTTTGCGGGACTCGATAGAATAGGGAGGCGAATTCGATGAAACACCGTTTCGGTGTCTTCACGCTGGCGGCGGCGCTGCTGGCTGTAGCCTGTTCGAGCAACAACAACAAGAACAGCAACAATGCCGCCGCGACCAAGCCGCCGTCCGCCGCCAGCAGCACGCAGGCCGCGGCGCCGCGTCCGGCCGGCGCCAGCCCCACGGCCGCGAACGCCTCGCCCACCGGCACGCCGCGACCCACCGTCGCCGCGGCGCCCGGCGCGGTCAAGATCAGCTTCTGGCACGCCTTCTCCGGCACCAACGGCGACGCGCTCAACGCACTGGTGGACAAGTACAACAGCTCGCAGCAGAAGGTCCACGTCGATGCTGTCTTCCAGGGCAGCTACGACGACGACATCAACAAGCTGCGCCAGGCGCTGCAAACCAAAACGACGCCCGATCTGGTGCAGATCTACGACATCGGCACGCGCTTCATGGTCGACAGCAAAGCCGTCACGCCGATGCAGACGTTCGTCGACAAGGACAAGTTCGACCTCTCGACCTTCGAGCCGAACGTGCTCGGCTACTACAAGGTCGGCACCACGCTCTACTCGATGCCCTGGGCGACGTCGAACCCGATCCTCTACTACAACAAGGACATGTTCAAAGCGGCGGGGCTGGACCCCGACAAGCCGCCGAAGACCTTCGAAGAGGTCGCCGACGCGGCGAAGAAGCTGACCAAGGGCGACGTCAAGGGCATCGCCCTGCCGATCGACGACTGGTATATGGAACAGAGCCTCGCCACGCAGGGCGCCTACTTCGCCGACCCGACGAACGGCCGCGGGGACAAGCCGGCCGACAAGGCGGCCTTCAACGGGCCGGAGGGCGTCGCCTTTTTGACCTGGTGGGCGAACATGGTCAAGGACGGCACGGCGGCGAATCTGGGGCGCAACTCCAGTGACACCAAGGCCGCCTTCTTCGCCGGCAAGATCGCGATGGTCGTCGACTCGACCGCGGCGCTGCGCCAGGTGATCGATTCGACCCAGGGCAAGTTCCAGGTGGGCACGACGTTCTATCCGCGCCCGGCCAACAACCCGAAGGCCGCGGGCACGATCATCGGCGGCAACTCGCTCTGGATCATGAAGGACCACCCGCAGGCCGAGCAGGACGCGGCCTGGGACTTCATCAAGTGGCTGATGCAGCCGGAGCAGATGGCCTTTTTCCACGTGAGCACGGGCTACTATCCGCCGAACAAAGCAGCCTACGACGTGCAGGCGGATAAAGATTGGCTGGCGAAGTACCCGCAGTTCCAGACGGCGATCGATCAACTGCACGCCAGCCCGCTGAACCAGGCGACGCAGGGCGGGCTGGTCGGCGTCTTCGTGCAGGCGCGGCAGGACAATCAGTCGGCGATCGAGTCGGTCTTCGCCGGCCAGGCTACGCCGCAGCAGGCACTGGACAAGGCCGCCGGCACGGTGACGGGCGAGATCCAGCAGTACAATCAGGCCGTCGGCCACTGACGACACGGCAGTCGGCAGCCGCGGCAGTCGGGCTGCAGCGGGGTCGGTCAACAAGGCCGGCCCCGCAGCGGCTCAGTCCAGCGCCGGCCGGCGGCCGTGCCACGGCGCCGCCTGCTCGAATGCGGCGGCGGCGCGGAGCACGCCCGCGTCGTCGTGGCGGCGGCCGACGATCTGCAGGCCGATCGGCAGGCCGTCGTCGGTGTAGCCGCAGGGCACCGTGATCGCCGGCTGGCCCGTGAGGTTGAACGGATAGGTCAGCAGCCAGCCGAGGAAGGGGTTGATCGGCCGGCCAGCGATCGTGCTCGGGCCGGGCGCGCTGCCGGGGTGCGGGAAGGCCGGGGTCAGCAGCGTCGGCGTGATCAGAAGATCGAAGCGCTCGAAGAACGCCATCGCCCGCTGGTACAGCTCGCCGCGCCGAATCACGAGTGCCTCGTAGTAGTCGTACGGACCGAGGTCTTCGGCCGCGTCCCGGAAGGCGAGCAGCGACGGATCGACCTCGTCGCGGCCCACCCGGGTCAGGATCTGCGTCTTTGCGGTATAGCCCATCTGCACACGCCAGATCGTCATGCAGATCGCTTCGGCGCCCGCGAGATCGGGCGCGGCCTCTTCCACCTGGGCGCCGAGGGCGTCCGCGAACAGCCGCGCCGCCTGTTCGAAGGGCTCACGCACGCGCGGATCGAGCGGGCCGAGGCCGAGGTCACGGCTGAAGGCGACGCGCAGGCCCCGCACGGAGGCATCACGCAGTTGCTCGACGTAATCGACACCGGCCTCGTCGATCGAGTATGCGTCGTGGTTGCTCGGGCCGGCGATCGTGTTCAGCATCAGCGCCGCGTCGGCCACGCTGCGGGCGATCGGGCCGTTGTGCGTGAGCGGCGAGAACCCGCCTGACATGGGATAGACTGGCACGCGGCCATAGGAAGGCTTGAATCCAACCACACCGCAAAGGCTGGCCGGAATGCGGATCGAGCCGGCGCCGTCGCTGCCGTCCGCGATCGGGCAGAGGCCCGCCGCCACGGCTGCCGCCGCGCCGCCGCTGGAGCCGCCGCAGGTGTGCGTCAGCTTCCACGGGTTGTTGGTGGCGCCCGACAGCGGGCTCTCGGTCACGCCCTTGTTGCCCAACTCAGGCGTGGTCGTCTTGCCGAGGAAGATGCCGCCGGCGCCGAGCAAGCGTTCCGCGACCACGGCGTTCTGCTCCGGCACGAACTCCGCGAAGGCGCGCGAGCCGCGCATCGTCTTCACTCCGGCAGTATATGTCAGGTCCTTCAGCGTGAATGGCACGCCGTGGAGCGGGCCCAGCGCGTCGCCGCGCAGCACGGCGGCCTCGGCCTTTCTGGCTGCCGCCCGCGCCTCATCGGCGCGCACGATCGTGAAGGCGTTCAGCTTCGGCTCGATGCGCTGGATCCGTTCCAGCAGCGCATCCACGATCTCGACGGGCGAGAGCTGGCGCGAGCGGATCGCCGCGGCCAGTTCAGCGGCGCCCAGATAGCAGAGCTCCGTGCGAGAGTCCTGCTGCCCTGCGGTCATAGCGTCCTCCTTGAGCGAGGCCGTGCGGCGGCCGCGCTCAATTCTACGCAGGTTCGCAGCGGCGCACGATCGGGCCTGGGACTCTCGGCGCTGACTCGGCCCGTAACGCGGGCCGGCGCTGCGGGCGTGGAGGACCGCAGGTGCGCGGGCGCTGTGAAGCTGTCATGTTCGACGGCTTCCTCGCGCGACCGTGACCACCGTCGCCGCAGACCGCCGTCCGGCCGAAGTCAGGATGACTCCTGCGGTCCTCTCCCCGAGCGCCGCTTATTGGCAGGCCACCGCCCGCGGATGGCTGCGGTGGACCTTGATTCGCGCTGCCAGTCAGTCGTCGTCGGCCATCGGTCACATTCCGGCGCTGCGATCCGTCAGATCAGTGTCGGACGGAATCCAGCCGAGGCGACAGGGAGAGGAGAACGGCTGGATGTTCAGCATCCCGGTTCCGAATACACCCTTGAAGACCCCCTGAGGAGCGTACTCATGCAAGCACGGATGAAAAACCCGGCGATGGTCCTTCCCGGCGCCATGCAGGCCATTCAGGATCTGCTTGCGGCCACGCAGACGGGTGGCGTACCGGCGACGACGCTCGGCCTTGTCCACCTGCGCGCCAGCCAGATCAACGGCTGCACCCTCTGCGTCGACGGGGGCACTTGCGAGCTCCAGAATGCGGGCGAGTCGGACGCGCGCCTCGTCGCCGTGGCGGCCTGGCGGGAGGCGTCCTGCTTCAACGATGCCGAACGCGCCGCGCTGGCGCTCAGCGAGGCCGTCACACGGCTCAGCGATCGGACGGACCCGGTACCGGACGAGATCTGGGCCGAGGCCGCCCGGCACTACGACGAGCCGGGGCTCGCGGCCTTGATCCTCTGGATCGCCACAACCAACGTCTTCAACCGCCTCAACGTCACCACCAGGCAAGTGGCTGCGGAGTGGGCCAACTGATGCGCGCCTGCCTCAGCCTTCCTCCAGGGCACTGACATCCAGTAGCCCTGTTCATTCCGTCGCCACGGTGGCTCCAGCGTAGGCGGCAAACGCAACGGAGGCGGCGCATTGCGCCGCCTCCGTCAAGCCGTGGTTAGCAGAGTGCCCCGAATCAGTCGAGCCGCTCGATGATCGTGCCGGTGCCGAGGCCGCCGCCGCAGCACATTGTCTGCAGGCCGTAGCGTGTACCGCTGCGCTCCAGCTCATACAGCAGCGAGGTCATCAGCCGGGCGCCGGTGCAGCCGAGCGGGTGGCCCAGCGCGATGGCGCCGCCGTTGACGTTGACCTTCTCCATGTCCGGGTGCAGCTCTTTCTCCCAGGCAAGCACGACCGGCGCGAACGCCTCGTTGATCTCGACGCGGTCGATCTGGTCGAGCTTGAGGCCGGCGCGACGCAGCACGTCTTCTGTCGCGCCGATCGGGCCGGTGAGCATCAGCTCGGGGTCGGAGCCGACGACCGTCTGCGCGACGATGCGCGCCCGCGGCTTCACGCCCAGCTCCTTCGCCTTCGCGGCGGACATCAGCAGCACCGCCGCGGCGCCGTCCGTGATCTGGCTGGAGTTGCCGGCGTGCAGCGTGCCATCCTCCGCGAACGACGGCTTCAGGGTGGCCAGCGTCTCCGGCGTGGTGCCGGGGCGGATGCCTTCGTCGTCCGCGAACTCCGCCGGGCTGCCCTCGCGGTTGATCGGCACAGGCACGATCTCGGCGGCGAACTTGCCCTCGGCGCGGGCGATGGCGGCGCGCTGCTGGCTGCGGGCGCCGAAGCGGTCGCAATCCTCGCGGCTGATGTGCCATTGCTTCGCGATCTTCTCCGCCGAGATGCCCTGGCTGGTCAGCTCGTACTGCTCAAGAATCTCCGGCGTGAACGGCTGCTGGCCGGGCATGCTGACGATGGAGCTGCCCATCGGCACGCGGCTCATGCTCTCGACGCCGCCGGCGATGGCGACGTCGCAGACGCCGCTCGTGATCAGATTCGCGGCGAAGTGCAGCGCCTGCTGGCTGGAGCCGCACTGCAGGTCGACCGACGTGGCGGGGATCGTGTAGGGGAAGCCGGCGGCCAGCATCGCGTTGCGGCCGACGTTCACGCCCTGCTCGCCCACCTGCGAGACGCAGCCAAAAACGATGTACTCGACCTGCTCCTTCTTGATGCCGCCACGCTCCACGACTTCACTCAGCACGATCGAGCCGAGCGTTACCGGATGCACGCCGCTGAGGCTGCCGTTGCGTTTGCCCATTCCCGTGCGAACCGCGCCCACGATGACAACGTCTGACATGGTGTTTTGATCCTCCCCGCCTTTGCGGCCGGGTGCAAAATTTGTGGTGACTACTCGATTGTGCAGCAGCGATGCGGCGCCGGACAAGCGGGTCATGCGTGCTTGCCCGGGTCCGGCTCGCCCTCGGGCTGGATGGTCGGATCGCCGCTCGGCGGCTGCAAGGCGAGCAAGCCGGCCGTGATCAGCACGGCGAGGCATGTGCCGATGATGGCGTAGATCACGTTGCTGCTGGTCATGTATCTATCCGGCGCTGATCGATTGGCCGCGGGCTTCGCTCAACTGTAAGCCGATCGCTCGCGTTCCGGTCAAGCCGTGAGCTGTCGTACGAGCGGAGGCCGCGCCCTGTGCTACCGTGATCGCAGTCGCCGCTGCTCCCGCCGCCGCCGGCGACGATTTCGCCTCGCTGTCCTGCGTCGGGCGGAGGTGCAAATGGCGCGCATCGTGGCTCTCGGCACCGCTGTGCCGCCACATCGCCTCGACGCGGATGCATTTCAGGCTGCCGCGACGGGCGCCTTCGCCGCGAGCGGCGCCGACCCGCGGCTGGTGGCGCGGATGGCCGCACACTGCGGTGTACGCGAGCGCTACATCGCGGCGCCGGTAGAGCACGTGCTCGCCTCTCGGCCACTGGGCGAGCGCAACCGCGAGTACGCCGCCGCTGCTGAGGAGCTGGGCGAACGCGCCGCCCGCGCGGCGCTCGCAGGCTCTGAAGTCGCGCCGGCAGAGATCGATCTGATCGTCAGCGTCTCGTGTACGGGCTATCTGCTGCCGTCGCTCGACGCGCGGCTCGTTGCGCGGCTCGGCCTGCGACCGGATGTATGCCGCCTGCCGATCACCGAACTGGGCTGCCTTGCCGGTGCGGCGGCGTTGGCGCGAGCCGACGATCTGCTGCACCGAAGCGGCCGGGAGACGGCGCTTGTCGTGGCGGCCGAGTTCCCCTCGCTCACGTTTCAGCCCGCCGACGCCTCGATGGATAACCTCGTCTCGACGCTCGTCTTCGCGGATGGCGCTGCCGCGGCAGTGCTGTGCGCCGGGCGAGGGCCGGGGTTCGAAATCGTCGATACGCTGAGCCGCATTGTGCCCGGCACGCTCGCCGAGATGGGCTTCGAGCTGCGCGAGGGCGGCTTCTACGTCGTGCTGAGCAAGGACGTCGCGACACTGCTGGCCGCGCCCTTCGCGGACGCAGCGGCGCAGTTGCTCGGCTCCCACGGCCTGGCGCCGCGCGACCTGGGCTTTGCCTGCATCCACCCCGGCGGGCCGAAGATCCTGCGGGCGGTGGATGCCGCGCTCGGCGTCGAGGGTCTGACCGCGCCGTCGTGGCATGTGCTGGAGCGCTTCGGCAACCAATCCTCGGCCTCGGTGCTCTTTATCCTGGACTACATCCGGCGCTGCGTTGCGCCGCCGGATGGCGCCTTCGGGCTGCTGGTCGGCTTCGGCCCCGGCCTCTCGCTCGAGCTGGCGCTGTTGCGGTTTCACGCCTGATGCGGCGGCGCCGGACTCGACTCTATCCCTGTCTGGCGCTGTTCTGCGCGGCACAGCGCGTCGCCGAGCTGCTCATCTCACGCCGAAACCTGCGTCGCTCAGGTACGGCTCTGGGCACGGCAGGCCGGCGAACCTTCCCGATCATGGTGGTGCTGCACGTCGCCTTGATCGTCGCGCCGCTCGCAGAGCGCCGGCTGCGCCCCTCGCGCGGACGGTCTGGGATCGTCCTGCCGGCGTTGGCGTTGCTCGCGGCGGCAACGGCGCTGCGCCTGTGGGCGATCCGCTCGCTCGGCGCCGGCTGGAACGCGCGCGCCACAGTGCCGGCCGGTCTCGCGGTGGTCGATTCGGGGCCGTACCACCTGATCCGGCATCCGAACTATGTCGCCGTCGCGGCCGAAATGGCCGCACTGCCGCTGGCAGGCTCAGCGCCGCTTTCGGCGGCGCTGCTGAGCGTGGCCAATGCGCTGGTGCTGGCGCAGCGGATTCGCGCCGAAGAGCGGCTGCTGGCGCGGGTGCCGGGCTACGTCGAGCGCATGGGCGACAAGCCGCGCTTTGTGCCGCGCACATTCGCCCGCCGCGAAGCGGGTCAGGAGCGTCGCACCGGCGCCGCTGTCTCGGCGTAGTCGTTGCCGCTGAGCGGCTGGCCCTCGGCGAAACGGGCGAAGCGGAACGGCGTGATGTCGCAGGTGCGGGCCGCGCCTTCGGCAACAAGTTCGGCCATGCAAGCGCCCACCGCGGGCGACTTCTTGAAGCCCGTGCCGCTGAAGCCGGCGGCGATGTAGAGGCCGTCCACGCCAGGCGCCCGGTCCAGAATCGCCTTGCCGTCGGGGCTCATGTCGTAGACGCCGGCGTGGCCCGTCTCGTAGGTCGCCTCCCGCATCTCCGGCAGCCGCCGCGCGACGCGGGCCAGCGATTCGTCGATGAAGCCGGAGGCGTTGCGCTCGTCGTAGTTGTCGAGGTCGGCCACGATCTCGTAGTCGCGCCGTCCCGTGCCCACGGCGCTGAGCATGCCGGCGTGCGGCCGGAAGTAGCAGCCGGCGGCGTTGTCCATGAAAACCATGTGCTCGTCGCTGAATGATGCGGGCCGGCGCACAAACGCCAGCTCGGCCCGGCGCGGTGTAATCGGCAGCGCCACGCCCGCGCCCCTGAGCAGACCGACCGACCATGGCCCTGCCACCATCACGACGGCATCGGCGTCCACCGCGCCCGTCGAGGTTTCCACGCCGATCACGCGCTCGCCGGCCATACGAATGCCGGTGACGGCCACGCCCTCACGCAACGCTACGCCGAGGTCGACGGCGCGGCGCATGAAGGCCTCGGCCGTCTTGCGGCCATCGGCGAAACCGGACTCGGGCTCGTAGGCGCCGAGCCCCACGCCTTCGATGGAGACGTGCGGCTGCAATTCCCGAATCTCGCCCGGCGAGACGAGGCGCGTATGCACGCCGACGCCTCGCAGCATCGCCACGTTCTGGCGCAGCCGCTCGACGTTTTCCGGCGACACGACCATCAGGTAGCCGGTCTGGCGAAAGCCGCAGTCGCCGCCGACCAGGTCGGCCCAGTGCTGAAAGTACGGGAGGCTGGCGAGTGCCAGCCGCGCCTGGTGCGGGTCAGTGTAATGCATGCGCACGAGCGCGCCGGACTTGCGCGTGTTGCCGGACGCTACCCAGCGCCGCTCCAACACCATCACCCGGCCAACCCCCAGCCGTGCCAGATGAAAGGCGACGCTGGCGCCGACGACCCCCGCCCCGACCACGATCACGTCCGCCCTCTCAGCCATTGCCGGACTCCTTGCCACGCCGCGAACTGCCGTACCTGCGTGCCGCAATCATCGTATGCGCTGCGCCCTTCGCCTGCGACAGCGTGAGCATCAGCCGCGCGAAAGGCCGGACCAGCCCGGCGCCTGTGCTACGATCCGCGCACTGCGGGGGTGCGGGGACGATGACGATCATTCACGATCGGCAGGCGGCTGAGCCGGCGACGGCTTCCAGCTACGGCGCCATGCCTGACACGGACGGCGCCAACTTCTATGAGGAAGATTTCAACCTCGGCCGTGCCTTGCGTCGCTGTCTCTCCCCGGAAGAGTTCGCGCATGCCGAGCGTATCCTCAGCGAAGCCGGCGCCGTCGCCGGCGGCGAACTGAACCGTCTGGCAATGATCGCCGACAAGAACCCGCCGCAGCTCGTGCAGTTTGACCGGCGCGGGCAGCGGCTGGACCGCATCGAAAAGCATCCGGCCTACCGTGAGATGGAGCGCATCGCCTTTGAGCGCTTCGCGCTGGCCGCGGTCTCGCACCGCGACGGCGTGCTCGGCTGGCCGGGCCGCATGCCGCCCCTGATGAAGTACGCGCTCTCGTACGTGCTGATCCAGGCCGAGTTCGGGCTTTTCTGTCCAATTAATATGCCAATCGGACTCCATCACCCTGCGCCTTTCGCTTGACACGGCCCCCGCCGCGGCCGATTGAGAGGACGCCATCATGCCTGTTCCTGGCGCGCCGCACCCGCTCACCTGGGTGAAAGGCCGCGGCTTCTGTCCTCAGTGCAGCTATCGCCGCAGCACTGAGGTGGCCATGCTCCGCACGGCGCATGGAGTCCTTCGCGTGCTGCTACGGGCCGGCTATCGCCGGGTGGACGGCAAGTGGATGGCGCCGTCGCGGCGCGACCCCGACCAACCGCGCCGCCGGCCATATCGCCTCCTGCGCGGTCAAATGCCCGCTGAGGAACTCGCCGATGCGCGTGGGCGGCTCTACGTCAGCCCGGACGAGTCTCGGCAGCACGCGCCGGGTCGCCAGCGCGCCGTGATCGAACTGCATGCGTATGGGATGACGCACGCCTGTGAGGCGAGTATTGCGGCACGCAGCCTGGACGTGCCCCGGCCTGCGTACGCACCGATCGATCCCCTCGTCCTGCACCGCACGGCGCTGAGCGAACCAATTCCCTGCTTCAACTGCGGAACGTTTGTCTGTATCGGGGCGGGCGTCTTCGCGCCTTGACGGAGCGGTCCCACGATGCCATAGTGGATGGGTCAACGGAAAAACGGCGAGCCCGCCGATAAGCGGCCGAACAGGCTCGTACCACCGCCACCGCCGGCGGCCACGTGCGCAGCACCGATGAGGTGCGCACGTGGCCGCTGTTGTTTCTCCTCCGCCCCCCATGCTCCTGGCCTGGGAGGTCGCGCAGCGCGCGGGTATTAGTCCCCACCGCGTGCGGAAGGACCTGCTGGCCGGGCGCCTGCCGGCGCTGCGGATGGCCGGCCTCAATGGCACATTCCTGATCACCGAGGCCGCTGCCCGCGCCTACGTCGCCGAACTCGTGGCCGCGGCATGCGCGAACGGCGGTGCGCAATGAACACGACGCCGCCCGCCGCCCGCCGTGCCGCGCAGCAGCG
>CALFMN010000243.1 GCA_937879875.1 uncultured Chloroflexota bacterium | reverse complement strand
TGCCTGCGCTCCCATGGGTCAAGTCTACGGAGTCAGAGACATACAAGGGGCGATCGTCGGGGAGGAAGAGCGCCGCGATGGCGTGTTTGCGCGGCCTCGCCGGGCGCGGCGCTGCGGGACGGTTGCTGCACGATCCGCGGGATCTGCAGGGGGTGTATACGCGCCCGGCAGCGCGCCGGAAAGCCCGACCACGCGCGGAGCGCGGCACGCCTGATCGCCCCTGCTCTGCCATACGCTCGACGCACGATGGGGATCTCCCCCAGCATGTGTATGGATGAGATGAGGCGGGGGTTATGAGGGCCACCCACTCGCTCCCCGCAAGGTGAACGACGCATGGCCAACACGACGATCGCGACTCACACTGCCTCGCACGCCGCATTCGAGCAGGCGCAGGCGCTCTTTCCCGGCGGCGTCAACAGCCCCGTGCGCGCCTTCCGCGCCGTCGGCGGCGAACCGCCGGTGATCGAACGCGCGGCCGGCGCGCACGTCTACGACGTGGACGGCAACGGCTACATCGACTACGTCGGCGCCTACGGCCCGCTGATTCTCGGCCACGCGCAACCGGCCGTGGTCGCGGCGATCCAGCAGGCCGCGGCCAACGGCGCCAGCTACGGCATGCCCACCCGGCTCGAAAACGAGCTGGGGACGCTCGTGCGCGAGGCATTCCCCTCGATCGAGTTGCTGCGCTTCGTCTCCAGCGGCACCGAGGCGACGATGTCGGCGCTGCGTGTGGCGCGTGGCTACACGGGGCGGGACAAGATCGTCAAGTTCGCCGGCTGCTACCACGGCCACTCGGACCAACTGCTCGCACAGGCCGGCTCCGGCGTCGCCACGCTCGGTCTGCCGGGCAGCGCCGGCGTACCCGCCGCGGCCGTGAGCGAGACGCTGATCGCCCCGTTCAACGACCTGGCCGCGGTCGAGGCGCAGTTCGCCGCCTGGCCCGGGCAGATCGCTGCCGTGATCGTCGAGCCAGTGCCGGCCAACATGGGCGTCGTGCCGCCCGCGGAGGGCTATCTGAGAGGCCTGCGCGAAATCGCACGACGTGAGGGCGCACTGCTGATCTTCGACGAGGTGATCACCGGCTTCCGCGTGGCCTACGGCGGCGCACAGGCGCGCTACGGCATTCAACCCGACCTCACCTGCCTGGGCAAGATCGTCGGCGGCGGGCTGCCGGTGGGCACCTACGGTGGCGGGCGCGAGATCATGGAGGTCGTGGCGCCGCTGGGGCCGGTCTACCAGGCGGGCACGCTCTCTGGCAACCCGCTGGCGATGGCCGCGGGTTGCGCCACGCTGCGCGAGCTGCAAAAGCCGGGCGTGTATGAACGGCTGGAAGAGCTGGGCGCACGGCTCGGCGACGGCGTCGCCGAGGCCTGCCGCGCCGCGGGCGTGCCGGCCACGCTGCACCGCGTGGGCAGCATCCTCACCGGCTTTTTCACCGCCGGCCCGGTGACGAACTACGCCTCGGCGCAGACGGCGGACACTGCGCGTTACGCCCGCGTTCACGCGGCGCTGCTCGATCGCAGCGTCTTCCTCGCGCCGAGCCAGTTCGAGGCTGCCTTCGTATCGCTCGCGCACAGCGAGGCGGACATCGACGCGACGCTCGCCGCCTTCGCCGAGGCGCTGGCCGTGTAGGCCACCCTCATCTGCTATGCTGGGCCGACTTCGCGCGGAGGAGGTGCAGTGATGGCACAAGCAGGGTTCTCGATCGAGGACGAGCGCTTTTAGCCCAACCAGCAAGCGCCGCCTCGGCTTCCCCAGCGAGACGCGCGTACGCCGCGGCGAGCGCGTCGTGCACGGAGACAAAGAGCTGCTGGAGAAGCTCGGGCGCGAGGACCTCTGCCCGTGCGGTTCGGGGCGACGGTTTTCAAGCGCTGCTGCCTGAGCAGCGGCCGCTTCGACGGAGCGCTCCGTCGCCACTATTTTCCGCCAGTGAACCGATGGCCGGACGCGAATCGACCGATCGGCAGCGTTTATCTCTGGTGCGACAGCGCCGCACTGCGCTGACGACAGAAGGGTAAAGACGATGGCTCAACTCCTGTATGCGCTGCAGTTCAGGGGCGGCGCCCAACCGCAGAACGACGCCGGCAGCGTACTGAAGGCCGCAACCAGCTCGCCAAGCACCGCAATCACAACGACCGTCAGCGGTAGCGGTATCGGCGCCAGCGTTGCAGCCGTAACCGGCGAGACGGCACGCTTCGAGTCCACCGTGACGATGTTGGACGGCGGCGGCTTCAACGAAGAGGGCAGCATCAGCTTCGGCGCGGGCAACACGTTGCGCTTCACAACCGTCGGCCGCGGCACGCTCGGGCCGAGCGCCGATCCGAAACTGAGCACCGGGGCCGTGATCTGGCAGATCGCCGGCGGCGAGGGACAGTTCAAGGGCGCGAATGGCTACATCACGTCGAACTTCTCTGTTTCAGATCAGGGTGAGGTTGTGGACAACCAGATCGGCGTGATCTTTACGCCGTAGCGGTTCAGATCCCCGCGTCGGCCAGGTTTTGGTCCTGCTGCTGGGCGATCGCGGCCGCGTCGTCAATGCTGCGCGGCTCGGGCGTGCCGGTTTCGATCACGACGCCCACGACGCGCCCGCGCCGCCACATGACCTCGTAGCCGCCGTCCGACTTGCCCACGCCGTCGCTCACGCGCAGCAGGTGCAGGTCCACCGACTCGTCCCCGAGCGCGGGGCCGCTGGCCTGCTCCACGTGCTGCCCGCCGCCCGAGGTCAGGTAGCTGTTAATCTGCGCCCGCCCCGAACGCATGCGGGCGGCAGCCGTCGCTTCGTCCGGAAAGGCGAGCAGCACCACACCTACCACGGCCGGGGTAGCGCTGCCGGCCTGCGCTGGTCGGCTGAAATGCGCGTAGAAGCTCGCCGACTGGCCCAGATAGAGCGGCGGCTTCGTCGAGGCGAGCGTTTCGCGGAAGCCGAAGGGCAGATCCAGCTCTTTGACGCTGACCGCCTGGAAGAGATCCTCTAGCGGGGCATCGGCCTGTGCGGCGGCAGCCGTACCGCCAGGCCGCGGCGCCAGCGGCGGCAGGCTCGCAACGGCGGGTGAGCTGGCAACCACTCGCGGCGGCACTGCGCTCGGCGGCGCGGCTGACACGGCCAGTCCCGAGGCGGCGTTCGCCCCCGGCCCGGCGGCTGGCCCTCCGGTCGAAGGCGCGGGCGCGGCGTTGCGCGCGGCAGGCGGCAGAGGCGTGGCGGGAGCCGCGGGATTTGGAGTCGCGGACGCCGGTGGCGCTGGCGGCGAGACCGTGGCCAGCGGCTCGGGCGGATCGGTCGCCGCTGGATAGGGAATAGCCGCCGCGGTGACGGCTGGATTCGGGGCGCCGCCCGTGGCCGGGATGCCGGCTGCCGGAACCGTCGAGGGCGTCGGCGCCGAGCGAGCGGCGAACGGCGTCGGCGAGCGTCGCGGGGCGGGTGTGCCGCGCGCGGCGGCCGGCGTGGGCGTGGGCAAATGCGCCTTCGCCGTCGTGGCGGCGGCGCTGCCGCAGGCGACGGCACAAAGCACTGCCGGCAGGAACGCCACCAGGCCGAGCCGTTTCCCCAGCCGGGTCATGATCACCCCTGTTCCGCCGCGGACCGCCGCTCGCGGTCCGTCCGAAGGGCAGCGTAGCCCCGTGCCGCGGCGCCGGGTATCCGGAGAGATCCCGATCCGCAACAGGCCGTGGCCTACCCCTGCCGCGCCTGAAGGCTCGGCTGTCCCCTCCCCACAGGGGAGGGGTTTTCCTCAGGACGGCCGAACGTCCTCGAACCCACCCTTCCCCCGTGGGGAAGGGACAGACTTCGCCTGCGAAGTCCGGGATAGGTTCCCGGCAGCCTCTTCCGTTCGCGCGGCATCGAGGCCAATACTGGGGGCGGCTGGCAGAGACCGCGGGCTGACCGGCGCAAGCGGAGGTGAAGGATGCCGATCCGTGACAGGTACTGCATCGCCGGCGTGGGCAACACGCGCTACGGCAAGCTCGCCGGCCGCACGGCCGAAAGCCTCACGGTCGAGGCGATCAAGCATGCGATCGAGGACTGCGGCATCGCCAAAAGCGAGATCGACGCCGTGCTCACCAAAGCACCGACCTCCAACTTCCAGATGCTGTTCAGCGCCCGCATCTGCCAGGACCTCGGCATCGTACCGGCGGTCACGGCCACGCTCGACGCGGCCGGCGCCAGCACCGCCGCGCTGATCCAGTACGCGGCCATGTGCATCGAAGAGGGGCTGTGCCACGCCGCCGTCGTCAGCTACGGCGACAACCCGATCACCGGCTCGCGCGAGACCTACGCCCGCGCCCGCGCCGACGACGATGCGGCCTACGGCATGTTCGGCGCCCCGCCCAACTACGCGATGATCGCCCGTCGCTACATGTACGAGTTCGGTCTCTCCGATCGCCAGCTCGGGTTGGCGCCGATCTCCGACCGCGCCTGGGCGGCGATGAACGACAACGCTGTCTTCCGCACGCCGATCACGCACGAAGACCGCGAGAACTCGCGCTACGTGGTCGAGCCGTTCCATCTGCTCGACTGCTGTCCGATCACCGACGGCGCCGCCGCGGCCGTCGTCGTCTCGGCCGAACGGGCGCGCGACTTGAAGCAGCCGCCCGTTTACCTGCGCGGCTTCGGCCAGGGCCACCCCGCCTGGGGGCTGCCCACGCGCGAGCAGTGGACGACGTCCGGCGCGAAGCGTTCCGGCGAGACGGCGTACCGCATCGCCGGCCTCGGCCCGCAGGACATGGACGTGCTGGAGCTGTACGACCCGTTCAGCATCGTGCCGATCATCTCGGTCGAAGACTACGGATTTTGTAAGAAGGGCGAGGGCGGCGCGTTTTTGGAGGACGGCAAGACGCGGCCCGGCGGCTCGCTGCCGCTGAATACGTCGGGCGGCCTGCTCTCGGAAACCGGGATGCCCGGGATGCAACTGATCGTCGAGGCGGTGCGGCAACTGCGCGGCGCGTGCGGCCAGCGCCAGGTGGCCAACGCCCGTACTGCGCTCGTCTCCAACCAGGGCGGCGTGATGACCACCCACGCCACGCTGATCCTGCGCAACGACCGTTAGCGCCGAAGCCCTGCGCGGGCGTGTTGGTGCCTGTGAACAAGGAGCGGACGATGGGCTTCGGCGGCTTCCCGTCTCAGACGGTCGCCTGTCTTACCGGGCTGCGTGAGCACAACCAGCGCCCAACTTGAGGCGGAGCGCAGGCAAAAGTTCATCGCGGGTGCTGCCAGGGCTCGTGAGCAAATGCAGGCGCTTCGCGCGGCCGGCGACGATATACAACGCCGTGAGGATGCGCGCGAGCGCAGCCGTGCCGCGCTTGCCCGCGTTCGTCAGGCGGAACGGGAGTGGGAAGCAGCGCACGAGGCTGTCTCTGACGATGAACGAGCGACGTATCGGCAGCTCGTAGCCCCGAAGCTGGCCACCATCTCGCTGACGCAGATCGCGCGGGCGATCGGCGTTTCAACAACCACGGCCATAGCGTACCGACGTGGCACAGCGCCACACCCGCGGCACTGGGAGACGCTGGCGAAACTCGCCGATGTGGAGTGGACGCCGGGAATCCGAGCGGCGTAGCGCCAGCCAATTCCGATCTGACGGTGTAGAGAGAGGTAAGCAGAACACATCGAGCACGGCACCAGAGAGCCGCACCCGATGTATCGGGGCGCCATCGCCCGCGCGGTTGGAATCGAGCCACCAGCACCGTTCGATTCACACAAATCAACTCTGCCGGACGCGGCGGAAGACACCGCGCCTGTGGGGCAGTCGGGCGTTAGGGTACCGTACCCGAACACGTGAGGCTCTTCGCGAAAGCGTCGGCGGTGGCCTTCAGGTCAACCGCATGCTTGTCGCATGTGGCGGCCTGCGTCTGCACTGGCTGCAACGCCTGTTGCGCAGCGGCGATGCGCTGATTCGCGGCCGTTACCGCGGCGTTCGCCTGCGTGTCTGTGACGAAGGGATTAGGGCGAGCGTCAATCCCTCTGCCGAGTACCGCTTGAAGCGTCGTCTGCGCCGACTGCCCACCGCGGAAGCATGAGTGAGGATCTGCGCACCGTGCCCGTGTAGCCATTCGACGTTGAAACGTGTGGCTTCGTAGCGATACGATGCGATCTGCAAGGTTTTCGTCGCGGCCATGCTGTGGCCAAACAGTCCCAGCGTGAGGGCTGCCGATCATGACCTGGTTCAAGAACGCCTTCGGCGGCACGCTTGGCTGCGGCTTCGGGTGCTTCGCCCTCATCGCCATCGTCCTGCTTGTTGTCATCGTGCTGCTGGGCGCGGTTGCCGCGTCTGCCGGCGGAAAGCGTCGGCAGGCCACACCTCCGCCGCGCCTGAGCTTCCAAGTGCAGCCTGTGACGCCGGTATCGTTTGACGCTGACCTGTACGCGTCGCCGCGCGTCGATCAGCGCGGGAAGAACCAACGAAGGGCTTCGGTCTGTCGGGCCATATGCGTGGGTGGCCAGCGCCCCATGATGACGAGCGTTGTTGGCGAAGGAGCACATGAGCGATGGCAAGGTTCCGCCGCTTCGGATGGATAGCCCTCACCATTGCGTTCACTTTGGTACTTCAATTCGTGGTTGAGCGGGCAGCTAATGTGCCGCCACGTATGGCTGAAGCGCAGACGCTTCCATCGCTCGCCGACATCGTGGCTCTCGTGCCCTCAGGTGCGACGGCGGTTCGGCTTGATGAATTCGTCCTCGACGGCACCCCGTACGCCAGCCTGTCCTACAGTGATGCCGCGTTTCCACCGAATCAGATGTTTACGGTGTATAGCTGGGACGGGCAGAGTTGGAGTCCTGCCTTCGATCTGAGTCGCACGGCCGCCGGTATCTGTCAGTCCGCGCTGCAGGATTTCGTCGCCCAGGTCACGTGCGCATGGTCGGTGACCGACCTGCACACGCTCATCAAGTTCCCCTCCGAGCAATCATCGATGCCCGACCTGATCGCCGTCACGCTCGGCTTCTCCTTCCCACCCGGTAACTCCTACTTCTCGGTTCTGGTCCTCATCGGTAACAACTCACGCGGCATGACAGCATTCCAGACGGTCAAATTCTCCGCACGCGGGGGCATCGATAGCGTCTTCCGGCTGAGTGCTAATGCGGTCTTCATTGAGGCGGACGCCTATGGTTCGGGCGATCCCTTCTGTTGCCCAGGTTCGTTCGAGTATGTCGTGTTGTCATGGGTCGGAGACGGCTTCGTTGAGTCGGCACGGTGCGTGCGGGACCGCCGCGCCTTCAGCAGCAGCCCATGCGTCTAACGGGACGGCGTGGCCCTGCCCGCCTCGCTACCCCGATCCACGTATGCCAGGTGGGACTAGCGGGAGGTGGCGCACCACGCCTGGTCAGGTGATAGTTATCCCCTGACCGATAACCGCTCATCGTGCGCGACTGTAGATCTGGTGGCTCTTATACCAACTCTCCATAACGCTGGCCTATACTGGAGTGGCCAGATGGCCCTGGA
>CALFMN010000242.1 GCA_937879875.1 uncultured Chloroflexota bacterium | reverse complement strand
AGTATAGTCAGGAGATATGGGTTTGTCAAGCCGTAAATCACCAATACTAGGGGAAGGGGAGATCGTGGGACGGGGGCCGGCAGCGCGCCGCACTTTATTCCCTATCCCGTATCCCCTCATCCATTTCGTCCAGCACGGCGCGGGTGAACTCGCGCGTGCCGACTACGCGCGTCTCCATGCCGTGCGGCAGGTCGGCGGTGCGCACTTCGCCGTCGCGCAGCACGTTGCGCACGGCCTCCTCGACACGGTTGGCGGCTGCCTGCTCGTCGAGGTGGCGCAGCATCAGCACGCCGGAAAGGATCGCCGCCGTCGGGTTCGCCACGTCTTTGCCGGCGATGTTCGGGGCGCTGCCGTGCACCGGCTCGAACATGGCGGCCGCCGCGCCGATGTTGGCGCCCGGCGCAATGCCGAGCCCGCCCGAGAGCCCGGCGCACAGATCTGAGACGATGTCCCCGTAGAGGTTGGGCAGCACCAGCACGTCGAACATCTCCGGGTGCTGCACGAGCTGGGCGCAGAGGTTGTCCACGATCATGTCGTCGAAGAGCACGTCAGGATATTGCGCCGCGACCTCGCGCGCGATGGCGAGAAACAGTCCGTCCGAGCTTTTCATGATGTTGGCTTTGTGCACCGCCGTGACTTTGCGGCGGCCGTTGCGGCGGGCGTAGTCGAAGGCGTAGCGCACCACGCGCTCGGTGCCGAAGCGCGAGATCAGCTTGATCGAAACGCCCACGTCTTCGCGCACGTTGGCGTAGCCGTGTGTATTGATCCAGTGGATCAACTCGTCGGTGCGCTTGTCCTGGTAGCCGAACTCGACGCCGGCGTAGACGTCCTCGGTATTCTCGCGCACGACGACGATGTCGACGTGGCCGAAGCGGGCGCCGGTGCCGGGATAGCTGCGGGCCGGCCGCACGGCGGCGTACAGATCGAGCGCCTTGCGCAGCGCCACGTTCACACTGCGGAAGCCCGTGCCCACCGGCGTCGTCACCGGGCCTTTGAACGCCGTCTTCGTCTGACGGATGGCGTCGATCACGCGCTCGGGCAGCGGCGTGCCTTCGGCCGCCATCACCTCGGCGCCCGCCCGCTCCTCGCACCAAGCGAAGCGCACGCCGGTGGCCTCAAGCACGTCACGGGCACAACGCATGACCTCGGGGCCGATGCCGTCGCCGGGAATCAGGGTGACATCGTGGGCCATTGCGTGCGGCGCTCCGTAGTGATTCAGGCCGAGGCAGGGCGCGGGGCGAACGGCTCGCGGCCGGCCTGCACGCGCTCGGCAAGGTCGACGGCCAGCGGCTCGTTCGCCGCGATGATCGCTCCCTGCCACTTGCGCAGCGCCAGCCCTTGCGGCGCCTCGAAGGCGCGCAGCGGCAGCCAGGGCTGCTCGCGCGCCGCGCGCTGCATCACACTGCCGCTGCCTTCGAGCACCAGCGAGACGCCCGCGGCCACGTCCCAGATGCGCGGGATCCAGAAGGCGGAGAACTGCAAGGCGCCGCAGGCAGTGAGCGCCAATTCGAGCGCGATGCTGCCCAGCGTGCGCACCTCGGGCCGGCCGCGCGCCTCGCGCCGCCGCTCGATCTCGTGCTGATAGACTTCCGGCAGGCAGGCGAGGCGCGACGGCCGCAGCTCCGTCGCCGCATCGACCGACATCGCATGACCGTTCAGCCTTGCGCCACCGCCCTTGCGCGCGGAGAACAGCGCGGGCTCGCCTGTCACGCCGAGCGGCGCATAGATGGCAGCGGCCACGGGCACGCCATACCAGAGCACGCCGATCGACACGCACCACAGCGCCAGGCCATTGAGGTAGTTCGAGGTGCCGTCGAGCGGATCGATCACCCAGACGATCGGAGCGCCGTCGGGGCCAGGGTCGCGCCCCTCCTCGCCGATTACCGCGTGGTCGGGGAAGTGGTACGTCACCTGGTGAAAAAGGTACTCTTCGGCTTCGCGGTCGGCTTCGGAGACGGGGTTGCTGCGGCTGCCGCCCTTGTACTCGACGTGCAGCGCCTCACGGGCGCGGGCGCTGAGCCGCTCGCCCGCCTCGATCGCCCATTTGCCGGCGCAGGCCTCGATCTCGCGGAATAGCGAGCTGTCCAGCCGCTCGTGGCCGCTGTTCGGGACTACGTCGGTGCTCGTCTCCTGCGCCATCACCTTCATCATGCCATAGTCCTGCCAGAGTTGCCCTGCCTCGTGTGATGCGCTGAACTATCCATTGGACTCCGATCGATTTCCATGCGAGTTGCTGCGGTTGCGCTGGACCCGAGCCGATTACTGTGATGGAGCCGCGCGGCCGGCTGGCGGAGTAACCGGCGATGACGGATTGCACGTGCGCAGAGGTCCCACAACGCGCTGAAGCGGTTGAAGCGCTCAACCGGCTGATGGAAGGCGGCGTGAGACCGCGCGACTGGGACAGCCTCAGCGTCGGCCGGCTGGAGAGCGTGGCCGACGGGTGCCCTGCCTCGGCCGAAGCCAACCTGCTGCTCTACTACCGCTTTCTCGACGCCGGCCAGCCGGCGCTGGCCGCTGCGCATCTCAATCGCCTGCTGGACGTGGGCGACCGCTTGCCGCCGCCGCTCCAGACCGAGCTGGCATTGACCGCCGCGTACTTCGCCGCCCGCCATGCTGGAGATGCTGAGGCGGCGCGCGGCTGGCTGCAGCAGACGCCCGCTGAGGCCGCGAACCCCGCGCTGCGCGCCCAGGCCGAGGCGGCGGTGCTGCTCGCCGAAGGGCGCTGTTCAGCCGCGCGCGAAGTCGCGGAAACCGGCCTGATGAGCCTGCACGACGGCCTGCTGGGCGGGCTCAGCAGCGTGCAGGCCGATGCCCTGCGCGAACTGGTCGAGCAAGCCGATGCGGCTATGCCAGCGCCGCCGCCGCCCGCGCCGCTCCCGCCCAAACCCGCCGTGCAGCCGGCGGCGTTTGCGCGGCCCAACCGCGGCGCCGCTGCCAGACGCGCCGTGTCTGACAGTTTCGCCGCGGGACCGACGCTGGGGCTGGGCGTTGCGATCGCGCTCGTCGGCCTCGTCACGCTCGTGATTGCCGTGATGCCGCTGCCGGGCGGCGGCTCGTTGCGCGTGACCGGACAGCCGATCGCCCCATCCTTCAGCAACAGCGATGGGTCCAGCCTGATGCACGCCGTCTGTCCCAACGGCTGTCCGGGGCAATCAAGCCGCTGAGCCGCCCCGCAGTCCTGAGTCCTGGCGGCGACCGCCTCTCGTCCTACGGAAACGGGAGCTGGCGCAGCCGTGCGACGCCGCTCGCAGCCTTGCCCCCGAGATCGGCCGCACCCGTCCGCGCCCGGCCGATCTCGGCCGCCGCCCGCTCACGCGCACTTTGTGCGGCACTGCGGGCGGCGGCTTTGGCGATCGCCCTGCCGATGCGGGCGAAGCCGGCGAGGCCGTGCGTGCTTCCCGAAGCGTCGGGGACAGCGCCGGTATCGCCCGCGCGCAGCGTGAAGTTCAGAATAGCGGTCTGTGCCGGCGCGAGCGTGACGCTCGCATCCGTCTCGTCGCCGGTTGGGCCATCGCCGGCGGCGAAGCGCAGCGCCACCCCCGCCGGCACGTCGTCGATGCGATAGGCGCCATCCGCTCCCGCCCGGACGCTGCCGCCGCCGTACCAGACGCGCCTGCCGGCGGCCGGGTTGCCGTTCGCGTCGCGCACGATCCCGCTGATGCTGGCTGTGGCGGGCGGCGAAGCGACCGTCACCGCGGCAAGGGCGGCGGCGATCAGCGCATAGCCGCGGTCGTTGGGGTGGATGTTGATGATGCAGCGGCACGAGATCCACGTGGTTTGCCGCTCGACGCCCACGAAGGCGGCGTAGGGCTCGGCCACGGGCAGGCCGTGCTCCGCACCGATGTCGAGAATCGTCTGATTCAACTGGCCGAGCGCCCAAAGGTCCGGGTCCGAGTCGCCATACGGCTCGTAGTAGCCGAGCAGGATGAGTTCGGCGGGCGAGCCAGCCGCCTGCAGCTCGGTTTGCAGCATCGAGACGATCGTTTCGAGGTTGACCCGAATCGTCGCGAGTGCCGCGAGCTTCTCGTCCGGCGCATGGCCGTCACCGCGCACATTGAGCGCGTCGTTGCCGCCGATGTCGAGCGTCATCGGGGCGATGTTCGCGCCGTGATCGCGAATCGCCGCCACGGCGCGGGCGAGCTGCGATCGGCTTTCGGGGTTGGTGAAGTAGTCGCCGATGAACGACGTGGTCGTCTCGCCGGTCACGCCGAGATCGCGGATGGAGAGCGTCGTCCCGGCGGCGCGCTCCAGGCGTCGGGCGAACGCGGCGACGTAGCCCGCGCGGCCAGCACAGCCGATCGGACACTTCGCCGAGCCGACGCCCGTCGCCAGCGAATCGCCCAACGCCAGGTATTCGCTGCCGATCGTAAATGGGCCGCTTGCGGGCGGCGTATCGCCGCGAGCGGGCGAGGAGTAGAGCGGCGCCGCCAGCAACAGCAGGGTGAGTGCAAGGACGAGCGCGCCGCGGCGGATGGGAGCCGGAGCGACGCCGGCGGCTGCAGCGATCATCTACGCCAGACTCCGGGGCGCCGGTATCGCGGCCGGGAAGACCGCGCCGTTTTCCAGTGTAGCGGGCCGTCTGTCCGTGGACATAACTGACAGGGGCGCGGGGGTGCGGTTATCCCACAAACATATACGCTGCCGCCGCTGCCCACGACGCCAGGCTGATCGCCGCGCCAATCAGCCCGAGCGTCGCCCAGTGCACGCCATGCCAGCGGTCGTCGGGCGGCTCCCACGGTTCGAGGGCGCTGATCAGCGCGAACAGTCCGGGCACCAGCAACAGGATGTCGAGCGCGACCAGCACCGGACCGCCGCCCGGACCTTCGCCGTTCAGAAAGACGCTGGCGAGCAGACCAACACCGAGAATGACGCCGAAGAGGCACTGCACCGAGCCGACGAACAGGCAGGCGGCGCGCCCTGCCAGGCGCAGCCAGCGCACCCAGCGCACGCGATAGCGCCGCGCCGCACCGTTCACGCGACCCTCCGTCCGACCGCGCGGGTTTCAGCAGCGCAGCAGACCGCACTATTCTAGCGGCAGACGCGCTGTGGTTGCTGAACGGCGCGTACAGGGGAGCCTGCGCATCATGGGACCGAGCGCGATTCTCTTCGACTTCTACGGCACGCTGGGCGCCGGTCAGAATCTCGGCAACGCGCGTGAACTGGCGCTCTTCGCTGAGTTCGGCTTCACGGCCGATGCGGAGCGGCTGCGCGCCGGCAGGGCCGCGGTGCAGGCGCGGCTCGATGGTCCGGACCCGATCGACCATCGCGCCTTCAGCACCAGCCGCGAGCGCTACAACGAGTTCCAGCGTCATAACTTTGCCGGCCCGTTGCGGGACTGCGGCGTCGATCCCGACCACCCCGGCCTGTTTGACCGCCTCTGCGAGTTGTGGGACGATCCATCGCCGATCTACCTTTACGACGACACCGTGCCCGCGCTGACCGCACTGCGCGAAGCAGGCTATCGCCTCGGGCTGGTCTCGAACTGGTCGTGGGGGCTCGACGCCGTGCTCGAAGCTACCGGCCTCGCGCCGCTGCTCGACTGCACGGTGATCTCGGCGCGCGCCGGCTACCGCAAGCCGCACCCGGCGATCTACGCACTTGCGCTCGATGCGCTCGGACTCTCGGCGGGCGATGTGATCTTCGTCGGCGACAACCCGCATGCCGATGTCGATGGGCCGCTCGCTGTCGGCATCGCGCCGGTGCAGATCGACCGAAACGGCGAAGCGGCGCGGCGGCCAGGCGTGCCCTGCATCTCGGCGCTCGCCGGACTGTTCGATCTATTGCCTGCCAGGCGCTAGAGTCACGGCATTTTCAGTAGCTGCTGCACCGCGTATATTGACTCTGCCTCGACGGCACACGCCGCGGGCGCCAGTACGAAGGAGTTTCCGCGTGCCATTCAATACGGTCCTCTACGCCGTCGAAGGCGGCGTGGCGACGATCACGCTCAACCGCCCCGAGAAGCTCAACGCCCTCAACGACGAGCTGGCGGACGAGATCCAGGACGCGGTGCGCAAGGCCGACGCCGACGACGTCGTGCGCGTGATCGTGCTCACCGGCGCCGGCAAGGGCTTCTGCTCCGGTCTGGATCTGACCGGGCCGCGCGATAACGGCCGCGAGCCCTCGCGCAAGGAACGGCTGGACGACTTCGGTTGGGTAGGCCGGGCGCCGCTGCTGCTCACGCAGATCGACAAGCCGGTGATCGCAGCAATCAATGGCCCGGCCGCGGGCGCTGGACTCTCGCTGGCGCTGGCGGCCGACATCCGCCTGATGGCCGCGGGCGTGCGGCTGACGACGGGCTACATCCGTCGCGGCCTCTCGCCCGACGGCGGCATGACGTTTATTTTGCCGCGCATGATCGGCACGGCGCGGGCAGCCGAGTTAATTCTCACCTCGCGCTGGATCGAGGCGGAGGAATGCGAGCGCATCGGCCTCGTGGCGCGGGTGCTGCCCGCCGAGGGCTTTGCCCAAGCCGTGGCAAGCTATGCCGCCGAGCTGGCCGCCGGCCCGCCGGTCGGCATGACCTACGCCAAGCGCCTGCTGGTGCAGAGTACGACCGCCGATCTGCCGACGATGCTGCGCGACGAACTGACCAACATCCGCCGCTGCTTCCAGACCGAGGACGTGCAGGAAGGCATGAAGGCGTTCGTGGAGAAGCGCAGCGCCGCGTTCGGCGGGCGGTAACCGTCGGCCCTCACCCCCGTCCCCTCTCCCAATCCTGGGAGAGGGGCGACCGTGCGTGCAGCGCTCCAGCAGGCATCAGGAGAGCGATTGGCTGTAGGGGCGCACGGCGTGCGCCCTTCGCGCCCGCAGGCGCGACCTTCGGCGCGCCGCTTAACCCGGCATCCTCTCGATCAAGCAACCGAGGATCGCCCCTCTCCCAGGATTGGGAGAGGGGACGGGGGTGAGGGCCGAAAGCGCCGGTTCACACTCGAACCGGCGCTTTCTACGCGCAGTGCCCGCGGCGGTTACACGCCGACCGGCACCTTTGTCGGGCGGGTGATCGGCGTGGCGCGGGTTAGCTGTGAGTCGTCGAGGTCGCGCTCGTCGAGGGCGCGCACCCAGCAGGCGAACTCCAGCAGGATGCCGTCCGGATCGCGGAAGTAGATCGACTTGCAGAACTCGTGGTCGAGCGCCCACATCGACTCAACGCCGGCCTCTTCCAGCCGGTCCCATGCCGCCCACAGATCGTCTTCGCTCTCGACGGTGAAGGCGACGTGGTGCATCGAGGCGTGGGCGCTGTGGAACTGCGTGAAGCCGGCGTTGCCGATGCCGGGCTGCGCCTGCGGCGCCTCCGGGAACCAGAAGAAGGCGAGCTGGTTGCCGCCGCCCATATCGAAGAAATAGTGCTTCGCGCCGCCCTTGATGTTCAGCTTCGCCGTGAGCGTCATGCCCATGACATCGGTGTAGAACCGCACCGTGCGGTCCATGTCGCTGCAAACCAGCGCCAGGTGGTGAACGCCCTGTGCCCGGATCATGCTCGTCTCCTCTCGGGGTGCGCCCGCTCAACTGCCTTCACCGTAGCACCGAATTGCCCAGTTTTCCACAGATCCTGCAAGGAAACGTTTGAAGACTTTGCAAATTGTCGTGACGAACCGGCGTCGCCTTATGCCGGGAAGCGCTGCGTCAGCCAGTCGGCGAGAATGCCGGCGAAGCGCTCGCGCGGGTTAGTGTCGCGGGCGTCGGGCAGCGGGCGCAGGTAGTGGTCGGCGCCGCTGAGGTCGCGGCGCACCTTGTCCTGCGCCGCGATCGCGTTCCACATCGAGTCGGCGTTCGCCGGCAGAATGTCGCTGTCGCCGTCCGCCGCGGTGAACAGCGTCGGCACCGTGATACTGCGCGCGTTCTCGACAAAGTTGGCGCGGGACGAGGTGCCGCTCCAGGTCGAGAGCCAGGCGCGCGGCGAGAGCACGCGGGCGATGTTGCTTGAAAAGTAGTTGCCGAACTCTGGCCGCGCCGTCGGGCCGCCGAAGATCGTGCCGATCGGCCGGCGGTTCGGGTCGATGCTCAGGTCGAGGTAGGCCGGGTTCGCCACCGTGCGGTAGATCAGCATCAGCCGGTGCGGAATCGCCCGGCGGCGGGCGCGAAGCAGCGCGTACGGATTCACCCCGTTTCCAGCCGCGGCGCCCGCGCCCTCGCGTTCTTCCGCGAGATGGGCGCGGGCGATCGCGTCCAGATGCAGGTGCCGCGCCCGCTGCGCCTCACGGTATGCTGCCAGCCAGCCACGATCGTAGGTCGCCGTGCCAGTTGCGGGATCGTAGCCGTTCTCCGGGTTGAACATATCGAGCGCCGGTTCGCAGGAGAGTGGGTCGGCCTCGTCCGTCACCGAGGGATCGATGCTCTGCAGCATGAACAGCCCTTCGCCGGAGTGCGCGGCCAGCGCCACGAACCCATCGCCCGCTGGCAGCTCGCCGGTCAGGTCCACGTGGCTGCCGCCGGGCGTGTCAGCGTCGCGCTCGCCCGGCGGCAGCACGGCCTGCGCCTGATAGAAGGCGAACAGCGAGGCGCCGCCGCTGTTGCCCAGCAGCACGATGTTCTGGAAGCCGCGGGCGCGCAGGTGGCGCATGCCCGCCCCGATGTCGAGCACCAGCCGCTCGTGGATCGCCTCGGTGTCGTTGTTGAGGTAGCGGCTGTTGTGTCCCCAGGCGGCGTAGCCCGCGGCCACCAGATAGGGCACGGCGTAGTGCCGGGCGAAGTCGCCGCGCGGGTGCATCAGATAACAGACGGTGCGCGGCAGCCGGCCGGCGGGATAGTAGAGCACGCCGGCGCTCTCGGCGCCGTCGTCGGCGAAGAGCCGTTGCGGTTCGACGGCGGTGTTCGCGGGAAGCTGGCCGTAGAACGGTCCGCCGCGGAACTCGCCGGCGTGGGGAATTACCTGCTGTGTCATCGCAACCCGTCCTCGTCCGTGGCAGCGTGCCTGCACTCGCCCGGCCAGTGTGATCGATGGCAGAGACGGAGTAAAGGGGCGTTTGTGCGGCACTCGGCGGCTGCCGTCCAGCGCAGGCACGCCGCACAGGGAAGCCGGACGCCGTTCGTTACAGTGGAAGAGCGTGGGCGGCGAGAACGCAGCGCGCGGGAGTTATCTGCATTGTCTCCGCTGCCATCGCTGAAAATCCGCCCCGGCCGCCCCTACCCGCTCGGCGCCACCAGTGACGCGAGCGGTACCAACTTCGCCGTCTTCTCCGAGAATGCCGAGTATGTCGAGCTGTGCCTGTTCAACCGGCCCACCGCGCGCACCGAGACGGCGCGCATACGGATGCCGGAAGTGACGGCGCATGTGCATCACGTCTACGTCGAAGGCGTGCGGCCGGGCCAGCTCTACGGCTACCGTGTGCATGGTCCGTATGCGCCGGAGCAGGGCCACCGCTTCAACCCGAACAAGCTCTTGATCGACCCGTACGCCCGCGGTCTGTCGGGGGGCGTCAACTGGGCGATGCCGATCTTCGGCTATCCGCCCGGGCACGCGAAGAAGGATCTCGCCTTCTGCCGCCGCAACGACGCGCACGCGGTCCCGAAGAGCGTGGTGATGGCCCCCGAGTTTGACTGGGGCGATGATCGCCCGCCGCGCACGCCCTGGCGTAAGTCCGTGATCTACGAGACCCACGTCAAGGGTTTTACGAAACTCCATCCTGAGGTGCCGCCGGAGCTGCGCGGCACCTACGCCGGTCTGCACAGCCCGGCGGCGCTGCGCCATCTCAAGCAGCTCGGCGTGACGGCGGTCGAGCTACTGCCCGTGCACGCCTTCATCGACGACGGCTTCCTGCTGGGTCGCGGCCTGGTGAACTACTGGGGCTACAACACGATCAACTTCTTTACGCCGGAGGGCCGCTACGCGCGTGCCAAAGACCCGGTTGGCCAGGTGCGCGAGTTCAAGCAGATGGTCAAGGCGCTGCACGCCGCGGGCATCGAGGTCATCCTCGATGTGGTCTACAACCACACCGCCGAGGGCAACGAGCACGGACCGACGCTGAGCTTCCGCGGCCTCGACAACGCCGCCTACTACCGCCTTGTGCCGGAGCAGCCGCGCTTCTACATGGACTACACGGGCACGGGCAATACGCTGAACGTGCCGCACCCGCAGGTGCTCAAGCTGATCATGGACTCGCTGCGCTACTGGGTGCAGGAGATGCACGTCGACGGTTTCCGCTTCGACCTGGCGGCGGCGTTGGCGCGCGAGTTGCACGATGTCGACCGGCTCTCGGCGTTTTTCGACGTGATCCACCAGGACCCGGTGATCTCCAGCGTCAAGCTGATCGCCGAGCCGTGGGACGTGGGCGAGGGCGGCTATCAGGTCGGCAACTTCCCCGTGCTCTGGACGGAGTGGAACGGCAAGTACCGCGACACCGTGCGGCGCTACTGGAAGGGCGACGAGGGACTGATCTCCGAGCTGGGCTATCGGCTCTCCGGCAGCAGCGACCTCTATGAGCGCAGCGGCCGCCGGCCCTCGGCCAGCATCAACTTCGTCACCTGCCACGACGGTTTCACACTCAACGATCTGGTGAGCTTCAACGACAAGCACAACGAGGCGAACGGCGAGGAGAACCGCGACGGCGCAGATCACAATGACTCATGGAACTGCGGCGCGGAAGGGCCGACGGACAATGCCGCGATCCGTGCCCTGCGCGCCCGCCAGCAGCGCAACTTCCTGGCCACGCTGCTGCTCTCCCAGGGTGTGCCGATGATCGCTGCAGGTGACGAGCTCGGCCGCACCCAACAGGGCAACAACAACGCCTACTGCCAGGACAACGAAATTTCGTGGTTGCACTGGGATCTGGACGGCGAGCAACGGCGGTTGCTGGACTGGACGCGGCGGCTGGTCGCCTTCCGCGCCGGCCAGCCCGTCTTGCGCCGCCGTGACTTCTTTCAGGGCCGGCCGATTCACGGTTCAGGGATCGAGGACCTGGCCTGGTTCCGGCCCGATGGCGAGGAGATGACCGAGCAGGAGTGGGAGACGAGCTTCAGCAAGAGTCTGATCGTGCGGCTGAACGGCGAGGCGCTGGACGACGTCGACGAAGAGGGCAAGCGCGTCTGCGGCGACAGCCTGATGCTGCTGCTGAACGCGCACTACGAGCCGCTGCCGTTCACCCTGCCGGTGGCCACGCCGGGCGCGGTGTGGGAGGTTGCCTTCGACACGGCGCATCCCGAGCTGGCCACTGGCGCCTGCACGGTGCGCGAGGGCGGCACGCTCGCCCTGGAGGCGCGCTCGCTGGTGGTGCTGCGGCGCGGGCCATCGTCCGGCTCCCGGGGCGCCTAACCCTGCTTTGCCTGACGGCAAAGCTGTACCTTCCCGACACAGGAAGGGTGGGGATGGAGGACACGCGAACTGATGGGAGACCAGCCCGCTGCATGTCCCACAAGGACACCGCCGCCCCGCCGCCGTCCGGCGCCGCTGGGAACGCTCCAGGAGTCCCTTCCAGTTTCGGGAAGGGACAGACTTCCCGCCAGGGAAGTCAGGGTTAGGCGTCCGGAACGCTCCACTCGAGCACGGTTACGTTGCGGCCGCACGGTTGGCTGCCTCGCGCTGCCGCAGTGCGTACTGGGCGCGGCCTCTGGCGAAGAGCCGTCCGGCGCCGTCCGAGCAGTCCGCGTCGACCACGGCCAGGCTGCGGCCCTGCTTCAGCACGCGCCCTTCCGCTACCACCAGCGCGCCCAGCGCCGGGCGCAGATAGCTGATGTTCAGCTCGGCCGTGCCGTTCATCACGTCGTTTGGCCCGATGGCCGACGCCACCGCGCCGATCGTGACGATATCGACCAGCGTCGCCAGAATGCCGCCGTGCACCGAGCCGCCGACGCCGCCGCGCGTGCGCGGACCCATGCGCAGCACGATGCGGCAGTAGCCGTCGCGCTGCGCCTCCAGCGTGAGGTCGAGGAATGCATGCAGCGGCTCGGCGCGCCAGCGCGTGAGCCATTCGGCCGAAACGGGTTTGCCGCCGGCCCAAACCGCTGCCGGGCCGGCGGCTGCGTCTGGCGGCGTTTCCACGGAGTCTGTCATCGTCCTCTGCACCCGGAGCGTGTTGCCGATCGCGCTGAGCCGCTGCATGGGCACAACCTGCTGGCTGGCGCCCGCCGCAATCGCGCACACTGTACGGTACTACGTCCCAACTCGCGGCGCGCCCGCCGCGACGGGCAGGCGATCGAGCCGCGTCGATCAACGGCAGCTTCCGTACGGATGGGCGATGTGAACGAGCTCGGCTTCGGCGTCATCGGCCTGGGGCGCATCGGCCGCGTGCACGCCGCCAACGCGGCGCGGGCAGTGCGAGGCGCCCGGCTGCTCGCGGTCTGCGACGTGGGCGCTGCGGCCGGTGAAGAGGTCTCGACCGAGCTGAACGCCGCGGCCTGCGCGGAGCCCGAGGCGATGCTCGGCCGCGCCGACATTCAGGCCGTGATCATCGCCACGAGCACGGTGACCCACGCCGGGCTGATCGCCGCGGCTGCCGCGGCCGGCAAGGCCGTGTTTTGCGAAAAGCCCGTCGCGCTCTCGATGGCCGAAAGCGACGCGGCGCTGCGGGCCGTCGTGCAGGCGGGTATCCCCTTTCAGATCGGCTTTCAGCGCCGCTGGGATGCCGCCTATCTGCTGGCACGGCAACAGATCGAGGCCGGGGCGATCGGACGGCCGCGGCTCTTGCGCGCGATCGGCCGCGACCCGGCGCCGGCGCCGATCGCCTACCACGACCCGGCGCACAGCGGCGGCATCTTCCTCGACGCAGCGATCCACGACTTCGACGCCGCCCGCTTCATCATGGGCCAGGAGGTGCTGCGCGTGCGGGCGCATGGCGCGAATCTGGTCTATCCGGAGCTGGCGACGATCAATGACCTCGATACCTGTGTGACGCTGCTCGACTTTGCCGGCGGCGGACTGGGCATCACCGAGTGGAATCGCTTCGCCGGCTACGGCGAGGATGTCTATGCGGAGGTGCAGGGCACCGAGGGCACGCTGCGCATCGGCGGCACGCAGGAGCGCCCCGTGCTGACGCTGGCTGCAGGCAGAGCCAGCCGTGAGCTCATCGGCGGCTTCGGCCAGCGCTTCGCCGGCGCCTTTCGCGACGAGTTGCAGGCGTTTGTGGATGCGCTGCGCGCCGGGGAGGAGCCGCGTCCCGGCGTCGAGGACGCGCGCCGCGCCCTGCAGATCGCGCTCTGTGCCCGCCAGTCATTCGCCGCGCGGCGCGCGATCGACGTGCCGCCGCTGGCGCTGCTGCTGGCTGCTGGCTGAACGCGAATTCGTCGCGGCGCGAGCCGATCGCGGGCTTTAGGTGCTGCCCCGCGTTGACCGTCGCGCGCGAGTCCGGTACAACAATGCGGGAGTTGACACCGCCGCGGTCGCGGCCGCGGTGCGCGAAACCCTCGCGGCCAATCTGCTCCGGCCGCGCACCATCAGGAGATCGTATTGCTGAAGGCGGATCCGGTCCCGGCCGCAAGGCGGCCGCGGCGGGTACACCCAGGCAGGCGCGGCCTCATTCTCTTCTCCCTTTCTGCCGTCCTGCTCGCTCTCTTCGCTGCTGGCTCGGGGCTGGCGGCACAGCACGCGCACGTCAGCAGCCCCGATGGGCTCAATCTGCGCGACGCGCCCTTTCTCTCCGGCAACGTGCTTGTCGTCCTGCCCTTCGGCGCCGGCGTGGACGAGCTCGCTGCGCCCACCGCCGACGGTTGGGTGAGTGTGACTGCTCAAGGCCAGCAAGGCTTCGTCCAGAGCCTCTACCTCGACACCACCCCGGCCCAACCGTTGCGCGGCGATGCGATCGTGTCGCCCGCGGACGGCGTGCGTTTGCGTGGCACGCCGAGCCTGAGCGGATCGATCATCGGTGTGCTGCCGCCCGGAACGCAGGTGCATATCTACGGCGACCCGACCGCCGACGGCTGGTACTCGGTGACGGCGTCCGGCGCGGCGGGCTGGGTGGACGGCCAGTATCTTGCCGCGCTGCCGCCGGACGGCCAGGCGGCGCGCATTACCTGGTACGGCCACGATTTCGACGGCGGCGTGCTGGCCTGCGGCGGCACGTTCAGCGCCGACGACCCCGGCACCGCGGCCACGAACGGCTATCCCTGCGGCACGCATCTTAAGGTCTGCGCCGGGGCGAAATGCGTCACCGTCGCCGTGCGCGACCGCGGCCACCTGCCGCCCGGTGCGATCGACCTTTCGGCCGCGGCCTTTCAGCGCCTTGCCACGCTCGACGCCGGCGCGCTCAGCGGCACGCTTTCGGTGACGACGGACCCGGCCGCGGCGGTGGGGCAGTAGCGGCGCTTAGCGCGGCGCCGTGAGCCACGTTCCGCAGTAATATGGATTCTCCGGCGGAGTCCGCGATGCGGGCGGGCCGCCGGGGTAGGCGGCTACGATGGCGCGGGCCATCTCGCGGCGCCCGCTCCCGCACCTCCGCCGATCTCACGCGCTCTCAGCCCGTGCACGGGATGGGTCAACAGCTTCTCCACAGCTTCAACGAACCGGACCGTGTGCGGCAATTGTGCATGCAGTTCAAAGGCAGCCTCATCCGCCCACTCGGAATGGATGGCGAACACGAACGGCTCCCGCAGCGACTCAAAAACTCGAATCGCCAAACAGCCGATTTCAGCGCGCGAAGGCTCATTAACCCGCAGCAATTCCTCGCGAACCTCTCGCTCTTTGCCGGGCCGCGGTTCAAACCGGACGATAAAGTGAAACGACAAGCATCACCTCCCGAAGGGCAAGTGTGGCAGGTTTCGGCAGCAGTGGCCGCTTTCGTGGTCAGATTCGCATCTGAGAGTATCATTGGTCGCGGCAACTGCCCAACTGCGTCGACGCAGCGCCGGCGAGGTCTCGTGCCGCCCTCTCGCTGCCGCTGCACGCGCGGACCGGCTGTCACGAGCGTCGCTGCACAGAGGATTCCTGCTGGGACGCAGGCCAGCTCGTCCCGGCGCGCGGCATCACCTGGAGAGCCCTGCCGATCCTGGCTGCTTCGCTGCGCGGAAGGTGTGCAACCCCCAGCCCGCTGCTCTCATGCGCGCTTCGGCAGCGCGCCAGTTACCCCTAAGACATGGTTTCAAAACCGGCGGTCGGCTGCTGCAGGGCGCACAAGATCTGACACGTGTGCCGGTTTTGAAACCATCTGTAAAGCTTGCCCACCAGATATGGAGAGCATGGCACCGTTGCGTCCTGCCGCTCGCCGCGCCGCTGCCTACGCCTCGTCGATCTCGGCGCCGAGCAGACGGCCGCTTTCGCCGCCGATCGTCTCGGTTTCGGCCTCGATCGCACGGCTGAGGGCGCCGCGCACGGTCGAGGAACGCACGAGAAACTCGCGCGGCGCGTCCTCGCCCGAGAGCCGCAGCCGCACGACAAAATCGCGCATGTAGCTGCGGTCGATGTTGCGATCGTCGCCTCGCTCGATGGCCATCGGCGGCGTCCGCTCAGCCGATCGTCGTGCGCGTGCGCCGGCCGGGGTCGTCGGCCGGCAGCACGTCGACCAGCAAGGCGCCGTTCGGCAGTTCGTGGATAGCTCCCAGGCGGATACTGTCCAACTGATCGCTGTGCGGCAGCGCTCCCGCCTGCCAGCGCTGCACGACCAGCGGCAGTTGCTGGTGCGCCGCCGCCGGCAGTGCGACCTCCCATTGCGGCAAACCCGAGAGCAGGCAACGCGCTACCCCAGCCGGCTCGACCTGCAACTGGCAGGTCTCGAGCGCGGTATGACCGACGACGTAGACGTAGCACGACGAGAGCACCGTCACCAGGTGCTCGAACGCCGTCTCGACCCGCTCGCGGCTCTCCTCGGTGAGCGGCGCGACGCTCGCGCGACCGCGTGCCGTCTTCGCCGCGGCGTCGATCAGGGGCAGCGGCTGTGGGTCCGAAGCGTTGGTCATCGATTCGCCTCTCCGCGAGCAGTGCGCAGAGTCATTGTTCTAGACGCCGCCCTTCGTCGCAAGCGCGGCCATCGGCCCTCTATCCCCCGTCCCCTTTCCCACCAGGATTGGAGGAAAGGGGCGATCCGTGGCGGCGCCGGGTTAACCGCAAACCGATCGGACCGCACTACGCCGGGTCGTCTCCTTCCTCCATGATCTTTGGTTTACCCACATCGTGTAACGGGCGGTGGGGCATGGGCGAGGTGTCAGCCGGTGGTGAGGTGGCGCAGGCGGACGCCGCCGCGCGCAGCGACGGCGGGGTCGGCGGCACGGGGGTGCAGCTGGGGCGCGGTGCAGGGTCTGCCCCGCGGGGGCGCGCACGGCCACCGTCCAGGGCGCCTCGGGGGGCGCCTGTGCCAGGCCGGTCAGCCACCCGACCGGGCACTGCACCAGGCGGGCGGCCGTGCGGCGGTGCCCATCCGCCACGCAGCCGCCCGCCTGCACGAGGTCGGGGCAGCGCGCGATCAGCCAGCGCAGGCGGGACCAGAAGACGCCCGGCGCCGCCGTGGCCAGGTCCGGCACAGCCCGCGTGGTCAACCGCCGCCAGGCGCTGCAGCCACCCCCCGCCGCGCGTCGCCCAGCACCGCCGGACCCTGCGCCAGCGCTGGCGTCGTCAGCCGCACCGCCCCGCCTGTGGCACGGCTCATGGCACGGCTCAGCCTGCCGTGGTACACGATGGGGGTAGTGCGTTCCGTGGCCGGTGCGGTTACCCCGGCGCCTTCTGGAACTTCCTCCGCCAGATCGCCCCTCTCCATCTGACATCGCGCTCCGCGCGATGTGGACGATTGGGAGGGGGCAGGGGGTGAGGGCCGGCCGCCGCGTCATAACACCACATCCGCACTTGCTCCCGCTGCCAGCCGCTCGCTACGCTGGCCGGGAGCAGGGGAGGATCGCGCGTGGCAGGAACGGCGACGGGCAAGCGCTGGCAGCGGCGGGCAGCACTGACGACGGCCTGCGACCTGGGCGGCATGCCGCCCGCGATCGTACGGCTGCTGGCCGCGCGTGGCCTGGCTTCAGCGCGGGACGCCGAGGCCTTTCTGCGCGGCAATCTTGAGCGCGAGCACGATCCGCTGCTGCTGCCGAACATCGAGCCGGCGCTGGAGCGTATCGCGCGCGCCATCCACGCGGGCGAGCTGATCGCCGTCTTCGGCGATTTCGACGTGGACGGTGTGACGGCCACCGCCATCCTGGTCGAAGGGATCGGCGCCCTGGGCGGCACGATCATCCCCTATCTGCCCGACCGCTTCAGCGAGGGCTACGGTGTGAACAACGCCGCGCTCACCGAACTGCGGCGGCGCGGCGTCTCGCTGGTGATCACGGCCGACTGCGGCATCAACGCCGACCGCGAGATCGATCACGCCAACGAGATCGGCCTCGACGTGATCGTTGTGGACCACCACAGCATTCCGGGCCGCCTGCCCGACGCCGTGGCGCTGGTGGATCCGAAGTTCGCCGATTCGGCCTATCCCTGCGCCGAGCTATCCGCCGGCGGCATCGCCTTCAAACTCGTCGGCGCACTCGCGGAGCGCGTGGGCCGGCCGTTCGTGCCAGAGGCGTATCTGGATCTGGTCGCGCTCTCCACCGTCTGCGACATGGCGCCGCTGGCGGGCGAGAATCGCGTGCTGGTGCGGCGGGGTTTGAAGGCGCTGCAGCGCTCGTCGCGGCCGGGCCTGCACGCATTGGCTGAAGTGGCCGGCGCGGACCTGGCACAGGCCACGGCATGGACGCTCGGCTTCCAGCTCGGCCCGCGCCTGAACGCCGCCGGGCGCGTCGCCCACGCGGACATCGCCTACGAGCTGCTGACCACGCGTGATGAGGCGCGGGCGCGGGCGCTTGCGGCGCAGCTCAACACCTGCAATGTCGAGCGGCAGAAGCTCACCCAGCAGGCGGTCGAAGTCTCGCGCACGCTGATCGAGCGGGAAGACCCGAACGCGCCGCTGCTGATGGTCGGCCACGCGGAGATTCAGCAGGGCATCGTCGGGCTGGTGGCGAGCCGGCTGGCGGATACATACCATCGCCCGGCCGTGGTCTATCAGCACCTGGGCGACCGCTGCCGTGGCAGCGCCCGCAGCATCCCCGCCTTCAACATCGTGGAGGCGCTCTACGCCACGGCGCCGCTGATGACGCGCTTCGGCGGCCACCGGCAGGCGGGAGGCTTTACGGCGCTCACCGAAAACATGCCGGCGCTGCGCGAGGCGCTGGTGGCGCAGGCCCATGGGCAGCTCGACGGACAGGACCTGACGCCGGTGATCGAGTACGACGACGAGATCGACCTGAGCGAGTTCGGCCGGCGCGAGCTGCAATGGTTCCCCTTTTTGGAGCCGTTCGGCCTCGGCAACCCGGAGCCGCAGTTCCTTGGCCGCGGACTGGAAGTGCTCGATCGCCGCGCCGTGGGCGCCGACCGTACGCACCTGCAGCTACGCCTGCGAACCGGCGGCGCGATCTGGCGCGGCATCGGCTTCGGCCTGGCGGAGGCGGCGCCGCGCGCGGGCTCGCGCATCGACGCGCTGTTCAGCGTGCGCCCCGGCCGCTCCGGCGCCGCCGAGCTGCACGTCAAGGACTTCGCGGCGGCCGGATAGCGGGCCGAATCCGCCCGCCGCAAGCGCCCATTGCATTTCCCGGTAAACGTTTCTATAGTCGCACAAAGCCGGCGATGGGCCGCGCAGGGCCGCGCTGCAATCCGCGCGCTTGCACGTGCTCAATCCCCGGCCACGCTGTCTCTATGCGGATGGCGAAGCGCCCAGTTTACTTCGGAACCTGACGCGCCTATACTGCGCCGCAAGGCCGTCGCTGGTGCGGCCGGCGTGGCGCGCCGCAGAGCCGTTACTCTGCCGGATCGGTCGCCAAGGGAGGAGTGAGGGGCTATGTCGCAGGGCCTGTCCGGGTATTGGAGCCGGCCCATTCGCCGTCGGCGACTCATCGCTGCAGGCGCGTCCTCGGCGGCCGCAGCGGCACTCCTTGCAGCGTGTGGAGGCAGCAACAACAATACGGCCAAGGTTGCGACGAAGGCTGCCGCAACCGCGCCGGCCACGGCTCCTTCGGCAGCGACCGCGGCGAGCAGCGGCACGACGGCCGCCGCCTCACCAACACAGGCCGCCAGCCCGACGGCCGGAGCCGCTCTCCCTCCCCCCACCGGCCAGAAGGGTGGCATCCTGCGGGCGCAGATCCCGAACGTCTTCGACTCGACCGATGTGCACCGGGCGCTCGGCGACCCGACGCTGTGGACCTCGAACTATCTCTACAACAAGCTGGTAATGTACGCGAACCCGGACGAGGGCACGCTCGAGCCGGACCTGTCGGAGAAGTTCGAAGCGCCGGACGCCGCCACCTACATCTTCAGTCTGCGCAAGAACGTGAAGTGGCAACCACCCGTCAGCCGGCCGTTTACCAGCGCGGACGTGCGCTGGCACATTGAGCGCCAGGCGAACGGCAAGCTGCTCGACGGCAGCGATGGCGGCTTCACGCGCCAGGTGTTCTACAAGACGATCACCAATATCGAGACGCCGGACGATTTCACCGTCAAGCTCACGCTGGCGGCGCCCAACGGCACCTTCCTCGACCGCCTCGCGGCCTACTTCAGCACCCTCCCGAATAAGGAGACGACCGAGAAGTTCGAGGCGACGCACCGCACGCTGACTGAAGAGGCGATGGTTGGCACGGGGCCATTCATCTGTGTGCAGCTTCGCGCCGGCCAGGAGGTGAAGTTCAAGCGCAACCCCGACTACTTCAAGCCGAACGAGCCCTTGCTCGACGGCTGGGTGGCCCCGCTCATCTTCGAGGATCCGGTCGCCTATCGTGCGGCGTACCTGCAAAAGCAGGTCGAGGGATGGGGCAGCCCCGATCCGAGTCAAACCAAGGCCGTGATCGACCAGAACAAGGGCGCGATGACGGAGGTCCTGACCGGCGTGGGCAATACGGTTGCGCTGATTATCAACCGCAACACGCAGTTCAAGGACGTACGCCTGGTCAAGGCGATGAATCAGGCGGTCGACCGTCAGAAACTGATCCAGACTTTCCACCAGGGTCTCGGCCAGAACAGCGGCATCGTCACCTGGCTGCAGGAAGGTTTTGCCATCCCGCCCGAGGAGCTAGGCAAGCTGCCGGGATACCGCAGCGACCGCAACCAGGAGCTCAAGGAAGCGCGCGATCTGTGGACCGCGGGCGGCGGGCCGGCCCTCGGCGACGTGGACATCACCGTGCCGGTGACCTGGTTGGCGAACTGGCCCGATACGCCGCAGATCATCGCCAAGATGTTCAACGACAATCTCGGCGTATCGCAGTTCAAGTCGAGCCAGAGCGACTACAACAAGGACATCATTCCCAACCTGGGCAACGGCAAGTTCCCGCACTGGTTCGGCTGGATCAGCCAGGTCAACTCACCCGACCCGCGCAGCGATCTGCGTAACTCCTTCCACACGAAGGGCAGCACGAACTACAACAAGGTGGGGCTGCTGCCGGGCGATCCGAACCTCGACGACCAGATCGACAAGGCGACGACACTCGTGGACCTCAAGCAAGCTGTAGTCGCCGTGCGTGCGATCCAGGACGTGATCATGGCCAACGCGATGTTCGGCAACATCACGCTGTACAACTACATCAGCCGGACCGCCTACTGGAACTACTACCACCCGCTGCTCAAGGCGCAAGCTGCCGCCGGCAATCCGGCTGCCGGCTTCAACATCTTCGCCGGCCACCTGCTGGCGAGATACAACTGGATCGATACCAGGGATCCGTCGTATCAGGGACGTCCGCCGGCATCGCTGTAAGGAACAGGACGGCCGGGAGGAGCGTCTCATCCTCCCGGCCTTCGCCCTCGTAGCAGTTCATCCGTATGAGGCGGGCCGTGGGTCGATACATTGTTCGGCGGCTGCTGCTGAACCTCCTGGTGCTCTGGATCGTAGCCACGCTCGTGTTCTTCGCCGTGCGCCTGCTCAAGGGCGATTACGTGAACGAGCGGCTCGGAGCCAACCTGGAGCTGAGCGCCAACAATCCCGTGGCGATCAAACAGGCGAGGCATGAGCTCGGCCTCGATGAGCCGAAGTGGCAACAGTACTTTACCTACCTGGGCCAGCTCGCCACGGGCAATCTGGGCAAATCGTTCGAGACGCGGCGCTCGACCTGGACGGAGCTGGGCGAGCGTGTCCCGTTCACACTGGAGCTGGGCACGCTGATCGCGCTGCTTTCGTTTGGTGTGGCGATTCCGGTCGGCATCATCAGCGCCGTGCGGCAGGATACCTGGGCGGACTATGTGCTGCGCGGCTTTTCGATTCTGTCGGTCGCCACACCCGTGTTCTTCATCGCGATCGTGATGACGTTTTTTACGCTCAAATATCACCTGTTCACGATTGAGATCGTCAAGAGTCCGCACTTCTGGACCGATCCGAAGGCCGCGTTCTTCAAGTACCTGATCCCGGCGATCGCGGGCGGCATCGCCGGTGGCGCGGGCATTATGCGCCTGCTCCGCTCACAGATGCTCGAAGTGCTGCGCATGGACTACGTGCGGACGGCCCGCGCCAAGGGAATTGCTCCGAACGGCGTGATCCTGCGCCACGCCCTGAAGAACGCCATGATTCCGGTGCTCACCGTCATGGGTTTGACCGTATCTGGCATCATCGGTGGCCAGATCATCCTCGAGAACATGTTTGGCATCAGAGGTGTTGGCAACTACCTGCTCTATACCATCACGAACCGCGACTACCCACCGTTTCAGGGAACAGTGATCATTATTGCGTTCGTCGTGGTGACGGTCAACCTGTTGGTCGACATCATGTACGCCTGGTTCGATCCGCGCATTCGCTACACGTAGCTACGCAGCATGCAAGCGGCGCGGATGGAGGGATGGGAAGGGTGGCCATGGCGAGATCAGAAGCGGCCGCGGCCTTACCGGAAGTCATCCCCGCGTCGGCGCGCGACCGACCGGCCGGCCGCCGCGCGCTGGTTCGAACCGCGCGCTTCATGCGCAAGCGGAAGCTGGGTGCGTTCGGCGTCGTGCTCGTGATCGTGGTGCTGGTTGCCGCGATCCTTTCTCCGCTCCTGCAACGATACGACGACAATCGTCAGTTCCTCGCGCGCAATCCAAATTACCAGGCCGCGCCCAGCGGCGGCGGCAGCGTGCTCGCCCAGCTGCAGGCGGGCAAGACTGCAAACGACGTATCAGAGTTCGTGACGGAGCGCTTCCAATCTCCGAACGGCACGCACTGGCTCGGCACGGACGCCTTCGGCCGCGACATCTACGCGCGCATCATCGTCGGAGCCCGGCTTGCGGCATTGATCGGGATCTTCGCCTCGCTGATCGCGGTCACGACGGGTACGGTCTGCGGCGTGGTCTCCGGCTACTTCGGCGGGCTGATTGACCTGTTCTTCCAGCGCGTCGTGGACGGCGTGCAGGCGTTCCCGGCGCTGGTGCTGCTCTTGCTCATTGTCCAGGTGTTCAAGACGCCGCCTTTGTGGCTAACGATCGCCGCACTCGGCTTCCTCGGCTGGGCAACCTCGGTGCGCGTGGTGCGCTCGGCCGTGCTCAGCATCAGGCAACAGCCCTTCATCGAAGCCGCCCGCTCCTGCGGCGCCACCGACATTCGGCTGATGCTGGCCCACGTGCTGCCGAACGTGGTTGCGGTGATCCTGATCCTGTTCTCCATCGGCATCGGCGCCTACATCCTCGCCGAAGCCGCGCTCTCGTTCCTTGGACTCGGCCCGCAAGGCGTGACCACGTGGGGCAAGATGGTCGAGGCCGGACGCAACGGGCTCGACCTGCACCCGTGGGAGTCGCTCTTCTCTGGCGCCGCCATCACGGTTGCAGTGCTCGGCTTTAACCTCGCGGGCGATGCCCTTCGCGACGAGCTGGACCCGCGGCTGCGGGGGCGCTGATCGGCGTCAGTCAGTGCGGCGGTGCGCTCGATACTGGGGCGGGGCGAATTTGATGACGACGAAGGCGCGAACGCGCAAGCCAGGGCCAGCGAAGCCGAAGCCGGAGTTCATCTCGCGCGAAGAGGGCCGGCCGATCCTCGAAGAGCAGGCGCAGAAGAACCTCGGCATGAGCGCCGCGGAGTTCATCCGCAAATGGGACGCCGGCGAGTTCGAGAACCCCGACACACCCGCGATCATTAGCGTCTATATGCTCCTGCCCCTTGTTCGATAGCTCGTCGCCAGAGGAGGTGATGGACTTCGGCCTGACTCAGGGTAATTGACGAGCGTCCCGAGCGGCGGTGGGCGCCCGGGGCACCTAACCCTGATTCGGCTTTGGCCGAATCTGTCCCTTCCCGAAACGGGAAGGGACTTGTGGAGCGCTCCATACACCCTGCGACGGGGCGGGGCAGGGTGTCCTTGCGGGATATGCGATGCGCTGGTCTCCGGCTCTACCGGCTGTCCTCCATCCACTCACATCCTGTCTCGGGAAGGGACCGCTCTGGCCGTTGATCGGTGCGGCAGGGAGGTCCCATGGACGCGGCAGACATCACGGGTGCGGGCGTTGTGCCATGCACGAAGGGGCGCAGCCGGCCGCCGCCGTCCCGCCGCAGGCGCATCCGCCACGATCGTCGCAGCGATCGGCAGCCACCGCAGGGTTCGGCGCCCCGCCC
>CALFMN010000241.1 GCA_937879875.1 uncultured Chloroflexota bacterium | reverse complement strand
CTGCCACGTTCGACGAGCGATATGGGAGAGAAGGGGGCGGGGGTTATGAGGGCCACCCGTCGCCCCGCTTGATTCACCGGTCCAAATCGACAAGGTTCTCGGCCACGATCGGCAACGCCAGGTCCAGCGTGACCGGCAGCAGGCAGTCGCTTGCGCTGCACGCCTGGCAGCGCACGCTGACCGTCAGCGTCTCAGACTCGACCCGGCGCTGGAACGTGAGCGGCAACCGCAGCACGACGCGGCCCTCGTAGACGACGAACTGCTCGTCCAGCCCTTCCATTTGGAACGGCCGCGGCGCCGGCGCCTCCACTCCACCCATTGCGATGCCCTCGATCGGCGCCACCGTTACGTCGAGCGGTACGTAGCCCTCGGGAATCGGCCGGCCGTAGACGTGCAGCCCGCCGGCGATCTGCAGCTCAACCGTGAGCCAGCGCCGCTGGGAGAGCCGGTAGGCCGGCGCGTCCAGATAGGCGCGGACGACAAGGCCGGGGCCGCTCGCGCGCTGCTCCGGGCCGTGCGCGGCGCTCTCGACGCCGAACGCCTGCTCCAGCAGCGCCGCGCCTGTCTCGCGCTCGCGGTAGCTCTGCAGGAAGCGCTTCTCGCGCACGATGCCATCAGTGTCGAGGATGAAGGCGCCTGGATAGGCGACGCCCCAGGCGACGTCGCGGCGGGGAATGCCGAAGGCGGCGTGCTGCTCGAACACCTGCTCGTTGAGCATCCGTAGCCGTCGGATCACAACGCTGCCCTCGTCGCCCAGCAGCGGATAGGTGATGCCATGCTTCTCGGCGAAGCCGGCCAGTACGCTCACCGGATCATAACTGATCGCGAAGACGGCGATACCGTTGCGCTCATAGTCCGCCAGTGCCCGTTGCAGCTCCACGAGCTGCGATTTGCAGTACGGTCACCAGGCGGCGCTGCGGTAAAACACGATCAAGGCCCGCCGGCCGACGCGGGCCGCGTGCAGATCGACCGGCGTGCCGTGCTGATCGGGCAGCACGAGGTCGGGGAAGCGCTCACCCAGCGCCGGGCCAACGTGCTCGACATCGACGGGCGGGTAGGGCGGCAGCGCGGGTGTCGTCATGGCAGTGTTGCTCCTGCACCCGTGGCGGGTGACGTAATCGTTCGGTCTGTTCGCGTCGCCGGTCCGCCGCTGTCCGCGCCGATCAGCTGCACGACCTGAGCACCAAGGCGGCTGACCACGCCGGCGTTGTTCTCCGTCTTCGCCAGCAGCAGCGCGCCTTCCAGCAGGGCGAGCACGGCCTGCGCGGCCTGCGCCACATCCAGCGGCGCGAGCGCGCCCGCGGCCACGGCCTCGTGCAGCGCCGCTTCGAAGTAGACGCGGTAGCCGGCGAAGACCCCTTGCAGCTTCGCGCGGATCGCCTCGTCCCGCGTGCTCAGTTCCAGTGCGAGGTTGCCGAAGGCGCAGCCGAGCACGCAGCCGCTCTGCTCGGCGCGGGCTGCGTGCATCGCGGCGACCAGGTCGAACAGGCGAGCGAAGCGGGCCAGCGGCGGCAGATCGCGGGCGAAAGCGGGTTCGAGCAGCATGACGCGGGCCTGCTGCCACTGCGCCTCGATCGCCGCCAGCGCAAGGTCACGCTTGGCGGGGAAGTAATAGTAGAAGCTGCCCTTGTTCACGCCGGCGCCGGCGCAGAGGTCGTCCACGCTCACGTCGCCGTAGCTGCGGGCGTGGATTAGCTGTGTGGCCGTTTGCAACAGACGCTCGCGGGCGTCGCTGGTGCGTCCCATCGTCCGCTCGTATAGTTGACTGGTTGACTAACTGTAGCTGGCCGCATGGGGCTGCGCAAGGGGCGCACCGCCGCGGCAGCGGGAGGCAGCAGCGATGGGCGAGTTCGCCCCCGGCGCGATCCGCGCACTGGCCTTCCCTTCAGGAGGTCAGCACCCATGATGCCGGCGGCGGCCTGACCACGACCGCATCGGTTGATGCGGACCCTGCAACGCTCTCCGTCCCACGCAAGGCGCCCGGGTCCAGACGCAGGGCCGCGCGTTTCGTTGGTTTGGGCACGCCTTTTCCTTTGACCCGCACAGGTCTTCGCGGATCTCTTCAACATCCGCTTCACGAACACCCTCAGCAGGGCCGGCGATGCGTACAGCGGGTCCGGCAGCTTCGAGATCGTGTTCAAGGGCCGTGTGATTGCGTCGGGTGGCCTCCTGGTGGTGAGTGCGCACATCACGGCCTGAGTCTGCCAGCGGCGTTCCACGGCCGACTATGCTGAGCGCCGCCTGGCGGGCGCGCGAAGCAGCGGCGGCGCGGTCAAAGTCGATGTTAGTGCTGGATACGAACCCCTGAACCGCGCCCAAACCCTGCGCAGCCTGCGTAACGGACCGCGCGCGCCGGTTGCCGGCCGCGCGGGCCCGACCCCGGGGATGGGTTAGCTCGGAGCGGACGGGAAGGCTGGACCCTGCGGGTAGCTGGTCGGCAGGGGCAGCGGGGAGGTGAGCACCCGCAGCACGATGATCATGGTGGCTGTGCTCCTTTGAGCGGCGGCCTTACGCACGGATCAGGCGGACCAGGGGACGAGCAGTGCGGCCCTGCAGATCGGCGCCCTGCTGGCTGATGAAGGCGAAGTTTGTCTGGGCTCCCGTCAGGAAGCCGACGTTGCTCTGCTGCACGTTCGCGACGTTCAGCGACGGGTCGCCGGGACCGATGAGGCGGACGGGGCTCGGGAGTTCTTTCGTAAGCATGACGGCGGTGTTCCTTGCGGGTGTCCGCTAATGTAGCGGTTCACCACGGGTACGGTTCCCGGTCCGCGGCGGGATGGCGCGGGCAGGCAACGCCGCCAGGCAGCGTTGCACGCCCGCACCGTGGCGGCGTCCGGCCTGGGGCGACTGGGCGCCGTGCCGGCATGCGCCCATGCAACGCTGTATGGCGCCGTGACGCTCGTCGGAGCCATCTCCGCGCCGCCGCACCCGCGTACCACCAGTAGCACACCGGCACGCACCGCGCCCTGGGCAGGGGTGGGCAGTTCGTGCGGCCGGGTATGAGGCGAGAAAGGCGGGGGATGTGATGACGGCAGCGAACCCAACGACGATCTGGCTTGAGCAGGCGCGAGGCCTCGCACCCCTCGTCGCGCAGCATCGCGACGAGGGCGAACGCGACCGGCGCTTGCCGGCGCCCATCTTCGCCGCCGCCCGCGCGGCGGGCTTCCTGCGCATGCTCGCCCCACGCACGCTTGGCGGCGAGCAGGTGGCACTGGAAGACGCGCTGGCGGTCTCCGAGGAGCTTGGCCGTCAGGACGGCAGCGTAGGCTGGAATCTGACCTTCGCCTTCCTCTCCCAGCTCTTCGGCGACTACATGGCAGAGCCGGTCGCGCGCGCGATCTTCGGCCGCCATGACGCGGTCGTGGCGGGCAACTTTACGCCGCGCGGGCGCGCCCGCCGGGTCGCGGGCGGCTACCGCCTCAGCGGCCGGTGGAGCTTCATGAGCGGTTGCCAGGATGCAACGTGGATCGTCGTCGCCGGCCTGGTCTTTGAAGGCGACGAGCCGCTGCGCGGCCCGGATGGGGCGCCCACCCCGCAGCTCTTCCTCTTTCCGGCGGCGGCGGGCACGATCATCGATACCTGGCGCACCACCGGCATGCGCGGCACGGGCAGCCACGACTACGCCGTCGCCGATGTCCTCGTGCCCGAGGCGCAGAGCTTCCCCTTCCAGGCCTTCTTCCGCGGCCCGCCCCCACGGCCCGGGCTGGGGTATCGGCGCCCCTTCCTGGAGATCGGCCCCCTCTTCCTCGCGGCCGTGGGACTGGGCGTCGCGCGCGATGCCGTGGAGTCGTTCACGACCCTCGCAGCCACGAAGACGCCGGCAGGCACGACCACGCCGCTGGCCCAGCAGCCCACCGGGCACGAACGCCTGGGCCGTGCCGAAGCGCTGCTGCGCGCGGCGCGCGGCTATCTGTACGCCACGGCGCGCGCCGTGGGGTCAGCGCCTCACGGCACCCCGCCGATGATCGTGCCGGTACGGCTCGCGGCGGCGCACGCGGCCCAGAGTGCGAACGACGCGGTCAATCTCCTGTATCAGGCGGCCGGCGGCACGTCCATCTACGAGTCGAGCCGCCTTGAGCGCTGTTTTCGCGACATCAACACGCTCACGCACCACTTCCAACTGGCGCCCGGCGCCTTCGTCGCAGCCGGCGAATGGCTCCTGAACCAGGGAGCGGCCTGACGCCGCGCCGGCTTTGCGGCGTAACAGAGCCTCGATACGGCAACGCCCGGGCCGGTTGCGCACCAGTCCGGGCGTTGCGGCCGTGTGGCCCTGTCTCGCTGGCTGTGTTAACCGCCGACGATGATGATGCCGCGCTCGTTCAGCGGGCTTGAAACACGGGGCGGCAGCGGCTGCGGGTTGAGCATGTTCGAGTATCCGGGCGGCAGCGGCTGCGGATTGAGCATGACCCACGTCGGATGAACCATCTTGCGCACCTCCTCGCGATTTCGCGGTCGGCGTTCCCCTCGCCATCTCCGTGACATCACGCTACGCGCCTGGATTCCTCGCAGCCGTGAAGCTGCTGACAATCGCTATGTGAACTCCCGCACAAACCTGCCGTTCCGTACACGGGTTCAGGGGTCTCCGGGCCGCGAGTCCAGCCACTCGATCACGAAGCGCAGCGCCGTTTCGGCCACGCTGAGCATGTAGGCGCGGCGCGAGCCGGGGAAGAGGAAGCCCTCGACGCGCGTGCCGTCGGGCGTGGCGATGCCGATGTAGACCGTGCCGGCCGGCTTCTCTGCGCTGCCGCCCGTCGGCCCGGCGATGCCGCTCTCGGCGACGGCGATCGTCGTGCCGAAGGCTTTGCGGGCGCCCTCGGCCATCTCGCGCACGCCCGCTTCCGAGACGCTGCCGACGCTCTTCGCCGTTTCGTCCGTGAGGCCGAGCAGGGCGCGCTTCGGCCCGTTGTGGTAGGCCGTGATGCCGCCCACAAAAACCTTGGAGCTGCCCGGCACGCTGACGAGCATGGCGCCGATCAGGCCGCCGGTGCAGGCTTCGGCCGTGCTCAGCGTCACGCCGCGCTCGGTGCAGCGCTGGATCACCTGCTCTTCGATCGCCATCGCCCTCGCCTCAATCGCCGGCCGGCTGCGCCGCGCCCGTGACCCCGGCCACGAAGCCCAGCACTTCGTTCACGAAGCGGTCCGGCTGGTCGCTGTGGATATTGTGGCCGCAGTTTTCGATCATCACCAGCCGCGCGCCGGGAATCGCCCGCGACATGATTACCGAGCCGCCCGGCGGCGTCTGCTTGTCGTCCAACCCCTGCAAGATCAGCACCGGCTGCTTTGCGCCGCGCAGCTCGTCCGTGAAGTTGTAGCGCGCCACCGCCCGTGCCGCGGCGGCATAGGCGTGCGGCTCGTTCAGCTTCACGCGGCGCTCATCCGCGGCCAGCGCTTCAGGATGGGCAGCCTTGAACTCGTCCGTGTAGGTGGCCTGGCGGCGGGCGATCATCGGCGCCAGGCCTTCGCGCTCGATGTCGGATGCCTGACCTTCCCAGAACTGCGCCGCGGCCTCTTTGACCTCGCTCGACGTGCTGGCGAAGATCGCCGCGCGGACCTTTTGCGGGAAGTCGAGCACCAGCCGCTGCGCGATCACGCCGCCCATCGAATGGCCGAGCACGATCACGTCGCTCATGCCGGCAGCATCGAGCACGCCGGCCACGTCCGCGGCCCACTGCGCCGGCGTGTACGGCCCGGCGGGCTTGGCCGAGCGGCCGAAGCCGCGGACGTCCAGCGCCAGCACGGTGCAGTGCGCGGCCAGCCGCGGCAGCGCCTCGCCCCAGTCCAATGCGCTGCCGCCGATGCCGTGGATCAGCACCAGCGGCGGGCCGGAGCCCTGAACCTCGTAGCAGATGCGCGTGCCGTTGACCGCTGCTTCCATGTCCTGCCTCTCGTTTCGCCAATCCCGCTGGCGCAGTACAAGTTTTCGCGCGTCGTTGATCGCGGCTGCGGCCGCGACGGGCCGTTCGCGAACGGCCCCTACCGAACTGAGAACAAATTACCCATCCTGGGTACCAAACCGTCGCTCTCTGCCTTACTTGCCGCCGGTCCGGCGTAGATCGATGGCCCGGTGCCGGCCGCGGCGCAGCTCCTCGATCAGTTCCGCCTCATTCGTTACCGTGCGTTCCAACTGCGTCGCCGCTGTGGCGACTTCGCGCGGGCTGTGGCAATCGCTGCCGCCGGTCGGGGGCAGAGCTAGGGCAGCGCCCAGCCGCATTGCCGCCGCGTTCTGGGCCGCGCTGTCGCTGCCGTTGATGCCTTCGACCGCGTCGAAGAGATGCCCGGCCGTGCGCAGATCGATGGCAGGCTGACCCTGCCGCGCCGGATGCGCCAGCACCATCAGCCCGCCGGCTTCATCCACGGATCGCCGCAGCGACGCGGCAAGGAAGCCGTCCGCCGGCAGCTCGTCCAGCCCGAACACGAGCACGTGGCCCAGTTCGGTTGTGACCTCCATGCCGCGCAGCAGCAACGGGCCGTACACATCGCCCAGCGCCCGCAACTCGTCCGCCAGACGCAGGCGGTCGTGTTCGGTGAGGCAGACCGCATCGAGTCCGGCGGTGCGTGCCAGCCGTGCCAGCTCGGCCGGCGCCAGCGAGCTGCAGGCGGAGAGCGGCTGTGTGTGGCAGTGCAGGTCGATCAGCACGGGCAGTTTCCCAGGCCGTGAAGGCCGCCGCCATCTTCCCGCAGTGCGCGGTCCGCGGGCAACCGTACGCGGGCCTATCCCTGGTTTCGCAGGCGAAACCTGTCCCTTTCCCACAGGGAAAGGGTTGGTCCGAGGATGATCGATCGCTCTCAGTGCACCCTCCCCTGTGGGTCAGAGCGCAGCGCAACCGTCGGAGACTTTACAGGACCGCAGCGCAACCGTCGGAGACTTCAGATGCACAGCCGAGCGCCTGCGCGAGGCAGGGGTAGGTGCGCGGCTCTGCCATCTCGCCGGCCATCTCCTGTACGCTAACTGCGGCAGGCTGATGCGAGGGAGTGCGCCCGATGCAGAACCGCTGGTCCGCCGCCGAGGCCGATGGCAAGACGCCGTTCGAGCGGATGCTCTACGCCTCGCGGCTCGTCGGCGCCGACCCGGCGCTCGTGCTCTGGGGCGGCGGCAATACCTCGCTCAAGCTCGAGGAGGCGGACTTCCGCGGCCGCGTCGTGCCCGTGCTGCGCGTCAAAGGCAGCGGCTCCGACCTGAAGAGCATCGAGGTCAAGCATTTCCCCGGCGTGCGCATGGACGATGTGCTGCCGCTTTTTCACCGCCAGGGCATGGGTGATGAGGAGATGGTGGCCTACCTCGAACACACGCTGCTGGAACCGTCGTCGCCGCGCCCCTCGATCGAGACGCTGCTGCACGCCTTCATCCCCGATGCCTGCGTGATTCACAGCCATGCCGACGCGATCTGTGCGCTGACCAACAGCGTGCGCGGCGCCGAAGTGGTCGGCGAAGCGCTCGGCCCGGACGTGGCGATCGTGCCCTACCGCCGGCCCGGCTTCCTGCTGGCGCGCGAGGTGGGCGAGGCGCGCGAGAAACGGCCCGATCTGCGCGGCGTCGTGCTGATGAACCACGGCCTCGTCACCTGGGCCGACGAGCCGCGGACGGCGTACGAGATTCACATCGACCTGGTGCAGCGGGCCGAAGCGTTCACAGACCAGAAAGCCGCTGGGCGCCGCAGCTTTGCCGCCGTGAAACCGGCTCCGACAAATGACCGACGTGAGCAGGCCGCGGTCGCCTTTGCGCCGGTGCTGCGCGGCCTGCTGGGCGCAGAGCGCCGCGCGGTGCTGCGCTACGACGCGGCCGAGGACGTGCTCGGCTTCGCCGGGTCGGCGCGGGCGGCCGAGCTGTCGCAGATCGGCCCGGCCACACCGGACCACCTGCTCAACACGAAGCGGCTGCCGCTGTTCATCGACGCGCCGGATCCCACGAACGTCGACGATCTGGCGAGCCGAGCCCGCGCGAAGCTGGCCGCGTATCGCGAAGAGTATCAGGCCTACGTGGCGCGGCACAACGCAGAAAACTACCCGCTGCTGGAGCCAAACCCGCGTGTGATCCTCGTGCCCGGCCTCGGCATGTGGACCGCCGGTGCCGATGCGCGGCGGGCGTCGATCGCCGGCGAGATCTACCATCACACGATCGCCGTCATGGCCGCGGCGGAGGCGGTGGGCGGCTACCGCTCGCTGAGCGAGCGCGACGCCTTCGAGGCCGAGTACTGGCCGCTGGAGCTGTACAAGCTCTCGCTGCTGCCGCCCGAACAGGAGCTGGCGCGGCGCGTGGCGCTGGTCACGGGCGCGGGCAGCGGCATTGGCAAGGCGATCGCGGAGCGGCTGGCGGCGGCCGGGGCGCACGTCGTCGTCACAGACATGGATTGCGCGGCCGCGGAGAACGTCGCGAAGAGCATCTGCGCGGCGCGGGGCGAAGGGCGCGCGGCCGCGTTCGCGCTTGATGTGACCGACGAGGCAGCGGTCGATGCCGCCTTCGCCCGTGCTGCCCTGCTCTACGGCGGCATCGACATCCTCGTCTCGAACGCCGGCATCGCCCTGCCCGCGGCGGTGCATGAGCTGGCGCTGACAGACTGGCAACGCAGCTTCGCTGTGAACGCCACCGGGCACTTTCTCGTGGCACGGGCGGCGGTGCGGCTGCTGCGGCGGCAAGGGCTCGGCAGCAGCATCGTCTTCGTGGCGAGCAAGAACGTGCCGGCGCCGGGCAAGGACTTCGGCGCCTACAGCGCCGCCAAAGCCGCGGAGACGCAGCTCGCGCGCGTGCTGGCGATCGAGAACGGCGAGGCCGGCATCCGCGTGAACATCCTGCACCCCGACGCGGTCTTCCGCGGCACGAATCTGTGGTCGCAGGAGGTCCGCGAGCAGCGCGCCCGCGCCCAGGGCATCGCCGTCGAGGAGATCGAGGAGTTTTACCGCAAGCGCAACCTGATGCAGGTGTCGGTCACGCCGGACGACGTGGCCGAGGCGGCGCTGTTCTTCGCCTCGGACCACTCATCGCGCACCACCGGCGCGACGCTTGCCGTGGATGGCGGCGTGCGCGAGGCGTTTCCGCGCTGAGGCTTAGCCGAGGCGATCCCAGGGCAAGGAGGCAAGGCGATCGATCGGGAACGGCTGGAGCGGCTGCTGGAGGGCGTGCGCGGCGGCTCGGTGACGCCGGCCGAGGCGGCGGACGCGCTTGAGACGCTGCCGTTCGAGGACATCGGCTTCGCGCACGTCGATCACCATCGCGCCCTGCGCGAGGGCTTCCCCGAGGTCGTGCTTGGGCTGGGAAAAACGCCGGAACAGGTGGCGGCGATCGGCACCCGCGTCGTCGAACGCGCCTCGCGGCTGCTGGTGACGCGCGCCACGCCGGAGCAGTTCGCCGCGCTCGCCGCGCTCGTGCCGGATGCACGCTACCGCGCCGAAGCGCGGGCGATCGTCGTGGACCGCTGTGCGGATATTGCGAAGCTGCCCGGCGTCGTGGTGCTCTGCGCGGGCACGGCCGATCTGCCCGTGGCCGAAGAGGCCGCGGTCACGGCCGAGCTGGGCGGCAGCGCGGTTGAACGCATCTACGACGTGGGCGTGGCGGGTCTGCATCGCCTGCTCGCGCACCTCGACGCGCTGCGCGCGGCGAACGTACTCGTCGTGGCCGCCGGCATGGAGGGCGCCCTGCCGAGCGTCGTCAGCGGACTTGTCGCGGCGCCCGTGATTGCCGTGCCGACCTCGATCGGCTACGGCGCCAGCTTCGGCGGGTTGGCGGCGCTGCTCGGCATGTTGAACAGCTGCTCGGCGGGCGTCGCGGTGGTCAACATCGACAACGGTTTCGGCGCCGGCTACCTGGCGGCGACGATCAATCGTCAGGCGAGCGGGGCACGGCGGCACTGACCATGCGCATCGCCTACTTCGACTGCCCCTCCGGCGCCAGCGGCGACATGCTGCTCGGCGCGCTGGTGGACTGCGGCGCCGAACTGGATGTCATCGCCGCCGCGCTCGCCGGCCTGCCCGTCGGCGGCTACCGGCTGGAGTCGCGCCGCGTCATGCGCGCCGGTATCGCCGCGACGAAGGTCGATGTGCTGCTGGACGAGCGCGAACAGCCGCATCGCTCGCTGAGCCTGATTCTCGGCCTGATCCGCGGCTCCGGCCTGCCGGCGGGCGACATCGCCAAAGGCGCAGCCGTGTTCACGGCGCTGGCGGAGGCCGAGGCGAAGGTGCACGGCGTCGGCATCGACGAAATCGAGTTCCATGAGGTCGGCGCCGTCGACGCGATCGTGGACGTGCTCGGCGTTGTCGTCGCGCTGCGGCTGCTCGGCGTCGAGTCCTGCTACGTCTCGCCCTTGCCTGCCGGCGCGGGCACGGCGAAGACCGCGCACGGCGAGATCCCGGTGCCCGGCCCCGCGACGCTGGAGTTGCTCGCCCGCGTGCAGGCGCCGATCGCGGCGCCGCGCGACGGCGAGCGCTTCGAACTGGTGACGCCGACCGGCGCGGCGCTGCTGACGACGTTGGGCCGCTTCGAGCGGCCGGCGCTGCGGTTGGAGCGCGTCGGCTACGGCGCGGGCGGCAGGGATACGCCGGGCCGCCCCAACATCTTGCGCTGCTGGCTGGGCGAGGCTTCGGGCGATGCGGCGGCGGCGCACACGCAGCGGGAGATGCGGCTGCTTGAGACGAACATCGACGACATGAGCCCCGAACTGTTCGGCTGGGCGCTGGAGCGGTTGTTCGCGGCCGGCGCCGTCGATGCCTGGTGTACGCCGATCCAGATGAAGAAGAACCGCCCGGCGGTGATGCTGCAGGCGCTCTGCCCGCCCGCTGCCGAGGCCGATGTCGTGCGCGCCCTGCTGCGCGAGACCTCGACGCTCGGCGTGCGCGTGCGCGAGGTACGCCGCTACGAAGCCGAACGCGAGTCGATCACCGTGACGACGCCGCTGGGTGAGGCTCGCGTGAAGGTGAAGCGCCTGCCCGGCGAGCCGCCGCGGGCAGCACCGGAGTACGACGATTGCCGCGCGCTGGCGCTCCGCTCCGGCCTGCCGCTGGTCGAGGTCTTCCGCATTGTGGGCGAAGCGGCAGCACGATTGCTCGGGAGCCACGAGCGCTGAGCCGCGGTGCGAGCAGGCTGCGCACCCGCCTGCCGTACAATCGGGGCATGGCTCAACTGCCGCGGTTCCCCGCTCGCTCCAGCCTGATCGCCGCCTGCGTGCTGACCATCGGCGCCGGCTGCTCCGCGAAAGCGGCGGGTCCGCCCGCGGTCAGCCACGTCGATCCGGCGAGCGTCGCCCCCGGACAGGCCGCATTTCTGATCGTCGAGGGCAGCAACTTCGCCCGCAATGCAAGCGTCGTAGTGGGTGGCCAGACGGTCGCGACGACATGGGTAAACGGATCGGTTTTGACCACGCTTGCGCCGGCGAGCCTCGCGGCCGGTTCGTACGATGTCACCGTACGCAATCCCGGCGGCGCCGACGCGACGCTGCGCGACGGGCTGACGGTCGCCGGCGGCGGCACTGCAGCGGCAACCACGGTTGCGACACCATCGCCCGCGGTGACTGCCACGCCGAAGGCCACGCCCAGCCCAACGCCCTCGCCCACACCGTCGCCCTCACCCAGTCCGACGCCTTCGCCCACGCCGACGCCACGGCCCAGCCCGAGTCCAACGCCTTCGCCCAGCCCCTCGCCCAGCGCGACGGCCGTGCCCGCCGGCACGCTCGAAGGAATTGTTTGCCAGCCGTCGGAGTTCGGCAATCAGCAGCCGTCGCACAAAGGGCACGTCGGCAGCGATGCCCTGGGCGATCCGGCCGCGCTGGCCCAACTGGGCCGGCTGGACGGCTACCAGGTGACCTACGGCAGCTTCCCCGGCACGCGCAATTCGACGCCCGTGAGCGCGAGCACCGACTGCTACGTCGAGGTCTACGGCACGGCGGACGGCGCGGCGCAGGCCGTGCGGGCGCAACAGATCTTTCCACAGAATGTCAACGTGCATGAGACACAGTTCGGCTCGCTGGGCGACGCCGCACGCAGCTTCGAGGGAACGTTCACCGACAATCGCGGCCAGACGCTGCCGTATACCTTCATCAAGTGGCAGCAAGGCCGCTTCGCCGGCTCGGTGACGATTATCGGCGCCACCAATGACCTGGCGCGGCCGGTCGTGCTGACGCTGGCCGCGGCGATGGATAATCGCATGGTTCGTGCCGGCGCTCGACAGGCCGTCGAAGCCGGCATCGCGCGCTGATGCTCGGCGCAGCGCCAACTGCTGAACAATGAGGATCTCCGGCGGTTGGATCCCGCTCCCATCCGCCGGTCGGGTAGGGGCGCAGGGCGTGCGCCCCCATAGGCGTCAAGGTAGGTGTTGATTCCGTCTGAAAACTGACCCACCTTCCGCCGGAAACCTGACCCGTCTC
>CALFMN010000240.1 GCA_937879875.1 uncultured Chloroflexota bacterium | reverse complement strand
TATAAGAGACAGGGCCCGCCCACCCCTCGACGCCGGCAAACACCGTGTCCGGCAGACATACCCGAACCCGCTGCGACAAGATCCAGCGAGCCTCACCGGTGTAGGAGCCAAGATGACTCATGAGCCGTGCGACGGGCGATCGGTCCAGGCACGCCGCGAATCGCCTGCCTCGCAGACGTGCAGGCCCGATCCGATCCGGCATTGCACGCGCGACCACGGCAATACCAGACCTGACGCCCGCCGGCAGCCGGTCGAATTGCCATGAGACTTTCAGTGCTTGATAGGTCTTGTACCCCATCAGCAGCTCGTCGCTGCCGTCACCTCCCAGTGCGACCTTGACCTGTCCCCGGGTCAGCTTGCTCAGAATATACGTAGGGAGGATGGATTGATCGGCCATCGGCTCGTCCAGGATATCGGCGATCCGCGGCACAAGATCCCGCACCCTGCTCTGCGGCAGCACCTCGAGGTGATGGCGGGTGCCAAGGTGGCGGGCGGCTAGCTCCGCGTAGGCCGATTCGTCGAACCTGGGATCGTCGAAGCCGATCGAGAACGAATGCACCTCGTCACTGTGTCGCCGCATGTAGTAGCCGACTGTCGTCGAGTCCAGTCCCCCACTGAGGAAGAGACCAACCGGCACATCCGCAACCATGCGCAGACGTACCGACTCATCCAGCAACGTGTCGAGCCGCTTGAGCGCTCGCTGCTCACCAATGGATTTCACGTTGAACTGAAGCGTCCAGTACGGCTTCACGCAGTATTCATCCACCGTGATGGCCGCGTAGTGGCCGGCGGCGAGTTTGCTGACGTCCCGGAGCATCGTCCGCGGGCCGAGCACGAAGTCGAAGGCGAGATATTGATCGAGCGCCACGAGGTCCAGATCGCGTTGCAGGCCCGGATGGCACAACAGCGCCTTCAACTCGGACGCCACCGCATATCCGCCGCTCACCCTGGCGACATACAGCGGCTTCTCGCCGGTGCGATCACGCGCGACGACCAGCTCCCGCTTGTCCCGGTCCCAGATCGCCAACGCGAACATGCCGTTCAGCTTTGGAAACAGCCCGGCGCCCCACTCCTCATAGCCGTGGACGAGCACTTCCGTGTCACTGTGATCGGTCTTGAACCGGTGCCCCAGCCGCACCAACTCCGCGCGCAACTCGGCATAATTGTAGATCTCGCCATTAAAGACTATGCCGTGGGTTGCCGATTCATCCCACATCGGCTGATGGCCGCCCTCCAGATCGAGAATGCTCAGGCGGCGCATACCAAGCGCGACACCCTCCTCGGGCAGCACGGCGTAACCAGAGTCATCTGGCCCGCGATGGATGAGCGCGCCGTTCATGGCACTCACGATCTCGGCCATGGCCTCTGGCTGCGAAGTGACCAGGGCGACGATTCCGCACATCTCAACCTGGCCTCCGCAGCAAATACTCATTGTTGGCTCCCGGCGGCCCGTTCAGCACTTGCTCCACCACGCAACCCCGTCTCGCGGCGATTCGCCGAACCTCTTTGTATGATGTGTATTCGAACGGGAGCCCACCAAGCCAATCCTCCACATCGCGCCAAAAGCTCATACCCCGAGATCGTCGACCGTACTGCGTGACATACTGCACCGGGTTACGGTGCCCTTTCACCAGCAACACGCTCAACAGCGTTCCGCCATAGGCGCCGACGAGGATCCGTCTCAGTGAGCGCGGCGTGCGGTTGTACAGGCGCTTCAACGCCATTTGAATCGCCAACGCGCGTGGCCGGTTGTAGAGCGCCAGGCAGAATAATCCCCCGGGTTCCACGAGCGATATGGCGTTATCTACCGCCTCCCACATTGCCCCTGTATGGTGCAGTGCACCCCAGCTATAGACGCGCGCTGCTGGCGTTATTGTTTTCAGGAACTCACGGTCAAGAATCGAACCACGCAGTACTCTCCAGTTCGCATTCTCTTCCACGGTGCGCCTCAATGCGTTCGCGCAGGCGATAGACTCCGGATCGATGTCGATCGAGACGATCTCCGCCGCGCCGAGCCGCTCAGCACAGAGCGAAGAGAGTCCACTCCCGCAGCCGATATCTATGAAGCGTTGACCGGTCAGCGACGCCGAGCCGAAGCTTCGCTGCAGCGCCGCCTCCGCCTGGTGAATTCTCTCGGTGTCCAGCTCTCGCAAATATTTCCGCCAGTTCGCACCGAACGAAAAGCGAATGGTCTCATTGGTTCGCGTCGCCGCTTCACCGTTGCTGTAATTGCTCATCGTGCCCCAGACTCCTGAAGGCTGCATGCTACGCTTGCCCACGTCCGTGTGGTCATCCTGCGGGTACGCCTTTCCGCCGGCTTCCTGCACCTGTTACTGCAGCCCGATCGAGGATGAGCGCCCCCGTTACGACGCCGACCGCGAGACAGAGGACGCCTTCCATCTGCCCGTAGCGCAGTGCATCGCCGAACATGGAGTACACGATCAGGGCCACAATCGTTCCGCGCAACCCGACGCGCCAGACCTGGCCCGCGGGGGTATTGCTCCTGGCGAAGGTCTCCCGGATCAGCAGGCCCAGGAAGAGGAGCAGACCGGCCTCTGCAAGGACGCCGCCTTCGAGGAACTGCCGGAGATACATGTTTTCGGTGGGCACCGTGGTCGCTCCCTGGCTCGACACGTTGATCAGATCCACATGTAAATTGGCTGATGCGTTGACACCAGTGCCGTAGCCATCACCTATCCAGGACAGTGCGGAGATGTGCTCCGTGGCGGCCTGCCAAATCGTCAGCCTAACCTGTGCATCTTGATCCTTGATGCCTTGCCGCTCAAGCGCGCTAAATGTACTGTTGGTTACCGGCAGCAAGTAGAGTCCCGCGGCAAGCAGTAGAAACAGCACAAGAAATCGCTTGTGCACGCGAGCCGTTCCTACCACTATGGTCGATATCAGCACTGCCAGCATGGCGCCGCGTGACAAACTGAGAACTACATCGACGACCGTGATGACGTACACGGAGAGCAGGATAAGTCTGATCCGCAGGCGTTCTTGGCTCAGGGCCCAAGCCAGCAGGAGCGGCGCACACAGCGCAAGCGCGCCGCCGAAGTTGTTCTTACCGAGGGTAGGAAAGGTGCCGAACACAGCGTTCGTGTTCCACCAACCCTCGAGACTGCCCACAGTAAAGAGGCTATAGCCAGTGATGTTGCCGTGGATACCGATATACTGCACAACCGCAAAGATACATTCACTTAGGACAATACCGGCTACTATGAATATACCTAATCGAAGAGATCTGGTGCGCGACAGTTGTGCCGCAATGATGAACGGCGACAGCATAATAACGACGGACTTGCCCCCGTCCAGCAACAGCGTCATCGAGCCGGTACGGAAACCGCCGAGAATGATTGAGTAGACCAGCACGGCGACGTAGATGCCGAGGCCTGCGACGATACGGTCAGGTGCTCGCAGCGGGCCTCGCTTGACCAGCGTGACCGCTCCGAGGATCAACGCCCAGGCCCAAACCTGCGTCACGTACGGCGGAACGCTGAAGATGCCTTCCTGTCCCGCCACATAGAACCAGCCTGACGCGAAGGCGATGGCGCCGAAGCCCATGATCAGGATGGCGGGGCTGTAGAGCAGGAACAGCAGCGCGGCCAGGCCGGCCGCGAGGATTGACAGCGTCTCGTCCTCCATAGCGAAGGCGCCCACCAGCAGGCACAGGGCCAGGCTCAGGCTCAGGACGAAAGCGATGGGCTGGTTGGTGGGGCTCACCGGGCATCGGGCAGCAGCGTTCTGCCAGCCGTTCGCCTGAACGGGCTGAGGCCGAGAGCGCCCGATGGCCATTGGTGTCATCGGAGTCACCTGAAGACCATCCACTGCTCGACCGGCCGCGTTACGTACAGGAGGGTCACGAATACCAGCATCACGCCGAGCGCGAGTGCCGGCTGCGGCCATGTGCCGCGCAGCGCGACAATCGCCAGTGCGGAGGCCAATGTTCCACTGGCGACCACCGCTCCGTCCCGCAGCAACCGTCGATCACCGTGCGCGGCGAGACCAAGCTTCCTGACGGCGAGCACCTGCATCGCCAGGACCGCGACCTCGGTAACAGAGTATGCCGCCGCCACGCCGGTGGCACCCCAGCGCAGCCCGAGCACGAAGATCAGGCCCAGCCGGAGGACGATGTGGGCGAGGCCGATCCCGAGCGCCAGCCAGTTTCGTTTCGCGGCGAGAACGGCCTGACTGAGAATCAGCCCCACGCCCTCCGCGCAAAACCCTGGCAGCGCCAGCACGAGTATCCGCGCGACGGCGGCCGTGTCCTGCGGCGTGAAGTCACCGTGCTGATAGACGAATGCCACGAGACTCCGCGCGGACACCAGCGCGATCGATGCCGCGACGCCCAGCAGCATGCCGCCCAGGACCACGCTCGTCACCAGCGAGTTGGCCATGCGCTGGCGGCGATCGGCGCTCAGCAGCGCCGCCCAGTCGGGCATTGCCGCGAGCAAGACACCCCCAATCAGAAGCTGCTGCACCGCGATCAGACTCCGCGAGGCATAGTAGTACTGCGCCGCCCCGTGTGAAGAGTGCAGGGCGGCTACGCTTCGCTCAGCCGGTACGACCAACGAAAGGAGCGTCAGTTCCACCGCCGTCAATATGCTCACCACCCCCAGCCGCGGTGCTTCGCCCGGTGTTACTCGTACACTGGAGCCAATGCACGCGGCCAGCAAGCCGATCTCCGCGATGGTAGAGAGGCACAACACGGCGTAGAGGCTACCGGCGCCGATCGCCGGCAGCGCGAGCAGCGCCATCGTGCCCGCCGTCGACGGCACGGCCGGCGCCAGCGCGGGAAAGAATCGCCGGCCCCTAGCAAGGGCTACGATGCCAAGTTCACCGGCGATCACCTGTAAGACGACAAACGCCGCGGTGCCACGCACGAGATCGGTACTCAGGCCGCGCGAGCCCCCCTTGATCAGCAGATCTCCGACCGGAGCGGCGAAGATTGCCAGAACCACGCATGTGGCACCAGCGACGACGAGCGTGATCGCCATGAAGCGCAGCGCGCCGCTCCGCAACACCCCACCCTCTGCCACCAGCCGGGGCAACGCGATCGTGGCCGCCGTTGTGTTGAAAAGGCCGGTGATCGCGAAGGCGAGCCCGAAGGCGATCACGAATGCGGAGGCGCTGGTGTTCGACCCGAAGCGACGCGCAAAGAGCACCTGGAATGACAGAGTGGTGGCGTAATTCAGCCATGTGCCCGTCGTTGCCCTGATCACGATAGCCGCAGCATTCGGTCATATGCGTCTTCAATTCGGTCCACCACGGCCTCAATCGAGTGCCTTTGCTCGACGATGCGCGCCGCCGCACACCCCATTCGCTCACGCAGTTCGCCGCTTTCCGTCAGGCGCCTGATGGCAGCAGCGAGTTCGGCAGGCCGGCCTGGTTCAACGAGCAGCCCGCTGTCACCGTCGCCGAGCATCTCCTCAGCGGCTCCAACGCGCGTCGCCACACAGGGAAGGCCACTCGCCATCGCCTCCAGCAAGGCGTTCGACATCCCCTCGGCATGAGACGGCAGCACGAAGATATCGGCCGCACGGTAATAGTCCGAGATCCGACTGGTGAAATCCCGCGCCAGCACCCTGCCAGGAAGCAGCAGCTCTCCGACCGGCTTCTCCGTGGCCGTCGCTGACCCCACGAGCAAGAGCCACGCCGGCGGCGGCGCCTCACACTCCCACACGCCGACCAGATCGAGCACGCCCTTATACTGGGCGAAGCGGCCCACATAGAGCACGATCAGCGCCTCTATCGGCAGCCCCAGGCGCGCGCGCAGGTCAGCCTTCTCCTCTGCTGTCGCTCGGCCCATGCCAGACAGCTTGAGTCCATTCGGAATCCGCAGGATCCGCGTGGGCCGCACCCCGATCGCCCCTACGTCGGCAACGATCTCCGCGGACAGCGCCTGCACGTACGTCGCGTGCCGCAGACCAAAGAACCGCGTCAGCCAGGCAACCCTGCGCATCCGGCCGACCTCGCCCAGCGGTCCACCCGCGGCCACTTTCATGTAGGTGGGTTTGCGGTAGAGGCTGCAGATCAGCCCTGCCACGTCGGCCTGCAAGTTCGCCAGGTGCACATGAACCAGCTCGAAGCGAGGCAGGCGCACCGCCAAATAGATCGCCAACGCCAGCAGGGAGCTTACCGTCTTGAACCGCCGCCGTTCGATCAGCGGCAAGCGTCGCACAAAAACACCGTTCACAAATCCGCTGCGCGTTCCCGCATGACGTCTGCACACCACGGTCACGGCGTGCCCGCGCTTGACCAGCTCTTCCGCTTGCCACTGCGCCTGCCGTTCCGCTCCGCCTGCCGGGGTTGGATAGTAGCTCAGGGTACAAAACAGGATCTTACGCTGCACCCCATCACCCATGTTGCGTCATCGTCTGCCTGGGGGCTCCAGGAGACGTGGACGCCTCAGAATGCCCCTCTCGCCAGCGCCACCGCCGGCACCGTCCTAACGACGATCCACAGATCATACCAGAAGCCGCGCCGCGCAATGTACTCAAGGTCAAGTTCCATCCATCGCTCGAAACTAAGAGTGGATCGTCCCATCACCTGCCAGAGGCAGGTAATACCTGGCTTCACGGACAACCGTGTCCACTCACGTTCACTGTAGAACGCGACCTCTTCCGTGATCGGCGGCCGTGGGCCGACGAGGCTCATCTCCCCGCATAGCACATTCAGCAGTTGCGGAAGCTCGTCCATGCTCGTCTTACGCAACCAATGTCCCAGCGAGGTGACGCGCGGATCTCTCCGCATCTTGAATACCGGCCCAGTCATTTCATTCTGCGGCCACAGCTCGTCCAACTGCGCTTCCGAGCCGATGTGCATCGTACGGAACTTGTAAAAGGTAAACTCTCTCCCGTAGCGGCCACAGCGCTTCTGCCGGTAGATGGCCGGACCTTTCGAGTCCGTACGAATCAATATCACGATGATGAGCAACACGGGTGCCAGCACCAACAGGAGCAGCAACGCCAGTACAAAGTCGAAGCACCGCTTTGCCGCGGCATAGAGCCTCGCATCGGCGATGTTCCACAGCTCGGCGTGAGTGATGGCGGAATCAAAGATCGCAGGCTCAGTCAGTGGGCGAGGAGCGGGTTGAGCACTCATTCCGTCAATCCGTTCACATACATTGCGCGGAAAGCCGACTGCGTCCCACGCGATGGACTGGTGCCCCGGCGGAGAAGGGCATAGCCACAGTGTGTTTCGTGCTATTACTGCCGCGTCATCGACTCCTGGGTTCAATTGTGATGCCGACTGACAGCGTGGGAACCTGAACAGGGTGATTACCGGCGGGCGGTGCGTTGAAAGATCAGCTACGCTCTTCGGCCATCAAGCTGCTGTGTCGGGCATGCATCCGACAATGCTTACTGTCAGTCTAGTGGGCTCTCAAGTGCGTGTATAGCTGGCGCAGAGTGCAGTGATTGTGAAGCCAAAACCGGTTCGCTCGCAGATGAGTCGCGTATTCTGCGGTTGGCATCGATCGTCGCCCTCAGTAGTGTCGCGTCGTAGCTCAAACCGGCGGCTGTCTGAACGAGCGCCGAGATGTCCTTGGGTAGACACTTTCCGCCGAATCCGCGACTGTCTGGCATTACGAACGTGTGACTGCGACCGATACGCGGATCGAGCAGCCATAGCTCGCGTAGCTCGTTATAATCAACATCCAAACGCCGGGCAATATCGTATAGTTCATTGCAAAACGTGACTTTCAAGGCGAGAAAGGTATTCTCCATGTACTTAACCAACTCGGCCGTGCGTGCATCGGTTTGCTGGATGACGATATCCGCGTTAAATGTCGTCTTGTATAGGTCGGCAACGGGGATGGTATCCTGGCGTTCGCCGCCGAGGATCACCCAGCGGATCTTACGTAGATCGTTGAATGGATGATCCGGTGTCTCCGCGGGGCCATACTCCGGCTGAAAGACAATGCGTTTGCGATACTCTTGGGCCAGGCGAGCCGTCGTTCCGACGGCAACAGTAGAGCGCAGAATGAGAAATGGGCATTGCAACCACGCAACGACTTCCTCGACGATCGAGGTGTTGCAGGAACCATCCGGGTACGCCGGTGTCGGCACGGCGATGAAGGCGTAGCGACATCGGTTGACGTCTTCACGAGCGCCGATCCCCAGGGGTTCGTCGTAGATCACGGCATGGGGGAAGAGCTGGCTAATGCCGCGGCCCACAGCACCGTACCCGATGATTGCCACGCTTGGCTGTTCCATTGGCCTCTTCTCCGATTGCGTCAGGCGGGGCAAGCCTGGTCACCGCGGCCAGCGGCTGCATCGATCAGGACAGCCCGCGACTACGCTGGCGCATCCCCATGTACTGCTGGTCCTAACCCCACCGCTGCTATCGAGTTGCTATCAAAAGAACCCGAATGCGTGAAACGCAGCGATCATGGCTCCGAATTCCGCTGCTCCTTGTACGGCCCTGTCTATCCATCGCGGACACAGGGAGGAGGGTTACATTTTGGTGATGGTTTGTCAACTGCCCCTTGGAGTTAGGGTATGGCCCAAGGTTGTGGGTGAGGGTGTATGCGGATGGTTTGGAGGCGTAT
>CALFMN010000239.1 GCA_937879875.1 uncultured Chloroflexota bacterium | reverse complement strand
GCGGCGGCGCGCCGCCGCGCTCCAGGCGGAGGGCCAGACCTTCCTGGGCCGGCGTCGGTATGAGCGGAGGCAGCCGTTGCGCGGCTACCGCAACGGCTGCCACAGCGAACGCGAGCTGACTGTGGGCGTGGGCAAGGTCGCGGTGCGCGTGCCGCGGGTCAGCGCCCTGCCGGCGGAGACGAGCCCGGAGGGCTTCCAGTCGCAACGCGTGCGCACGTACGCGCGGGCCGCGGTGGCAACGCAGCAGCTGTTCGGGCCGCTGTCCCTGGAGGGGCTGGCCACCGGCGACTTCGAGCCGGGCTTCCGCGAGTGGGTGGGCGGGACGACCGCACGGTCGGCCAACGCCATCGTGCGGCTGAAGGAGCAGTGGGCCGCGGCGTACGCGGCGTGGCAGCGGCGCCGGCTGGACGATCACCGCTACGCCTACACGTGGGCGGATGGGATCTCTCTGGGCGCGGGCCAGGCGGAGGCCACGCGCGTTGTCCGCGGCATAATCGGGGCGCGGGATGAGGGCGAGAAGGAGTGCCTCGCCCTGGAGCTGGGCGATCGGGAGCGTAGCGCGAGCTGGGGAGATCTCCTGCGGGATCTCCGTGACCGTGGCCTGGCGCCGCCGCTGTTGGCCAGCGGCGACGGCGGGCTCGGGCGGTGGGCTGCCCTCGACCAGGTCTTCCCCACGACGCAGCACCAGCGCTGTTGGCACCAGCGGGGGCTGAACGTGCAGGATAAGCTCCCGAAGCGGCTGCACGCCGAGGCGCGACGCCGGTGACGCGCGATCGCGGCGGCGCCGACGCCGGCGGCGTGCGAGCGGCTGCGCGATGCCGCCGGCGCGGAGCTGCGGGCCGTGGGGCAGCGCCAGGCGGCGGACTGCGTGCGGCGGGACTGGGAGGACGTCGTGCGCTTCTACGCCTTCCCGACAGAGCCCTGGGTGCACCTGCGCACGAGCACTCCCCTCGAGTCGATCTGCGCCGGCGTGCGGCTGCGGACGACTGCGGCCAGGCGCCGGCGGAGCCGGGAGAACGTCCTGCACCTGGTGTTCAAGCTGATCGAGCGGCTGAGCCAAAACTGGCGGGCGCTGAACGGTGGGGAGACCCTGCTGCGGCTGGTGCTGGACGGGGCGGAGTTGCGCGACGGACTGCATCAGCCCCGGCACGCGGCCGCGGCTGATGCAGTGGCGGCCTGATCAGTGCGATGACGGGAAGGGCTTTCCCACAGGATTTGACAAGAGCTCATCGCTGCTTCGCTCCTTGCTATCTCAGCTTGCCTGCGTCGCGCACGGATTGGCTTCAGCCCTGTCCGTCCCACGCCTCGCGGCTCATGTTTTCCCACACGCGCTGCCAGCGCTCCCACGGACCGACTTCCGGCAGCGGCGCTGTCGGGTTCGCGGTTGCACTCGCCGAACCCATCTGTACGAACAGGCGCTCTACCAGCACCACGGCTTCCGCGATCCAGCCCGGCGCCCGCGGGGTTGTCTGAGGCTGCGGTTCACCAAACATCGCCTGCTCCTTTCATCTGCTCATGCCGGGCAGCCGGGAAACGCTGCTCCCGCGCTGCCGTCTGCGCCAGGCTCACGGTTGGTGCGACACCGGCCTCGCAGGCGCCGATCGCCGTGTGCCGCGCATGACCGCGGCGAGCCGGGCTACGCCCGCCGAGAGCGAAACGAGGAGGCAGGGGAGGCCATGCGCCGGGCGTTCCGGCGCCACCCGGCGCGGCAGCAGATCGGCCGCGTGTCTGACCTCGGCGATGTACGCAAGCACCGTTGGATTCAGGTTCATGACCATGACCGGCCCTCCTTGCGCTGCGCTGCGCGGGCACATCCCGCTGGTAGTACGCTATGCGCAATCAGCGGCGGCGGTTGGTCAGGCTCGGGACAGCTTCAGGTCAGGCGCCGGACAGGTTTTGGACGGAGCAGGGGAGGCGGTGCATGGCGGCGGATGCGACGGCTCACGACGCTCTGCCTGCTCTGCCGGCCTTCCCCGCGCTGCTGCGGGCGCTGCGCGAGGTGCGCGGGCTGACGCGCGAGGGCTTCGCGGCGCGGCTGGGCTACAGCGGCAAGACGGTGCAGCGCTGGGAGCAGGGCCAACTCGTGCCCGACGCCGCGGCCGAGGCGGCGCTGCTGGCGTTGCTGGCCGGCGAAGGCCTGTTCCGCGCCTACAACAGCGGCCCGCTCGCCGGCCTCGCATTGACACCGGAACTGGTGCGCGAGGCGCTGGCCGCGGCACGCCTCGCCGCGCACCCACGGGGCAACGCGCCGGCACCCATCGAAGTGCCCGCTTCGCCGGGCCGGCTGCCCGCGCCGCTGACCAGCTTCATCGGACGCGAGGCGGAGCTGGACGAGATCGGGACGCTGCTGGAACGCCACCGCCTGCTGACGCTGACCGGGGCGGGCGGCACCGGCAAGACGCGGCTGGCGGTGGCCGGGGCAGAGCGCGCGGCACCTGCGTTCCCTGACGGCGTATGGTTCGTCGATCTGTCGGCGGTCACGGAGCCGGCGGCGGTGATCCCGACGATCGCGCAGGTGCTGCGCGTGCAGGAGACGGAGGGCCGCACGCTCGTGGCGTCGCTCGCCGCCTATCTGCGCAGCAAGCGCCTGCTGCTGGTGCTGGACAACCTCGAGCAGGTGGTGGGCGCGGCGCCGCGGCTGGCGGACCTGTTGGTCGAAGCGCCCGCGCTGTGCCTGCTCGTCACCAGCCGCGTGCGCCTGCAAGTCGGCGGCGAACAGCTCTACGCCGTGCCTGCTGCGCCGCTTGATGTACTGGGCCGCAACCCGGCGGTGCAACTCTTCGTCGAGCGCACGCGGGCGCTGCGACCGGACTTCGCCCTCACCGCGGAGAACGCGCCCGTGATCGCGGCAATCTGCACGCGGCTGGACGGCCTGCCGCTGGCGATCGAGCTGGCGGCGGCGCGCATGCGATCGCTCACCGCGCCGGCGCTGCTGGCGCGCCTTGAGCAACGGCTGCCGCTGCTCACCGGCGGCGACCGCGCCGGCCCCGCGCGCCAGCAAACGCTGCGAGCAACGATCCACTGGTCCTGGCAGCTGCTGGACGAAGCGGAACGCGCGCTCTTCCGCCGCCTCGCGGTCTTCGCCGGCGGTTGGACGCTCGAAGCCGCCGAAACCGTCGGCGCCAACGACCAAAGTGCGATTGGGGCGGTCATAGCGCAGCGCAACCGTCGGAGACTTCCCACTCAACAGCCCGTCGCGGCGCAGCCGCGATCAACGGCGCCGCGCGCGCCGAGCGACGCCGTCCTCGACGGCCTGGCCTCGCTCGTGGACAAGAGCCTGATGCAGGAAACGGAGGTCGAAGGCCAGCCGCGCTTCAGCCTGCTGGCCACGCTGCGCGAGTTCGCGCTGGAACAGCTCGAAGCCGGCGGCGAGGCGGAAGCAGTACGCCGCCGCCACGCCGAGTACTACTGCGACCTCGCCGAACGGATCGACGCCTCCATTTGGGATGATTACTGCGTGGAGTTCGGAGGCGGGCCTCGGGCGCGGCGCATGATCGACCGGGAACGGGATAACCTGCTCGCCTCCCTACAGTGGGCGCTGGACCAGAACGAGGCGGAGATCGGCCTGCGCACTTTCGGTGCGCTCGACTGGTGGTTCCGGCAACGCGCGCCGGGCGAAGGGCTGCGCTGGGCAGATTCCCTGCTCGGCCTGCCCGACGCGGCACGGCACGATCATGCCCGGGCCGTCGCACTGTGGAGCTGGGGGCTCACCGCCGGTCAACAAGGAGATATTCTGACTGCCCGCAAGCGCATGGAGGCGGCTGCGGCACTCTTTCGCGCGGTAGAGGATCTGCCGCGGCTGGGAAAGACGCTGCTATTTCTTCCATACTATCTGCCTGAGGCCGACGACGCGCGGCTGGTCGCCGATGAAGCGCTGTCCCTCCTCCGCGCAACCGGTGGGCGATGCGATGTTGCCATGGCGGAGATGGTGTACGGCAACGTGCTCGCGGTTCGCGGCATCGACCTGGTGAAAGCCGAGGCGCACATCGAGGACGGGCTGCGGCGGGCGCGGGCGCCCGACATCGACTATCTGATCATGTGCGCACTCGGCTGGCTTGCCGGATTGGCCTACCTTGACAAGCAATACGAGCGCGTCCGTCAACTCCGGGCCGAGGTGCTACCAGTCGCTGAGGCGGTCAGCGATCGCCAGTTGATGGCCTGGTTCTACATCTATCCGGCCCTCGCCGCGAACGCCATAGGCGATCTTGAGTCAGCGCTCGCCGATTGGCACGCCGGCCTGCGCTACGCCCGCGACACCGGCAGCGAGTGGTATATCGCGACGTGCATCGCGGGCATGGCCCAGACGCTGACGCTGCTCTGTCGATCGGCGTTGAGCGCTCGGCTGCTGGCCGCCATTGAGGCGATTTGGCACCGAGTTGGGATGACCATCATTGTCTTCGGTTTCAACGATCTGTTCGAACAGGCATCGCAGACGACGAAGGAAGCGCTGGACGAGGCGGCGTTCGCGGCGGCGTGGGCCGAGGGGCAGGCGCTCTCCATCGATCAGGCGGTTGCCGAGGCGCTGCGGGCGAGCGAAGCGGCAATCGCTGACTGACGACGGGCTTGTCGGGTGTCACCTGTGCAGCGGTGCGCTGCTGCTCGCGGCTCTGTCGCGACGGGCGCACGCCGTGCGCTCCTACCGCTATAGCGGCGGCTAGCGGAAGGCGGGCATCACCTTCTGCGCGACCAGCTCCATGCTGCGCACGGCGTCGCGCGGGCGCTGGCCGGGGAAGATCGCCCACCAGAAGACGCGCGCGATCGGCGCGGCGGCCAGCGTTTCGCGCAGCGAGGCGATCGCCTGCTCGGGCGTGACGAACATCTGCGGGCTGCGGGCGCGCAGGTCGGCCACGCTTTGCGGCGGCGTCTGGCCGGCCACGCTCATGCCGGCGGCGCTGAACCACTGCTGATACTGCTGCGCCCGGTGCAGCGCGAACGCGCCCAGCTCGGCCCAGGCCTGGTCGGGGTCTTCCACCACCGCCGTCCAGCGCGTGCCGGCGGCAATGTGCGGCTGCTCGGCCTCGTCCGTGCGCCCGGCCTCGCGCAGGGCAGCGCGGTAGGCGGCGATCAGCGCGGGGCCGGCGCCGGCCAGCAGCACGCCGTCGCCCTCGCGCGCGGCGCGGCGGATGGCCGGCTCGCTGAAGCCGCCGAACCAGATCGGCGGGTGCGGTCGCTGCACCGGCTTCGGCGTCACGCGCAGGTTCTCGTACTGAAAGTGGCGGCCGGCAAAACTGAACGTGTCCTCCGTCCACGCCCGCTTGATCACCGCGATCGCCTCGTTGGTGATGCGGCCGCGGCGATGGTAGTCTTTGCCCAGCGCCGTAAACTCGTCCGCTTTGTAGCCCACGGCCGGACCGAAGATGAAGCGGCCGCCGGAGATCACATCGACCGTGGCCGCGTCTTCGGCAACGCGGATCGGGTCGTGCAGCGGCAGCAGCAGGATGTTGGTGCCGATCGTGACGCGGCTGGTGCGAGCGGCGATGGCGGCGCAGATCGGCAGCAGTGCGGGCGAGTAGCCGTCTTCGACGAAGTGATGCTCGCTGGTCCAGATGTCGTCGAAGCCGAGCGCCTCGGCCTGCTGGATGTGCTCGAACGTCTCGGCATACAGCCGGTCCGTCGGCTGCTGCCAGCGCTGCGGGTTACGGAAGTCGTACCAGAGTCCGAACTTCAGCGGCATAGCGTTCGCTCCACGGGGTAACAGCTTACAGGTGACAGTGTATGCGCTGCTCAACCAGAGCCTCGCGGCGTGGCGAGGCCGCGGTGGTCCGATCTCCATGTAACCTGTTACCTGTCACCTGTAAACTCCCTCCGGGAGCGAGCGATGTCCGAGCACCAGATCGAGCGGCGGGCCGCGGAAGAGGCGGCGCAGGCGGAAGACACCTACCGCCTGCGCGTCACCGACGCCGTGCTGGCGGAGCTGATCGGCGTCTGCGACGACAGCGACTTCAGCATGGCCGTGACGGTGCAGGCCGGCGGCTTTCTGGTCAGCGGCGTGCTGGTGAGCATGGTGGCCTACTTCAGCGGCCTGGCCGAGCTGGTGCGCGGCGCGGGCGGCGCACAGCAGGAGACGCTGGACGCCGTCGCTGGCCTGTTCGACGGCCTCGGCGGGCAGCAGGAGGCGCGGCGCGAGCGGCGGCTGCGCCTGTTGCAGAACGAGCGTGCGCCCACGGAGCCGGAAGACCGCGTGCGCCCCGCCTATCTGCACCTGCAAGACGCGCGCCTGATCGGTCCAGGCGGCGAGATCGCCACCGTGCCCTACTGGCGCGGCCGGCTCGATCACATCGACGCCTTCTGGCTCGGCAGCCTCAGCCTGCGCTCGGCGGGCGGGTAGAGCGCTCAGCCGGATGCCGGGTTGTAAAGGCAGCCAGCGCTCCCCGTCCGGCTCGCTGCTGCCCGAGTCGCGGCGGTACCGGCCATCCGAGCGCACGCTGAGCACGCGTCCGTCCGGCTCGTACAGCAGCCACTGGTCTTCGGGCTCTTGCGGTTCATCACCGTCCCAGGGGCGCGTCTCCAGCCGGCCGCCAAGATCGAAGGTGAACGTCGTGATACGCAGGTCTGGAGTGATCGAGACGCCGGTCAGCGCCTGACCGTCCAGCTCGCGCAACGCCCGCCCAATGGCTCGATTTTCAGAGGAGCTATGCACGCCGCGGCGGCCCCTGAGACGTAATTCCCATGCGCAGGCGTAGAGCATCAGATGCCATTGGCCGTGGAGGAAGACATGCCGCAGCGAGGCGTAGCGCCGCCCGGGCACGGTCCTGCGCTTCGCGTTCGGCCGCGGCTCGTGGATCTCCAGATGCGGCTCGCCGAACTCGATACCGATCCACGAGCTGTAGCCATTCTTCGCGCCCCAGCATGGCTTGCCGTAGAGCGGCGCGAAGGCGTCCTGAATCACATCGGTCGCTGCGGTCACGCGCGGTCTTGCCTCCTTCACAACTCGGAGAGCCACCGTAGCACGCGCACCGCGGATTGTCGCGGTGGTACACTCCGGCTGGCGCAAACCACTTTGAGGAGGCGCAGGCGATGACCACCGAGGCCCGTTCCGAGCGCAGCCCCTACGATCCCGCCGCGATCGACGCCGAAACCGCCGAGTTCAACGCGAAGCTCGAAGCGCTGATGGCAACGGTGACGCCGACCTATCTGCGCCAGCCACAAGAAGTGCGCGACGAGCGCGAGGCGGGCGGCGGCACCTTCGGCCCGATCGTCACCTCCGAGATGGCGCAGGAGCGCACGATCGCCGGCGTGCCCTGCCGTCTCTTCCTGCCCGAAACGGTGCAGGGCGTTTACCTGCAGATTCACGGCGGCGGCTGGGTGCTGGGCCGGGCACATCACGCCGACGTGCGCAACGAGCGCATCGCGCAGAACTGCGGCCTCGCCGTGCTCAGCGTGGACTACCGCCTGGCGCCGGAGCATCCGTATCCCGCGAGCCAGGACGACTGCGAGGCGGTCGCTGCCTGGCTGATACAGAACACGAAAGGCGAGTTCGGCACGGACAAGCTGCTGATCGGCGGTGAGTCGGCCGGCGGGCACCTGGCCGCGGCCACGCTGCTGCGCATGCGCGACCGCCACGACTACCGCGGCTTTCTGGCGGCGAACCTGGTCTACGGCGTCTACGACCTTTCGATGACGCCCTCGCAGGCGCGCTGGGGCGAGCGCCATCTGGTGCTGAGCACGCCGACGATGGCCTGGTTCTACGACCACTTCGTGCCGGACGCGGGCCAGCGCCGCGACCCCGATGTCTCGCCGCTGTACGCCGATTTGCGCGGCCTGCCGCCGGCGCTGTTCACCGTGGGCACACTCGACCCGCTGCTGGACGACACGTTGTTCATGCACCAGCGCTGGCTGGCCGCGGGCAACCAGTCCGAACTGGCCGTCTACGCGGGCGGCGTGCACGGCTTCAACGGCATGCCCAGCAGCCTCGGCCGCACCGCCAACCGCCGCATCGACGCGTTTCTAAGGCTGGCGGTGGAAGGATAGCCGCGCGGGCCATGTCCGTCCGGGTTGTACACTAGAATCCGAGGCTCGCAGGAGGCCGCCCGCCTGATGCCCGACAGCGACCCTGCGCTCTTGGACCTCATCCTTCACGGTCGCGAGGAGCGCAACATCGAGTACAAGGGGTCGAGCGGCCAAGAGCCCTTCGCATGGGGAGTCGACGCCGTCAACTCACGCGTCGCTCGCGCCGCGATGGCGATGGCGAATATCGGCGGGGGCAGCATCGTTATCGGCATGGATCAGGTGGAACCGGATGCCTGGGAGCCGAACGGCGTCAGCGACGAGGTTGACGCAAGCTATCAGCAAGACCGGGTGCAAGAGTACGTGAACGGCCGGGCAGACCCGTTTGTCGAACTCGCTGTCCGCCATGTGAGCTTGGAAGAGCGGCGGTTTGTGATCGTCCAGGTCAACGGCTTCCGAGATCTGCCCGTGGTCTGCACGCGCAACGGCACGCATCTGCGCGAGGCAGCGATCTACACACGTACCTACGCCAGGCACGAGTCGGCGGAGATCCGCACGCAGTCGGAGATGCGCGAGTTGCTGGATCGGGCGATCGCGGTCGGCGTCGAGAAGCGTCTGCAACCGATCGTCGCGGCGCTGCGAGGGGTCGTGGCCGTGCCGTCCCTGCCATCCGACGAGGAGCGCTTCGAGCAGCAGCGAGGCAACCTGTGACTACGACACTATCCGAGACGGATGGCCGCCTTGCCCGCATCCACGAGACCGGCTTTTGGCGGGTGATGATCCATTCAACGGTGTTTGAGGAACGCCGCATTCCAACGCTGCGTGACTGCGAGAAGCTCGTGGAGAGCGCCAGCGTGCGCCTGCGAGGCTGGGATTATCCGCACGTCGACCGCGACGGTTACGTCCGCGGCGACGACTTCATCCAGTCCGGCAGCGATTTCGGCAACCACGTCGAACTCTGGCGGCTCTATCAGAGCGGACAGTTCGTCCACCGCTTTGCGATTCGTTATGACCGGACGCCCTTTTTCTCCTTCGAGTCCAATACGCTCGGTGGAGAGCTTGTTCCAAGTTCGCCTCACATTGACTTCATCGACGTGCTCTACACTGTAACCGAGATCCTGGAGTTCACCAAAGGGCTTGCCTATCACGGCGCGCTCGATCCCGCCGGTAAGCTCCGCATCGAGCTCTATGGTGCGCAGGGACGTGTCCTCACCAGCCCTCCAGGGCGCGTGCTCCATGGCCCATACACCGCTGCGATTGACACGATTGCATGGTCTACGACCCAGCCCGCCGCCGTACTGGTCGCCGACGCCCCGCGTCTCGCGATCGATGCGACTGTACACATCTTGGAGCGATTCAACTGGCCGGAGCCCGCACCCGCCATGCTCGAAGAGGAACAGCGCCGCTTTCTTGAACGCCGTCTCTAGAATTAGGAACCGCGCGTGAAGTACAAGCCGTTTTGCAAGACGAAGCGCTCACGGCATCGCCAGGTGCATCTGCCGGGCCTGCCGTTTCCGATCACCGTCGTGCCCGACGAGGAGATGGCGAAGGCCGACTACATCATCTGCATGCCGGACGAAGGGCCGGCCTACTTCACCGACGACGTGAAGACCGACTGTGCCGTGTGCGGCCGGCGCATCAAGCACCGGCCGTACATGCCCGCCTCGGTCAAGAAAGTCTGCATCGACTGCTTCAGCATCATCGCCGAGAAAGAGCAGGGCAACAAAGGGGAGAAACCGTAGCCCGTTCACTCGCTGCTGCAGAGGCGACAGGCGCTCAGCCGCGGTCGAAGAGCGCCGTGGCATGCTCGCGCGAGGCGCCACGCAGCCGGGCCGTCTCTTCTTCGTCAAGCCGGCATGTCTCAGGATCGAGCACGACCCCGTAGTCGTCGCGGGCGCCGCGCACGCTGACAAAGCCTTCGCGCACGTCCTGTCGCACGCGCCGCGGCTCGCGCAGGAACGGGTCGCCCCAGCCGCCGCCGCCCGTCGTGATCACGCGCAACAGATCGCCGGCTTCGAGGGCAATGTCGTCGCCGATCGGCGGCAGGGTGCGCTCGCGCGGCGTGTCCGGATTGAGCACGAAGGCGCCCGGACGCGCGGCGCGCCCGCCGTTCACACCGAAGCAGGGATACTTCACGTTGTCCATGCGCGTGGCCAGCACCGTGCCGCCGCCGAGAATGCGTACGTCCCGCAGCACACCGCAGCCGCCGCGCCAGCGTCCCGGCCCGGCCGAATCGGCGGCAATCGCGTACCGCTCGACCAGCAGACCGTGCTCCCGCTCCAGAAACTCTACGGGGAAGTTCTGCTGCACGGTGAAATAGATCGCGCTGGCGCCGTCACCGTCCGGCCGCGCGCCGAGGCCGGCGCCCACGCCTTCGGAGCAGACATCGAACTTGCCCGTGCGCTCGTCCAGCAGCCGCAGCGTGTAGAGCACGTAGACCGGGGAGTTTGCAGCGGCCTGGCCGTATGTTGCCACGTTCAGCACGCCGAGCATGCAGCCGCTCATGCGCTGGCGCACGTGGCTGCGCAGGCCCGTGGCGGCGGGGAAACGTGGCTGCGTCACCGTGCCCGGCTTCGCGATCAGCTCATCGATCGTGTGCAGCAGCCCCTCGTTCAGCGGCAGCGTTGGGTCGATGCCCATCAGATAGCGGCCGAAGAGCAGGTTCAGGTAGCCGAGCGTCACCAGAAAGTTGATCGGCCCCTTCGCCTGCGGACCGCTCTCGCTGATGTCGGCGGTGATCTTGTCGCCCTGCCGGCGCAGCGTCAGCGCGACCTTATATGACTGACCGGCGATGCCATCGTCGTCGGCGAAGTCGTGGAAGGCGTGCTCGCCTTCGGGCACAAGCGAGCGCAAGAGCGCCCGCGCGGCGCTGTTGGTGCGGTCGATCAGGTCGTCGAGCGCGGCGATCACCGTTTCACGGCCGTAGCGGCGCAGCAGCTCCTCCAGCCGCTCGACGCCGAGGCGGCAGCTCGCCATCAGGGCGCGGGTGTCGCCTTCGAGGTCGTCGGGAAAGCGCGAGTTGGCGAGCAGCACGCGGTACGCCTCGTCGTTGAGCACGCCGGCGGCGAAGATGCGGATCGGCGGCACGCGCGTGCCCTCATGAAAGATCTCGGTGGCGCCGGGCGAGATGCTGCCGGCGCGTGTGCCACCGATGTCGCGGAAGTGCCCGAACGTGGCGGAGAAGGCGACAACTTCATCGGAGTCGAACACGGGCGAGATGAAGACCATATCGCCGAGATGCTGAATCGCGCCCTGCGAAAGATACGGGTCGTTGTACCAGAACACGTCGCCGGGGCGCAGCGTCTCGATCGGGTACTGGCGCAGCACCGGGTCGATCAGGCCGGGCGCGGTGAAGGACACGTGCGCGGCGAGCAGGCGGCCGCTCGCGTCGAACAAGCCGACGAAGAAGTCCTTCTTCTCCTTGATCATGGCCGACATGGCGGTGCGGTTGATCAGCACCTCCATCTCGTGGATCGCGGCGGCAAGGGCGCCGTTGATCAGTTCGCTCGTCACCGCGCTGACGGCCATGATCCGCCTCCTGCGCCGCCTCTGGGTCTCGCCGAGGGCGCATGGCTATGCCTGACGCCGCCATCGTGCCACAACCACGGGTCCGCCGGCAGCGGCTCGGCGGCCTAACCCCGCCGCGGCTTGCGCCGCGTCTCCCTTCCCCACAGGGGAAGGGTGCGGGCTCAGGCCTACCGGTAGCCCTCGGACCTACCGGTTCTCCGCTAACGAACCCTTCCCCTGTGGGGAAGGGACAGACCGCGAAGCGGTCAGGGATAGGCGCGCCGGCGTATCATGGCGATTACGTTCATCCGCCTGCGCAGCCGAAGCTGCGCGGCTGTTCACGCGAATGAGGCAGGCGAGGCGCCGATCGTGCCGCAGTTTTGGAGCCGTTCGCCCTTCGTCGGCCGCGAGCGCGAGCTGGCGCGGCTGCACGCCTGTCTCGCTGCGGCGAGACAGGGCGAGGGCGGCGTGGCGCTGGTCGCGGGCGAGCCCGGCATCGGCAAGACGCGGCTGCTGGCCGAGTTCGCACAGCAGGCGCGGGCGGCGGGCGTGCTGGTGCTGCTCGGGCACAGCTACGACGGCGAGGGTATGCCGCCCTACCTCCCATTTGCCGAAGCGTTACGCGGCTACCTCCGCGGCAGCGAGCCCGACCAGCTCCGCGCTCAGCTCGGCAGCGGTGGTGCTCAGATCGCCCTGCTGCTGCCCGAGCTGCTTGACCAGCTGCCGGACCTGGCCGCCAAGCGGGCCGAGTCGCCGGAGCTGGATCGCTATCGCCTGTTCGAGGCGGTGACGGACCTGTTGCTGGCTGCCGCCCGCGCCGCCGGCGGTGGTCTGCTGCTCGTGCTGGAGGATCTGCACTGGGCCGATGCTGCCTCCCTCGCCCTCCTTCAGCATGTCGGGCGGCGGCTGTCCGAGGCGCCTGTCCTGCTGGCGGCGACGTATCGCAGCCTGGACATTCCTCGCACGCATCCTCTGCACGCCGCGCTCGCCGACGTCACGCGGCAGCGGACGGTGGAGCGTCTGCAGCTGCGCCCGCTGCTCCCGCGCGAAGTGACCCTGCTGATCGCGGCGCTGATCGGAACGCCGGCAGCGCCGCGGCTGGCCGAGCGTGTGTACGACGAAACGGAAGGCAACCCCTTCTTCATCACCGAGCTGGTGCGTCAACTCGCGGCGGACGGCGTGGACTTCAGCGCGACGGTTGCCGCAGGCGCCGGCTGGAGCGTGCCGGAAGGTGTCCGCCAGGTGATCGGCACCCGCCTGGCGCGGCTGAGCGAGCCGGCCAACGCGGTGCTGCAGGCGGCAGCGGTGCTTGGCACTGGCATCCGCTACGAAGTCCTGACCGCGATGAGCACGGGGCAGCCCGATGAGCTATTGGAGCCGCTGGACGAGGTGCTCGCGGCCGGGTTGCTTACCGAGCAGGCAAGCGGCTACGACTTCGCGCACGCGCTGATCCGCCAGACGATCGCCGACGCGATCAGCCTGCCGCGCCGGCAGCGGCTGCATCTGCGCGCGGCCGAGGCGATCGAGCAGGTCAACGCGGGCAACCTCACGGCGCACCTGGCCGCACTGGCGGAGCACTACCGCCTGGCAGGCGCGCTGGCCGATCCGGAGAAGGCGATCAGCTACGCGATGCAGGCCGGCGAGGCGGCCGCGGGCGCCTTTGCCTATCACGGGGCGCTGGCGCACTGGCAAGCGGCGCTCGATCTGTTGGCAGAAGACCTGACAGAGCGCACCACCGCACGCCGGGCGAAGGTACTGGCACAGCTCGGCAGCAGCCTTTTCGCGTCCGGCGCCGATCTGCTGAAAGGGATTGAGCATTTCGAGCAGGCGCTGGCGCTGTATGAAGCCCTTGGTGACGCCGAACGGGTCGCCGAGATCCACTCTCAGTTGGGCCGCGCCTATTCCACTTTCCAGCAGACGATGGATGTGCCGAAGGCGCTCGCGCACTTCCGCGCGGCGCAGACGCTGATGGAGCGGCTGCCGGAGAATGCCGTCGTCGGGTACATGCACATCGGCCTGGCCCAGGCTTGCTTTTTCGCCATGCGCTTCGGAGAGGCCCTCGCGGCTGCGGAGCGGGCCGTCGCGCTGGGTGAGCGCCTGCGGGACGCGAGGCTGGCCGCGCACGCCGCCGCCCGGTATGGGGAACTCTTGCCCTGGTGCGGCCAGCCCGCCGAAGGGCTCGAGCTGCTGGAACACGCGTGGCATGAGGCGAATCGCCTGAACGACCCCATGCTGCCCTTTTCCACGACGCGCTCGCTGAATAACGCCCTCGATTGGCTGGGCGATTGTGCTGCCGCGCTCCGCGCTTGCCGCCGAGCGCAGGCGCTGCCGCAGGTGCAGTACGCGCCGAACCAGCGCTTCTATCTCGCCACGCTCATCGCTGAGCATCAGATCGAGACTGGTGACCTGGACACGGCCCGGCAGAGCTTGGCTGAGCTGTACCCTGCCGGCGGGTCCCGCGGCTGACCGCCCTACATGGTGCCCATTCTGGCCCTGAAAGACGGGGACTGGGAGCGAGCTGAAACCGTGTGGACGGCGACGGTCGCGTCGGTGCGCCGGATGGGGAACCGCTACAACGAGTGGGATAGTATTTATCGGCTCGGCGTGTTGTATCGCCTGCGCGGCGATGGTGCGCGCGCCGACGCCGCCCTCGCGCAGGTGCTCGGCCTCGCGGAGGAGGGCCAGAGCCAGTTCGTCGAGCTGCTCGCCCGCCTGCAGCTGGCTCTGCTCTGCGCGGAGACGGACCGGCTTGCCGATGCGAAGCAACACCTGACTCGCTGCCGCGCCATCATGGCAAATGAGGAGGAGTGGCGGGCGTGCGCCGGCCGCCTTGCTCTCGCGGCCGCGATGATCGCCGCAATGGAAGGCCAGGTACAGCAGGCCGAGGCGCTCTTCGCCCGCGCTGTGCAGACCCTTCGCCGCTACACGCTGGTCTGGGAGGAAGCGGAGGCGCTGCACCTGTGGGGCCGTGCCTTGCTGGCCGCCGGCCGGCGTGTGCAGGCGGGCGAGAAGCTGGCCGCGGCGCTGGCACTCTACGAAGAGCACGGCGCCGGCGAGCCGTGGCGGGAGCGGGTGCTGGCCGATCTACGCGGCGGGCCGCGCGAGCGTCCGGTTGCCCCGATCTATCCCGATGGCCTCTCCGGACGCGAGGCCGAGGTGCTGCGGCTGCTGGCCGCGGGTAAGAGCAACCGTGAGATCGCCGCGCGGCTGGTGATCAGCGTGAACACGGTCTTCCAGCACGTGCGCAGCATCCTCAACAAGACCGCCTGCTCCAACCGCACCGAGGCCGCCGCCTACGCCCTGCGCCACGGTCTGGTCGAGTGAGGCGCTGGCGTTTCGTTTGGGACGCCAGCGCCTCACGCCGCGCCGCAGCCGCCGGCGGTTCGGATCGAGGGCGGTCTTCAGGTCGCCTGCTGATAGACGAGCTGTACCGCGCCGTCGGGGAAGGCGTGGTGCCGCTCCAGCCGCAGTGCCGAATGCGGGATGGTTCCCGCGGCGAAGAGCGGTATCCCCCCGCCTAGCAAGACCGGCAGCACGACCACCCCCAGCCAGTCGACCGCACCGAGTTCCAGGAAGGAGCGGATCACGCGCGGTCCGCCGAGCAGTTGCACGTCGCCTGCCAGGCCTGCGTTTCGTAGCTGCTCCAGCAGCTCCGCCGGGCCGCCCTGCGAAGCGGCGACGCCTTCGTGCCGATGATCCGGGAGCGGGCGTGAGGTCAGGACGTAGACCGTCAGGTTCGGCCAGGGCCAGCCCCCCTGCTCGGTCCAGTAGGCGTGACCGTAATCAAAGGTGGTGCGGCCGACGACGACGGCCTTGCACGGCTCGATGAACTCGGGATAGCCGTGCGATTCTCCCGGAACGAACGTGGGTATGGCGTTCCACACCGGGGCGCCGTCGGCCAGCCCCATGAAGCCGTCGAGGCTAACGCCGATATGCGTGCGGATTTGCACGGTGTTGTCCTCCGTTTGCTTGCTGAGTTTCCTCAGCCGTGTTGTTGCTGACGGATGCCAGGTGCACTGCGAGCAGGTCGATTCACCTGCGCCCGTCAGGCGTTTGCGGGTTCGCGCGAAAGCTCCGCGCCCAGCGCGTCCAGCAGCTCGGCCGTGCCCTGCTCGCGCTGCGCCGGGTTATCGTGGCCGTCGAGGAAGGCGCCCTGCTCGGTGTAGATCAGCCGCGTGCCGGCGCCCTCCGGCTTGAACTCGACCGTGGCCAGTGAGGCCGAAATTCGTGTCTCGTCCATGTACATGTCGTAGCTGGAGATGATGCGCGCGTTCGGCACGATGTCGTGGTAACGGGCATCGAAGGTATGGACCGGGCCGCCCTGCGGGCCGCCGCTGACGCGCTCGCGGCGGCCGACCCGGAAGTCGAGCTCGTGCTTGCCGGACTGCCAGTCGTCCGGACCCGCGAACCAGCGGGACTTGGCCGCGGGATCGGCCCAGGCGGCGAACACCCGCGCCGGTGAGGCGTCGTAGGTGCGCTCGATGACGAAAGTGGCGTGTGTGACGGATCGCTCGCTCATGGCTTACTCCTTCTGATCCGGTTCTTCGGGGTGCTCCGCGAGATAGTCGCTGAGCCGATCGAGGCGGCGCTCCCAACCCGTCCGTCGCTCGGCGATCCAATGCTCGGCCATCCTCAGCGCCTGCGGCTCGATACGGCAGGTGCGGACCCGCCCCACTTTCTCGGAGCGCACGAGCCCGCTCGCCTCCAACACCTGGAGGTGCTGGACCACCGCCGGCAGCGACATGGGCAGCGGTTTGGCGAGATCGCTGACCGAAGCCGGCCCGCGGCTCAAGCGTTCCACCATGCCCCGGCGCGTGGGGTCCGCAAGCGCCTGGAACACGCGATCGAGCGAGGCTGAATAGTTAAGCACATTATTAAGTATCGCGCCGGACAGCGACGTTGTCAAGCAAGCCGGCCATCTTTGGCCGGAGCACGATTCACCCTATCATCGGCGCATGACGCTCCGCGTATTGCTCGGGCAGCGCCCACCGCCCGACAAAGCCTATTCGGGCAGCATCGAGGGAAAGCCGACCTGCCGCGGTCATGGCTGCGTACTCGCCGGCAACCGCGGATGCGCATACAAAGCGGTCAGGCGCACCATGCACGGGTGAGCCCCGCCCGTCCGCGCCTCTATCTGGATGAAGACGTGCCCGTGCAGGTCGCGCCGCCCTTGCGCGCCGCCGGTTTCGACGTGCTCACCACCCGAGAGGCCGGCCGGCTGAAGGCGGAGGATCCCGACCAACTGGCGTTCGCCGCGCGCGAAGGACGAGTCCTCATCACCCTCAACCTCGATGACTTTGTTCGCTTCACAAAGCAGTTCGCAGCCGAGGGTCTCCCGCATGCGGGAGTGCTGATCCTCTCGCGTTCGTTTGCCCGTGGCGACTATGGGAGTATGGCCCGCGCCATCGAGGCGTACGTTCGGAACCATCCCTTCGGGATACCGCCCTATCTTGCGGATTTCCTCAAGCCAACCGCCACGCGCTGAACTATAGCCGCGGCAGAGACGCGATGCGCTCCATCAATTCAGGCGTCATGCCACCGGCCTCTTCCACCATGCGATCGATCTCCCACTCGCGCGCCAGGCGAGCGTCAATCTCTTCGGGGAAGAGCGTATAGAAGTCGAGTGCGGCCTGCACCTGCTCCCGCGTCATCCACGGATATGCTTCGAGCAGCCAGGCCACATTCCGATCGGCCGAGAGCCAGGCCTCGATCAACTCGAACACCTCAAGCCCTGTGCCTGCGATCCGGGCGCGCCGGCCGGCAGCGCCATCAACGTAGATGATGCCCGGTACCCGCGCCATCTCCTCGGCTTCAGAGAGTTCGTGCGTGGTCATGCCCCTATTCTACCAGTTCCGCCGGGCCGCGCAGCCGCTATGATGAACTGGCCGGCAGGCACGATCGACACGGCAGCGGCGGCCGGCGGTTCACTACCCGGAGGATCGAAATGAAACTCGGTCTGGCGATCGGTTACTCCGGCGCGGAGCTGCGCCTGCCCATGGAGCGCATCCTGCTCGCCGAGCGGCTCGGCTACGACTCGCTCTGGACAGCCGAGGCATACGGCTCGGACGCGATCTCGCCGCTCGCCTACATCGCCGCCCTGACGACGCGCATCCGCCTGGGCACGGGCATCATGCAGCTCGCCGGGCGCACGCCGGCGATGGCAGCGATGCAGGCCGCCACGGTCGATGCGCTCTCCGGTGGCCGCGTGATCGCCGGGCTCGGCGTCTCCGGGCCGCAGATCGTGGAGGGCTGGTACGGCCAGCCCTGGGGCAAGCCGTACTACCGCATCCGCGACTACGTGCAGATCATGCGCAAGATCTTCGCCCGTGAGGAGCCGGTCAGCCACCAGGGCCGCGAGATCTCGCTGCCCTACACCGGCGAGGGAGCGCTGGGCATCGGCAAGCCGCTCAAAAGCATCCTGCATACGAACCCGAAGCTGCCGATCTGGCTCGGCACCGGCACGGAGTCGAACGTCAAGCTCACTGCTGAGCTTGCCGATGGCTGGCTGCCGCTTGGCTTCGTGCCCGGCAGCATGCAGACCTACCGGCCCTGGCTGGAAGAAGGCTTTCGCCGCGCCGGAGGCGGCAAGTCGCTCAAAGACTTCGAGATTCAGGCCAGCACCACGGTCACGATTACCGATGATGTGCGCGCGGCATTCCGCACGATGAAGCCGCAGATCGCGCTCTACGTCGGCGGCATGGGCCACCGCGACAAGAACTTTCACAACGACATGATGGTGCGCCGCGGCTACGGCGACGCGGCGAAGTCGATCCAGGAGCTATACCTCGCCGGTCGCAAGGGCGAGGCGATGGAGGCGATTCCGGACGAGTACTGCGATGAGATGGCGCTGGCCGGCACGCCGGCACGCATCCGCGAGCGGTATCGGGCCTGGGAAGACGCCGGCGCCACGGGCCTCACGATCCGCACCGATCAGGACGAGGCGCTGGAGCTGATGGCCGAGATCGCACAAGCCGAGCCGGTCGCGTAAGGGCCGGCTGCACCGAGCTACCCGCCGTCGATCGGCACGCCCGCCTCGCCAAGCAGCACCGGCTGGCCCTGCGCGTTCTCGCAGCGCACCAGCAGCGGCAGACGGCCGGCCGCTTCACCCGCGTTCCGCTCGCCAACCTGCGCGATTGGGTACAGCACGTCGTCTGGATAGACCGGCGCGGTCCACTTCAGCGCGTAGCGCCCGCCCGCGAGCCAGCGCATGCCGAACGCCTGACAGAGCAACTCGCTGACGTAGGCCGCGTGCATCAGGCCGTGGTCGATCGGCGCGCGGTAGCCCAGCGCCGCGGCGTAGGGCGCGTCGTAGTGCACAACGTCATGGTCGCCGTTCAGCCGGCCGTACCAATCGATCAGCGCCTGCGAAATGGCGATGCCCTGCTCCACCTCCAGCCGCAGGCCCGGCAGGATCGCGCCTGTGGGCTGCTTCAAGCGTAGCGGCGTCACGGGCACGCCGCCCGCTGGCTCCGGGCCGGGCCGGCGCATCTCCGGCGTTGTCGCCTGGTGCTCGCGTTGGGGCAATGTGAATGTGTTGCGGGCGCGGGTCAGCAGGCGGCCGGTCGCGTCGTCGCCAAACTCCGCCTGCCAGGAGACGTACTGGCGGCCGCGGCGCTCGCTCGTCTCCATGATCTCGCCTTTGCCGGTGATGCTCATGCCCGGCGCCCAGGGCTGCAGGAACTCGAAGGCCGCGTGCGTGAGCACCAGCCCCTGCACCGGCGGAAAGGTGCGGTAGAGCAGCGCCAGCAGGAAGAGCGCCGGCGCGGTGGCCGGCGCAACCGGCCCTCCTCCGCCCGGCGGCGCGTGATACCAGGCCAGCTCTGCACCCAGCAGCCGCGCGTATTCGTCCACCACCTCGGCGTCCAGCGTGAACGACAGCGGCTGCAGCCGCGCGCCGGCGTGGAATGCCTCAAACGGCGTGCCCGGCTGCTGGCCTTCTTTCGGGCGGATCGCGGATGGCAGCGTCATGGCATGGATCTCATCGTCATCGTCTTCTGTTCCAGCGGCAGAGAAGCCGGAACGCTAGAGGCTGTTATGCATTTTCAGCGTATCAACGGGCCTCTGGACGCAGAATCGGAGACCGATCATGCGGTTCCTCTTCCACGTTTGTGCTTCTGGTTGGCGTGACGACAACTGGCGGCTGAAGCCTACGCCCCAGAGCAGCCGCGGCGGGCCTCAAGTTCATAACAGGCTCTAGCCGGAGGCGCTGGCTTGCACGATCACGCCGCGGGCGAGCAGCTGCGCGATCCGGCCTGCGGCGAAGCCCGCCTCGCGCAGCACCTCTTCCGTATGCTGTCCGAGCAACGGCGCCACGCGGCCGACGCGGCCCTGCGGATCGCGGCATTGCCGCGAAGGGCGCACGCCGTGCGTCCTTACAATGGCTTGCAAACCCGACGCCGCTCCACGCCTCCTCCGCGTGATCGCCCCTGCTCTCCCATAGGTTCGTCACACGACTCGGATCTCCATTGCCCTGTGTATGGGAGAGCAGGGGGACGGGGGTGTGAGGGCCACTCGCGCATCACTGGCCGGAGCCGGCGGATGCAAGATATTCGGCGGCCACGAAGCCCTGCTGGCCGTTGTAGGAGACGCCGATCCAGTCGTGGCCGTCGGCGTTCGGCGCGGGGAATGGCCCGACGACAGTGACCACGCTGCCATCGGCGAGCAAGGTGAGCTTGTTGTCGCCCACGCCCGCGCTGCCGCGCAGGTAGGCGCCGTCGCCGTCGGTACCGCTGACTTTCGCCTGCATGCCCGCGTGGAGAGCGCCGCGCGCCGGCGGATAGACGATCAGCCCGTACGGCCCAGGCTGCGCCCGCAGCATCGCCTGCTCGAACAGCCCTAGCGGCAGGGTGATGTCGCCGCCGCGAATCCAGCCGTCCCAGCGCGGGCGCTGGTCGTCCGGGTCCAACACGTGCACGCCGTCGTCGCTGAAGCCGACCACCACAAGCCAGTGGTCGCCGTAGTCGGGGCTGCGGCCGAGGATAACGCCGTGGACCTCGGCGATCACCAAATTGCCCGCAGCAACGGCGTCGCGCATCGCCTGCGCCTCGGCCACCGGCTCGCCGGGCATGCTGGAGGGCACGTAGTCGTAGCGCAGGCCGTACTGGTCGAACACGCGCTTCAAATCGTCGTAGACGGTACCGATGTTCGTCGGCTCGCCGGTGGCGCGGCGCACGGAGGCGACGAAGGCCGCGTCGGAGAGGCCGCCCGGGCGCAGGCCGTAGCCGGTGAGCACCATCGCCACGCTGGTCGGGCCGCAATCGACGTCGTCGCTGACGTTGCCCTGGTACTGGTGGATGTAGTGCAACGGCAGATCGTTCATCAGGTCGCGCCCCAGTGCGGGGTGCGGCGGGCCGATCGCCGGCGCCAGCAGCGCGGCCAGCAGCACCACAGCGCCAAAGAACGAGCGGCGAGAACGCAGGAGGTGAGAAAACGCGCGCGGAGAGTTCAGGGCAGCGGCTGTCCTCATCGGCGGGAGACGCTCCGAGCAGGTGGAGTTGCCGGCCAGCCAGCCCGATGCAGGCGGCAGGCCAACGGGCTGACGCGCCGGACAGATGCAGTATCGGCGCATGGCCCGAGCGTCAGTATAGCCCTGGCCACGCAATTGTCAATGCAGGTTAGCGCTTAACGCATTATTGTGCAGACGTGGGTATCGGCGGCGTCACCGTGCAGGAGCAGGCGCCGCTGCCGCCCTCCGTCTCGCCCAACAGGCTGCAGCCCGAGCATTCACCCGCGGGATGGTCGCAGGCGCAGTCGCCGGCCAGGTGCGCGTCCAGGTTTTGCAGTTGGCTTTGCAGCAGATGCAGCTCGGCGACCTGCCGGCGTACGTCCTCGATGCGCTGTTCGAGCGCCTCTTTCAGCCGTGGCTCGAAGGCGCGGCAGGGCTCTTCAAACGCGGCGCGCACCAGCTCGCGCACCGCGGGCAGCGCCAGGCCGAGCGTCCGCGCCCGGCGGATCAGCTTCAACCGGCGCACGTCGGCGGCGCCGTAGAGGCGATAATTGCCCTCGCTGCGCGGCGCCGCGCCCAGCAAGCCCTGGCTTTCATAGAAACGCACGGTGGGCACCGAGACGCCGGCCTCGCGCGCCACCGCGCCGATCGTCAGGCGGGACGCCGCCGCGGGCCTGGTCGTGGCCATCGTCACCGCCGCTAATTGGGCGAAAAGGGACCGCTGCCCGGTTCGCCGGGCTGGTCGTCGATCTGCTTGCGCAGCTGTTCGGCCAGGTCCTTCGCCATCTCTTCCATCTTCTCGGGCGTGAGGCCGATACGGGTCAGCATCTCCTGCATCAGGCGCGAGACTTCGTTGAAGTCCTCTTTGATCAGGGCGGCCGCCAGTTCGAGCTGCGATTCGAGGTGGGTGAACAGCTCGCGTCGCTCGCCGTCGTTGGCGGTGGCGAGGCCGGCGGCCATCAGTTTGGTGAACAGGTTTACCGTACGCGCTACGTGGATGCGATCCTCCGGCGCGACGGGAAACTGCCCCGTGATCGCGATCTCCAGCCCGCTCTGCTTGTCGGTGGCAATGTACTGATCGGCCATAGATCCAGTATAGAGCGCCGCGCGGTCAACGCGCAGACGCCGTGGTACCGCCCTGTCGCGCGGCGCCGCACCGCCCGGGTTTGGACCGTATACTCTGCACACGCTCCCGTGCCGATCGATCTCGAACCGCGCGGGCGCAGTCGCAGGTACGGTGAACTGCCGGATGCGCGGCAATCTCGATCCAGCCGCGGGCGATGCCGCCGAAGCACGGCCTGCAGGAGCCCGGCGCGGCCGCCCGCATAATCTGCCGGCACAGCCCACGCCGCTCGTCGGGCGCGGGCGCGAGGTCGAGGCCGTGCGCGCGCGTCTGCGGCGCGCCGACGTGCGGTTGGTCACGCTGACCGGCTTCGGCGGCGTCGGCAAGACGCGGCTGGCCGCGCACGTGGCCGCGCTGGTCGGCGCCGACTTCGCGCACGGCGCCCGGCTCGTCAGCCTGGAGACGGTGCTCTCGCCCGATCTGGTGGCGCCGACGATCGCCGCGGCGCTGCACGTGCGCGAGGCCGCCGGTCAGCCGCCGCTGCAACGGCTCGCCGCCGCACTGCGCGACCGCCAACTGCTGCTCGTGCTCGACAACTTCGAGCAGGTGCAAGGCGCCGCGCCGATCGTGGCCGAACTGCTGGCGGCCTGTCCCGGCCTCAAGCTGCTCGTCACCAGCCGCACGGCGCTGCATTTGCGTGGCGAGCACGAGCTGCCCGTGCCGCCGCTGGCGCTGCCCGACCGCGCCCGCTTCGACGATCTCGACGCCGTGGCCGCGGCGCCGGCGGTGGCGTTGTTCGTGCAGCGGGTGCAGGCGGTGCGCCCCGCCTTTCGCCTGGCGCCGGAGAACGCGCGCGCCACGGCCGAGCTGTGCCAGCGGCTGGACGGCCTGCCGCTGGCGATCGAGCTGGCCGCGGCGCGCTGCAAGCTGCTCTCGCCGCAGGCGCTGCTCAAGCGATTGGCAGAGCGCCTTGATCTGCTGACCGGCGGCGCGGTGGACGCGCCGGCGCGCCAGCAGACGCTGCGCGCCGCCATCAGCTGGAGCTACGAACTGCTGGCGCCGGAGCCGGCGCGGCTCTTCCGCCGTCTCGGCGTGTTTGCCGGCGGCTGCGCCCTCGATGCCGCGGCAGCGGTGTGCGGTGTGGATGAGCGCGCGACGCTGGACGGGCTGGCGGCGCTGCTCGATATGAGCCTCGTGCTGAACGAGGAGCTGCCGGACGGTGAGCCGCGCATCCGCCTGCTGGAGACGATCCGCGAGCACGCGCACGCGCGGCTGATCGCCGGGGCGGAAGCAGAGGAGGCCAGCGAGCGCCACGCGGCGCACTTCCTGGCGCTCGCCCGGCAGGCCGCGACCCTGCTGACCGGCCCCGAGCAGGCGGAGTGGCTGGACCGGCTCGAGCTTGAGCACGACAACCTGCGTGCCGCGCTGGGCTGGAGCCTTCTGCGGCAGCCGCACGCCGCGCTCGCGCTTGCCGTGGCGCTCAGCCGCTTCTGGCTGGTGCGCGGCTATCTGGCGGAGGGCCGCGCCTGGTTGGAGCGGGCGCTGGCAGCCGCGCCGGATGCGCCGGCTCCGCTGCGGCTCTCCGGCCTGCACGGCGCCGGCTCGCTGGCGCAAAGCCAGGGCGATTACGCCGCTGCCCGCGCCTGGCACGAGCACGGATTGGCGCTGGCCCGCGCCGAGGGCGACCCGGCCGCCGCTGCCGCCGCGCTCACCAGCCTCGCCACGGCGCGCTGGCACCAGGGCGAGCCGGCCGCGGCCCGGGCGCTGATCGCCGAGGCGCTGGCCCTGCTGCGCGGAGCAGACGATCGGCCGCGGCTGGCACAGGCGCTCAACATCGCCGGCAACATCGCCTTCTTCGCCGGCGATCTGACCACCGCGCGCCGGCGCTACGAGGAGAGCCTGGCGCTGCAGCGCGAACTGCGCAACCGCGCCGGCATGGCGCTCGCTCTGCACAATCTCGGCCACCTGGCCTGGAGCCTCGACGAGCCGGACGAGGCCGAGCCGCTGCACCGGCAGACGCTGGCGATCCACCGCGAGGTCGGCGACCAGCACGGCGCCGCCGCGTCGCTCAACAGCCTCGGCTGGATCGCAGCCGCGCGCGGCGACTACGCGGCGGCTTACGATCTCTACCACGAGAGCCTGGCGCTGCGCGAGCGCATGGACGACCGGCCGGCCAGCGCCCGCCAGTTCGACAGCCTGGGCGAGCTGGAGCTGCTGCGCGGCGATCGGGACGCGGCGCGGCTGCGCTTCGAGCAGGCGCTGACGCTGCGCCGCGCGCTGGGCGGTGTGCGCGAACTGGCCGCTGCGCTGCGCCGGCTCGCCGACCTGGACGAACGCCAGGGCGCCGCCGCGCTGCTGCGCTACGACGAGGCGCTGGCGCTCGCCTGGCAATACGCCGACCGCGCCGCGCTGGTCGAAGCGCTGAGCGCGTACGGTGGTTACCTGACGAGGGCCGGGGCGTTGCAGCAGGCCGAGGCGCTGCTGCGGCACGCCGCCGCGCTGGCCGGCGCGCTGGAAGACCGGCGGCTCAGCATTGGGCCGCTGGAAGCGCTGGCGGCGCTGGCGGCGGCGCGGGGCGACCCGCGGCGAGCGCTGCGGCTGCTGGGCGCGGCCGTGCGGCTGCGGCGCGATGCCGCCGAAACGCTGCCGCTGCCCGATCGGGCACAGCGCGCGGCCGCGCTGACGGCGCTGCGCGGCGCCTTGCCGGCCGCGGAGTGCGCCTCCGCCTGGCAGGCCGGCCTCGCGCTCTCTCACGCCGCCGCGCTGAGCGAGGCGCTGGCGCCCGAACTCACCCTCACCGCCGCTCCAACGCCTCGCCGGGGTCCCTCATCGCCGCTCACGCCGCGCGAAGCAGAGATCGCCGCGCTGGTGGCGCGCGGTCTGACCAATCCGCAGATCGCCGTCGAGCTGGTGATCTCGCGCCGCACCGCCGACGCGCACGTGGCCAACATCCTCGGCAAGCTCGGCCTGCGTTCGCGCACGCAACTCGCCCTCTGGGCGCGCGATAGGGAACAGGGAATAGGAAACAGGGAATAGAAAGAACGTCATCCCCACCGTTCAACTCAAACTTTAGTACCACAGCTCCCCCTCTCCATGAAATGGAGAGGGGGCCAGGGGGTGAGGCCACACGGCGAAAGATAGGTATGCCCGCGCGCCGGCATCTCGGTAGACCTACCGATGCGGCGCCCGCGACCGCGCCGAATCATGGAGCCATCTCGATCGGCGGTCTCGCCGGCAACGAGGAGGGATTCCATGCGTCGGGTTCCGTTCGCGCTCGCTGTCGGACTGCTGGCAGGCGTCGCCGCGCTCAGCGCCTGCGGCAGCAGCAGTAAGAACAACAAACAGATCACCGACCTGCAGGCGACGATCGCCGCGCTGCAGAAGCAGATCAGCCAGGCCACGCCGCCTGCCGCCAGCGCTCCGGCGCAGACGGCTGCGCCCAGCGTCACGCCCACGCAGGCCGCAACCACGGCGCCGGCGACGGCGCCTCCGCCCAGCGCCACCAAAGCGGCGACGGCCGCGGCGGCGCCCTCGGCCGCGGCGAGCGCCGGCGGAACAGGGGGCACGGGCGCATCGGGCGCGGCGAAGGGGGATTTACGGCTTGACAAACCCAGTAGATGTACGTCATGATTGAATCGCGG
>CALFMN010000238.1 GCA_937879875.1 uncultured Chloroflexota bacterium | reverse complement strand
GCTACGGCCATTGTGCACGCGCTCAAGCCGCGCGCGGTGATCGCGATCACCGCGCAGCAACGACGGGCGCCCCGAGTGTTGGTCTTGCCGAGACCGGGAAATACCGGGCACAAAGAGCGTGGACCGACCGGCCGTGGCGGGATCTATGGAGGCAGCATGAGGAGAAGGTCTTCGACAAAAGCTGTTGCGCGGTTCGGCGCCGTCTCGAGTGCCGCGGATATTGAACAACTCGCGCGCGTCTCCGAACACGGTCCGATGCTCCTGTTCCTCGACGATCCGTACTGCCCAATCAGCAACTTCGCTGCTGCCCAGATCGTGCAGAGTGGAGTCGCGACTGCTCGCATCGACGTTGCCGCCTTCCCGTAGCTGGGTCAGGAGGTCGCGCGGATCAGCGGAATCAAGCACGCATCTCCGCAGATCATCCTCTTTCGCGGAGGAAGAGCGGTCTGGAGCGCCTCCCACGACGGGATCACGTCGGGAGCGATCCTTGAGGCGCTGGCGCAGCTCGGCGGCTGACGACCTGTCCCGCGCTGCGCGGGTTGCCGCGTGCCAGCCAGCTACGGTGCGAAAACGCGAATCTTCGGATAGGCAGCGGCGGCGGCGAACCAGAAGGGGTTCCCGTGCACGACAGGCTGCAACTGCCGGCCGTTCAAGGGGCCGGCGGTGGCGCGGCCAAGCACGCTCCAGTGACTTCCGCTCTCCGCATCCGTGAAGCCGCCGCTCTCTGCGTTGAAGGTCAGGCGACGGCCGTCGATCGCCGCGCTGAACACCGTCGCGCTGCCGATATCCGCGGATTTTGCGATCACCTCGCCGTCGAGCGCCGAGGCGGTGCCCTTCTGCCAGAAGATCACGACCGGCTCGTTGCCAACGGTGTCGTTCACCACCCGGGCCTTTTGCAGCACGTTGAACGGGTACGCGACCGCCTCATCGTTGATCGCCACCGTAACGACGCGCTCCTTCGGCAGCAGGCGCCCGTCGATGCTGCCGTTGTAGAGGAAGGGCGGATCGGCCGCGTTATCGTAGCCGGCGTACGGGTTCTCGCCGTACGGCCGGTCATAGCCCGTGGCACGCGAAAGCACCTCGCCCTGCGGATAGGTTTCCTTAAATTGGGACCAGGAGACGATCGCGGCGGGCAGGTACGTCAGTTTCTTTCCCGTCAGCTCGCCGACGATCGCCTCGCCGGCGAACTGCTGCCACCAGGACTCGGTCTGCCGGTCGTACATCACCAAGTCCGAGTCACGCAGATTGCCGGTGGTGCCGAAATCGAGCACGCGGCCGTCGAGCGTGCGGTCGAAGACGATCGCGGTGTTGCAGAGCGGGCAGAAGGTCACGGTGACGGGCAAGCTGCCGACCGTGTCGTTCACGATCTCGTGCCAGATGAGGATCTGCAGCGGATAGGCGCGGGCATCGCCGTTGTGCTCAAAGGCGATCACGGGTTCGACATCTTTGAGAAAGGCATCGCCATCCGCCACGGGCAGAAACGCCGGCTTGTCCAGCGGCGGGATGCCGTCGCGCGACGGGCCGCCTGAATCGATCTCCCGCAAATCGACGCTGTGGCGGGTGAAGTCGGTCTTCCAGCCGGCCTTGCTGAAGTGAACCGGCTCGTTGGGCGCCGCGGCAGCTATCGCCGAACCTGCCGTCGGGGATGCACTGGCCGCAGGAGGCGCGCTGGCCGCGTGCCTGGCGCCGCCGCTGCAGCTGGCAGCCAGCAGCAGCACGGAAAGGACGAACGCGCCGGATGTGAGGCCGGCTGGTGCGCGGCCGCGGCGCTGGCAGCCAGTCATCGCGCGCCTCCTTCACCATGCACATCAGGCATACGCGCGACACGCGCTCCGCTCAGTGATCGGAATCACGGATGCCGCGCGGCGGGAGTTACGCTGGCAGGCTGCGAGCCGGAGCGGCTGGCGGGTATCAGCTGCAGCGCGCGGCACGGGCACACCGTTGAGCCGTCAGTTTCTCGTGACCGCACCGAACACCGCCTATGGGCTCCAGCGTGGGCGCATGCCCCGTCGGACATCGCGCGACATGCCGGCGTGACGGAGTTCACACAACCGGAGCCTGCCGAGCCGAACTGTTCGGATCGGTGATCGCCGTCACTGTCTTCGAACTTGGAATGGTGCAGATCGGGATCGGCCGGGACAAGCAGCCCCGAGTGGGAAGCGCGGCAGCACCCTTCTGCCGCGGCGAAACGCGCTGCGCTTGCAGAGGAGGCAAACGCATGCACCGTCCAACGCTTCCCGCTCTATCACTGCCACGGGTCAGCAAGCCCGTCGCTGTACCCGTCGCCGGTTTTCTCGCCGTCTGGAGCATGCTCGCGGTTCCGGTCGGGGGCCCGCCGCCCGCGGCCGACCGTTGTCACGACGATCTCGCACCGACGGGCGTTGAGCCTGCACGCCAGCGCCACACAATTCTGCCGCTGCCGATGGGCGCCTTCGTCACGATCTACCCGCCGGTGTGCGGCGCAGACGGCCGCACACTCACCTGGAGCTGGTCGGCGCTGCGGGACGTGGACAACTACCACGTCCAGGTCTCGACGCTGAAGGCGCAACTCGACATCGGCAGCTTCCGCGAAGTTGATACAGCGCAAAACGACTGGGTCATGGGAAACAGCCTCTCGTTGCCTGTGACTCCCGACCTCACCTACTACGGCCTGGTGGTGAACTGGGACTGGCGGTCGATGCGCGAGCCCGTCAGCAACATGGCGAGCGGCTCCTGCCGGTCGCTGTAGCAGTCGATGCGGAGAGCCAGGCCATGCATCGCGTCACCAGTCCGCTGGCGCTGGTCTGGCTTGTGCTCCTCGGCATCGGCATCAACGTCGCCTTGCTGCTCGCGGGCATGCCGAACGTCGGCGCGCTGTTGCTCGGCATAGCCGTGGCGGTCGTCATCGGGGTATTGCTCGTTCGGTTCTGATGGCGTGCGGTCATGCGGCAGGGAACGACGGTCGGGCACGCCTGCGTGTGACAAGCCTCACACTCACGGACTGGCCCGGGCGGCGCAACGGTGATCGCCGTCACCGAAGCATTTGTCCGGCTACCGCATAAGGAGTGTCAGCCACCGCCGCAGCGGCGAAGAGCGGCGAAGAAGGAGAACCAGCCCAATGAAGTGGTCAACCGGTGCCATCCTCGTAAGCGGAGCCATACTGTTGATGGTAGGCGGCGGCACAAGACCGCGTAGCGTCGTGGCGCAGGCCGCGCCGAGTATCAAGATCATGTCGCCGACCGCGGGCCAGAAGATTACCGACAATGACCTCAAGGTCACGACGTCCGTCTCCAACTACAAGGTGCAGTGTGCGGACGTGGGCCTTCCCGACGAGGCCGGGGCGGGCCACATTCATGCCATGCTCGATGGCATGACCATGGCGGTGCTGACGAACTTCTACTGCGACCCGAGTTTTACCATCTCCGGCGACGGCCTCAAACCCGGCAAGCACCAGCTCATCGTCGTGTTGGCGGGCAACACCCACGACGACGTCGGCGAGCCGACCACCGTTGACTTCGACTACGAACCGGGGCAGGCGCGGCCGCTGCCCGCGGCGGTGACAGGTGCGGCCAAGCCCTCGGTCGCAATCAGCGCGCCGGCCGACAAGGCGATGGTTGGGCCGAAGTTCGACCTCAAGATCCAGTCACAGAACTTCAAGGCATCCTGCACGCTGGAGGGCAAGGGCAACGTGGTGGGCTACGGCCACTACCACGTGTTCGTCGATCTGGACATGGCGGGCATGGCGCAGGGCGGCATGATGAGCATGGCGGGGATGATCGCGATGCCGTGCTCCGACACGATACCCGTCGATCTGAGCGCCTGGGCGAACGGTCAGCACACGCTGGCCGTGGAGCTGGTCAACGACGATCACACCCCGATCGAGGGCCCCGAGCCGGCGATGATCACGGTCAACCTGCAGGGCTCGCCCGGCAGCGGACACCCCGCCGCGCCCGCTGCTGCGCCGGGTGCCGCCGGTCAGGCCGCGGTGCGCGCCATGCCCGCGACCGGCTCGGGCGGCAACCTGGATCGGCCGCGCTCGCTCGGCACGGCGATGCTGCTGACCGGGATCGCGGGCATCCTGCTCGCGCTTGCCGGGGCAAGCATTGTGCTCGGCCGCCGGCTGCGCTCCTGAGTCGCGGCCGGTGAACGTGGCGCCGTGGGTGTGGGCAGCCCACGGCGCCGCGTGCCGCTCAGCACTACCGGTACATGGACACGGCTGGCGCCATCCGGGGCGAGTAAGGGTGGTTGGTGATGCGGATGTGGGGGAAGGCGGGCGCATGACGAGTCGTCGCCGCGGGGCGTGGTTGGGTGGCGTCATCCTGCTCGGGTTCGCGGCCCTGCTTGCCGGCTGCGGCTCGAACGGGTCGACGGCGCCCACTGCACAGGCGCCAGCCAGGGCCGCGGCCACCGTGCAGCCCCAACCTGCGACGGTGGCCGCGGCCGCCTCACAAACCGCCACGACGGCTGCCCCGGCGACTGCGGTCCCCGCGACTGCGAGCGCTGCCAGCGGCCGTCCCGCGACGGCCTCCGCCACCACCGCAGCGGCGGCAGTTGCTACGCCGGCAGCTCGGGCCGCGTTTCCGGCCCAGATCGTGGAGCCGAAGGACAGCCGCGGCCAGTCGGATCCGCTGACCTGGACGTTCGCTCCGAGTCCGATCAAGGTGGCTGCCGGCACCACCGTCACCTGGACGAACACTGGCATCTCCACCCATACCGTGACCGCCGACGACGGCACCTCGTTCGATTCTGGCGCGATCCAGCGGGGCGACGAGTGGTCGTTCACGTTTTCGAAGGCGGGCACATTCGCCTACCACTGCACCTTCCACAACTGGATGAAGGGCACAGTCGTCGTCGGTGGTTAGGCGTGGGATGGACGAGCAAACGACGACTGGTCCAGACGCGGCACGGGCCGACGACGCGCGGTCTTCGGCCGGCAGTCTATGGCTCTGGGCGCTGTCCGGCCTCGTGGCTGGACTTGCGCTCAGCGGCGCGATGTTCGGGTTGCGCCTGCTGACCGGCGTGCCGTCGGTGCCGGAGGTCGTCCAGGACCGCTTACTCGAAATCTTGCCGGGTCAACTCGTCGGCTACCTGATCGATCATCTGCAGTTCTCGGCGAAGCCGTTGCTGCTCGTCGGCTGGGTGGCCGGGCAGACCGCCGCGAGCGTGTTGCTCGCCGTGCTGGTGGGGGTCGCCGCGGATCATCGGCGAGCGCGCTGGGAGCCGCGGCTTTTGGCGCTGCGCGGTCTGGTCATCGGCGCCGCGTTCTGGCTGGCAACGGAGCTGCTGGCGCTGCCCGCGCTCGGCGTGGGTCCGCTCGGAGCGGACGCACCGAGGGGTATGCGCTCGGCCGTGTGGTCGCTGGCCGCGTTCTTGCTGTGCGGGCTGGTGCTGGTCGGCTTTCGCTGGTTGCTGGCGCCCAGCCCTGCGGTGCAGCCGGGTGCCGGGAGTGAGGCACGGCGGATCGTCTCGCGTCGCCACGCGATCGCCCTCTTCGCGGCCAGCGGCGTTGCGTCTTTCGCCGGGGCGATGCTGTGGCGGATCGTGCGTCAGATGGGCGAGCATGGCACGCCCGGCGTCCGGGCCACGGTTTCCAGGGCGCAATCGCAGCAAGCCACGGAGGCCTCCGCAACGCCGACGAGCGGCGCCGTTGCTCCCGCGATCACAGCCCCTGCAACGCCCGAGGCCACCGCGCCCGCCACGATTGCCGCCGCGCGGCCGCCGGCGTCTGCTTCGCCGGAGCCGGCCTTCGAGGCGCCGGACGGCATCTCGCTCGAGATCACGCCCAACGACCAGTTCTATATCGTGACCAAGAACCTGGTCGATCCGGCGGTGAGCGCCGACGGCTGGTCGCTCGACATAACAGGAGTGGTGAATCAGCCGCGCCGCTTCTCGTACCAAGACATTTTAGGGCTGCCGGCCGTCGACCAGTTCACCACGCTGGAATGCATCAGCAATCTCGTGGGCGGTAACCTGATCAGCAACACCCGCTGGACCGGTGTCCCGCTAGCCATGCTGCTCGATCGGGTTGAGGTGCAGGATGCCGCTGCATGGGTGGTGTTCACGTCGGCGGACAACTATAAAGAGAGCCTGCCGCTGGACGCCGCACGACAGCCGCACACGCTGCTCGCGTACAACATGAACGGCAGCGCCATCTCCGATAAGCACGGTTTCCCGTTACGCCTGCTTACCACCGGTCTGTACGGCATGAAGAATCCCAAGTGGATCAATCGCATCGAGGTCGCAGCGCAGGCACCCACCGGGACATGGGAGCGGTCGGGTTGGAAGCCGGACAGGGGCGTCGAAACGATGGCGCGCTATGACACGCGCCCGGATCAACTCAATGCGGGCGCGCCCACACTCCTCGGCGGGATCGCCTTTACCGGCGACCGGGGCGTCATGCGTGTCGAGCTCAGCACAGACGCGGGCGAGAGTTGGTCGCCGGCGAAGCTCAAGCCGCCGCTCTCGCCGTTCACCTGGGTCCTGTGGTCGTACCGGTGGATACCTCCGTCCCCCGGCGACTACACGTTGCAGGTACGGGCGATCGACAGCGCGGGCACGCCCCAAAAGGCGCAGAAGAAGCTCTCGTATAACACCGGCGCCACGGGGCTGCACAGCATTCAGGTGAAGGTGGTGTGACACCAGCGTTTCCCGGTCGCTTTGGGTGCCGGCCATCATCAGCACAGCGCATGCCCCGTGACGGCTCTGTGATCATGATCACGGTGCTGGGGCGGCCGGGGCTGCTATCCAGCGCAGGGAGAGACTGCAGGCCGCTGCGATGGCCTGAGGTGCGGCCGGGCGGGCTGTCGCGCGCGTGTACTGCGCGTGCGACCAGATGAGCCCACCGGCCGGTACGATGCGTGCCGCGGCGTGAATCGGTAGAGGTGCTTGTGTGCCGGTGCTGCGTGTATATGTGCAGAGCGGCTGCCCCGCGTGCCTGCGGGCGCGACGGCTGGCCGACGAGGCGCGAGCGGCGTTTCCTGCCCTGCGCGTGGACGTGGTCAACCTGTCGGATCCGGTGTCCGTGCTGCCAGCCGAGGTGTTTGCGACGCCGACGTTCGTGCTCGACGGCGAAGTGCTCTCGCTCGGCAACCCGCGGCCGGCGATGCTGCTGCGGCGACTCGCCGCGGCGGTCGCCTGGACAGAAAGGCTGGCGGACCGATGAAGTTCCTGAGCGCGATTCGCCCCCGGCCAGGCGGCACGACGGCTGCCGCTGCGCCGAGCGCCGGCGATGCCCCGCTGCCGGGCAAGCTTGGCTACCTCGCCGCGACGGACATCTTCCAGGATCTTGGCCCAGACGAGCTGGCCGAGCTCGATCGCATGACGGCGATCACGACCTGCCGCCGTGGCCGCGTGTTCTACACGCCGGGCGAGACGGGCGAGGTACTGTTCATTCTGAAGAAGGGCCGGGTCAACATCTACCGCCTGACGTCCGACGGCCACAAGCTGGTTACCGCAACGGTGGAACCCGGAACGGTCTTCGGCGAGATGTCACTCATCGGCGAGGGGATGCGCGGCAGCTTCGCCGAGGCGGCTGAAGAGTGCACGCTGTGTCTGATGAGCCGCACCGATCTCGAGCAACTGATCTGCGATTCGCCGAAAGTAGCCCTGCGCCTGATCGCGGTGCTCGCCGCCCGCCTCGATGCGGCACAGCAGCAGCTTGAGACGCTCGTCTTCCGCGGCGTGCCTGCTCGCCTCGCCGCGGCACTGCTGCGCCTCACCGGCCCAGACGGCAAAGAGATCGCTGGTGTGACTCATCAGGAGTTGGCGGAGACGATCGGGGTCCATCGCGAGACCGCGACCCGCATTCTCGACGAGTTGCAGGCGCGAGGCCTGATCGAGCTGCGTCGAGGCCAGATCCGCGTGCTCAGCATCGCCGGGTTACGTTCTCTGACAGAGACCTGAACCAGCGCCTCAGGATCGCCCCTTCTCTCCCATACACAAACGATTCGAGATTCGCCGCGGATTGGGGGCTGTATGGGAGAGAAGGGGAAGGGGGTTATGAGGGCCGCTCACATCCCCGCGTACGAGTGCAGGCCCGAGATCACGAAGTTCACCACGAAGATGTTGAAGCTGATCATCGCCCAGCCGGCGACGACGATGAAGGCGGCGCGCTTGCCGCGCCAGCCGGCGAGGCTGCGGGCGTGCAGGAAGCCGGCGAAGATCAGCCAGGTGATCAGCGCCGTCGTCTCCTTCGGGTCCCAGCCCCAGTAGCGGCCCCAGGCGATGTTGCCCCAGTAGGCGCCCAGCGCGATGCCCAGCCCCAGCAGCGGGAAGCCGACCAGCACCGCCTTATACGAGAGCGACTCCAGCACCCGCGCCTTCGGCAGCCGCGGGAAGCGGTTCGCATCACCCTGCACCAGATAGAGCCCGGTGGCGGCGAAGGCCACGGTGAGGGCGCCGTAGCTGATTACCATGCAGGCGACGTGGATGGCGAGCAGGCGGTTGTTCTGCAGCGCCGGCACCAGTGGCTCGACTTTCGGCGAGAACACCCACTGCGCCAGCAGCAGTAACAGCAGCGAGAGCGGCATAGCGAAGGCGCCGAGCGTGCGCTGGCGGTAACGGCGCTCGAAGATCAGGTAGAAGATCGCCGTCGTCGTGCCGAAGGCCGAGAGGTATTCGAACATATCCGAGTAGGGCGGGTGGCCCGTGGCGATCGAACGCGTCGTCATCGCCGCGAGCAGGAAGGCGACGGTGCTCACCATACAGGCGCTGCCCAGGCGGCCCACGATCGGCGGCAGCGGCTGCCGCTCGCTCAGCGTCAGCTCGCCGGCGCTGGTCGCGCCCTGCTGCGCGACGACGCGCCAGCCCCAGGCCGACGCGATGTAGAAGAGCGACGCCAGCGCGGCGAAGACGATACCGCACCAATACAGCGACTCGGAAAACCCCGCCAGACTCGACATGCCACGTCCTCCCCGCGCGGCCGCGTGCTGTGCAGCAGCCGGCAGCGCCTGCCTCGCCCGGTGGGGTATGAGCGGCCGCGCGGGGTGGCTGCGCGGCGCGTTGCTCCGGAGATTACGTTCGCATCGTAACGCGGCGGAACGCTTCCGTGAAAGGCACGCCGCCCTCACGGCCGCCCTTCTCCCCGCGCTCGCGGTACTCCTTGTAGAACTCGTCCCAGGGCTTCTGCTCGATCTGGCTGGTGTGGCAGTAAATCGCTCTGGCCTTCGTCTCCACGAAGTCCGCGATATCGACGTAGTAGTCTGGCTGGTCGCTGCCGGCGAGCAGGATCTCGCCCACGCGGTGGTGCGGCATGCCGTCGGCGATGTCGTCCGGGTAGTAGAGCGGATCGCGCACGGCGGGGAAGAGCGCGTCGTAGGTGGCGATGCCGATGTTGCGGTGATCGCGGTGGTTGAAGCCGCGGCGGAAGCCGTCCCAGGTAATCACGCTGTCGGGCCGGTAGCGGCGCAAGAGGCGCACGATCTGCCCGCGCAACGCCGGCCCGTCTTCCAGGAAGCCGTCCGGGTGGCGCAGATACAAGCACTCTTTGACGCCCAGCACGCCGCCCGCCGCGCTCTGTTCGGCCTCGCGCATGTTGGCGAGCATCGCCGGTGTCAGCGCGGGGTCTTTGGTGCCCTTATCGCCGCTCGTCGCGATGATGTAGCGCACCTCCCAGCCGGCGGCGCACAGCTTCGCTACCGTGCCGCCGCAGAGAAACTCGGCATCGTCCGGGTGGGCGAAGATGCCGAGCGCCCGTTTCGGCCGCGGCGGCTCTTCGGTCTTTGCTTGTTCCTCGGATTGCGTCGTCATGCGTGCTCCTGCGTGGCCCCCATCCCCTTCCCTTCCCCCAATAATAGGGGAAGGGCGATCGTGGGTTGGAGCGTTCCGCTGGGCGTCGGATGAGTCGCGCGCCGTTGGTCGCGCCTGACGGCGCGCAGGGCGCACGCTATGCGCCCCTACAAGTGGCCAGAAAGCCCCGCCTTCAGCCTCGCAATCCCGCGCCCAGATCTCCCCTTCCCCTATTATTGGGGGAAGGGCCGGGGGATGGGGGCCGGCTCATGCCACCTCGCAGCGCACGTGGCCGGCCTTGCTGGTATCGCTCTCGTCCGGGTGGCAGGCGCGGGCGAGGGCGCGCTCGGCCAGCACCTCGTCGTACAGCGCATCCAGCCGTTCGGCGATCGCATCCCAGCGGAAGCCAAAGGCCCACTCCTGCGCCGACTCGCCGAAGCGCCGGCGCAGGGCGTCGTTGCGCAGCAGCAGGTCGATCTGCTCGGCGAACGGCTGCGGGCAGCGCCATGGCACCAGAAAGCCCGTCACGCCGTCGCGCACGGCCGAGGGCAACCCGCCCACGCGCGAGGCGACGACCGGCGTGCCGCAGGCCTGCGCCTCCAGCGCCGCCATGCCGAAGCTCTCGTAGAACGACGGCACTACACACACGTCGGCCAGTGAGTAGATCGCCGGCAGATCCCCTTGCGCCACCGAACCGGCGAAGCGCAGACGATCGGCCACGCCGGCCTGCTCCGCACGCGCCCGCAGCCGCCGGATCTCGCCGGCCGCATGCCCGTCACCGCCCACGATCAGCAGCAGCGGGCGCGGCTGCTCCAGCGTCGCCAGCGCGTCGATCGCGACATCGAGACCCTTCAGCGGCTCGACCCGCCCAGCGTACACCAGAACGCGTTCGCCGCTCGCCAGACCGAGTCGCTGCCGCGCCGCCGCCTGCTCAGCCAGGTCGCGCGGACGGAACAGCGCTACGTCCACGCCGCAGGGAATCGTCTCCAGCGCGTCGGCCTGGGCGCCGTAGAGGTCGCGCAGCAGCGCACGCTCGTGCGCGGTGGCGCAGACGATGCGGTCGGCGCGACGCACGATCGCGTGCTCGCCGGCGATGCGCTCGACGCTTTCGTGCTCGCCCATGCGCGCCCGATTCTTCACCTCGCCCAGTGTGTGGAACATGGCCAGATGCGGAATGTCCCAGCGCCGCTGCAGCTGCAGGCCGGCTACGCCTGAAAGCCAGTAGTGGCTGTGCAGCAGGTCGTAGCGCAGACCCTCGCGCAGGCGGAACTCTGCCACGCCGCGCACGAACTCGGGCAGGAAGTCGCCCTGCCGCGCCTTCTCGACGCGGCGCCTGGGTCCGGCCTCGACATTGATCAGCCGCACGCCCGGCGCCAGCGGCTCGACGGCGGGCTGCTTGCCCGCGGCGCGGGTGAAGATGTCGACCGCGTAGCCGCGTTCGGCCAGCGCCCGCGCCGCCTCGCGCACATAGACATTCATACCGCCGGCGTCCTGGCCGCCGGGCCGCACCGCGGGCGATGTGTGATAGCAAAGCAGCGCCAAACGACGCACAGGCGCGGCGCCCGCGCCGTGGAGCCGCAGCCGGCAGGATTCGAAATTCGTCAGGCTCACGCTTTACTCCGCAGGAGGGTGAGGAACTCGGAGCGGCTGACGCTGCGTTCCTTGAAGTGGCCCCGCACCGCCGAGGTGACCATGCGGCTGCCCGCCTTTTTCACGCCGCGCATGGTCATGCAGAGGTGCTCGGCTTCCACGACAACGGCCACGCCGTCTGGCTGCAGCGCTTCGAGGATGCAATCGGCGATCTGCGCGGTGAGCCGTTCCTGCAGCTGCGGCCGCTTGGCGAACGCCTCGACGACGCGCGCGATTTTGCTGATGCCGACCACGCGCCCGTCCGGGATGTAGCCCACGTGCGCCACACCGTGGAAGGGCAGGAAGTGATGCTCGCAGAGCGAGTAGAAGGGGATGTCTTTGAGAATCACCATCTCGTCGTGACCTTCATCGAAAGTCACGGCAAGCACTTCGCGCGGATCCTGCCAGAGCCCGGCGAAGATTTCGGCGTACATGTCGGCGATGCGCCGCGGCGTGTCGCGCAGACCCTCACGTTGCGGATCTTCGCCGGTCGCTTCGATGATCTCGCGCACCGCCGCTTTCACGCGCTCTTGATCGACGCCGCTGGGGCGTGTGAACGGTTCCGTTTTGCTGCCGTTCGTGCTGAACTGGGATGCCATGCTCTCGTCCGATCCTCTCAGGCCGGGCCGCCTGTCAGGAGCCGAAGGGCCTGCTCCGATCCTAGCACAGCCGTTCCAGCGCTGGCTCGCACCCGGTAAGGAACTAAGCTTTCGTTTGCCGCGCAGTCTGTGAGGCACGACACGCGCAGGCGGCGCCGCCCCGCCTGTTCAGCTACTGTCAAGCGGTCCATCGTGCGGCCGTTGGGCGTGTGTCGCCGTCAGGTGCTGATCGCGCCCGCTGGGGATGATGTAGTACACCGGCACGGCCACGAAGACGGCCAGGCTGATGCGCGTGTCGATCAGCGACGCGGCGATCGCCAGCGCATACAGAACCGGCCCCGTGAGGTTGCGCTGCACCGCCAGCCGCCTCACGCCCGGATGCAGATCCGGACCCACGAGGCGCCCGTCGTGCGAGGCGTACCACCACATTAGCTGGTTCACGAGCCCGATCACGATCAGCGTGCCGCCGTAGAACGCCACCGCGAAGCGCTCCTGCCAGTAGACGCCGAGCAGCGCGGTTGGGAAGGGGACAAAGGCGACGCACATCAGGAAGAGCAGATTGATCCAGAGCAGGGTCCGGTCCACACGCCGGTAGAGCGCGAACGTGTTGTGGTGCGAAACCCAGAAGATGCCCACGATCACGAAGCTCAGGATATAGCTCAAGTACCTGGGCCACAGGTCGAGCAGCGCACGCGCCAGGTGATGTGCCGCCTCACCCGAGAGCTGAGGCGGCTGCAGCGACAGCACCAGCAGCGTGATCGCCACCGCGAAGACGCCGTCGCTGAACGCCTGCACGCGCGCCGTGCCGAGCCCGCGTCCCGCCGCTTCAGCAGACACGTGCGTACGCCTGTTCCATGCCGGCGCGGTCCGCGCTCAAGACCGCGGCCCGCTGTGGCGGCCAAGCGTTTCCGCGAGGTCCGCGAGGGCGATGCTGACCCTCGCCAGGCCCGCCGGCGCCCGCGGCTCGTCTTCGAGGCCGCCGCAGTACGCCGCCAGCTCGCGCAGGCGTTCGTGCAGCACCCGCCAGGCGGCGTGCCGGTGCGGCAGCGCGTAGCCCGAGCGATAGATGGCAAAGCTCGCACCCGCCGTGTTGCCGGGATGCGCCGGGCCTGCCGGCAGCGTGGTCAGCGCTTCGCCAAGCGGCCGTACGACGTCGAACATCAGCATGATCGCGGCGTCGATCAGCGCCTTCAGCTCAGCCTCGGTCTCCTCCGCGTGGATGAAGAAGCGGGTCAACATCTCCAGCAACGTCTCGTACGCCGCGTTGCACAGCTCGCTCACGCGCGCGGTATACGGATCGTCGATCAGGTTTCCGCCGGCCGCGTCGGCGGGGCGCTCCGCGTACGGATTGGCGAGCACGGGGCGCGCTGGCGCGAAGCCGGCGCGCTGCTGCTTCAGCGCCGCAAGCTCCTCGCGGATGCGCACGAACTTGCCGTAATGGGAGTCCGCGATGTGGTCGCGGTCGCCCTCGCCTTCCGCCACGATCAGGTCGATGGCGGCGACGGCCGAGGCGAGGTCGGTCACCGGCGCCAGTCCGTCGAACTGGAAGTAGTGCGTGCTCGCCTGCGCCCGCGCCGGACCGATGAACACCCGCTCCTCGCCGTACTTGTCCACCAGATGCCGGATGTTCGCCTCGATGCCGCGGTAGAGATGGTTGACGGTCGCGTATTCCTGCTCCGTGGGCACGATCACGGCTTGTGTGACGAGCGCGGGCTGCGCCGCCTGCGCATGATAGCTCGCGGCGTCCTCGACGGCCAAATCCTCCGGTCGTTCGATATAGATGAAGTGCTCCAGGGTTTCCTCGCTGAACGCCCTCAACTGAAGCTGAATTTCCGGCGGGTAATAGCGCGGGGCGACGGGGAAGTTCGGGCGGCGGAAGTGCGGGCCGGTGCCCAGCGCCGTGAGCAGGTTGTTCGCCAGCGCCAGGTGCAGCATCTCCTGTGCGGCGATGCCGGAGATCGTCTGCTTCCAGCGCGTGACCGCGGCGAGTTCCTCGGCGCTCAACTCCTCGCTCGCGGCGGCTTTCAGGCTGAACGCCGCGAACAGGTAGCTGCAGCAGAGCCCGTGCTCCAACTCTGCGGCCTCCGTGAGCAGATAGATCAGCTCCTGGCGGTCCTGGATCGTGATTTCGTTCGACATAAATCCTGCTCCTGCGAGCGGCAAAGCTCTGCCCGCCGCGACCTGTCGCTCGGCGACTCCCCGGCCAGGCTCGTGCCGTTTGCCGGCGTCCGGCAGCGACTGCACGCCCTGCGACGCGGCCGGTTGCGGTCTTTGTGGCATCGGCGCTGTGGGGCCGTGATTAGTGATTGGATGATGCGCGCCCTGTCAGGCGCCTGACGCCGCCTGAAGCGCGGCCAGCAACGTCTCGGCATCCCAGGAGTCGTCGTAGCGCACGCCGTTGATGAAGAAGGTCGGCGTGCCGTTGACGCCGCTGCGCACGCCGCTCATGAAATCTTCGCGGACGCGCGGCGCGTACGTGTGCTCGGACATATCGCCTGTGAAACGCTCCCGGTCGAGTCCGTGCGCCGCGGCGTAGCGCACCAGGTGCTCGTCGCCCAGCGCCCGCTGGTTCTCGAACAGCGCGTCGTGCATCTCCCAGAAGTGGCCCTGAGCGGCTGCCGCCTCGGCCGCCTCGGCGGCGTGCTCGGCGTGTGGGTGCGACTCCGCCAGCGGAAAGTTGCGGAAGACAAAGCGCAGCCGGTTGTCCAGCCGTTGCTGGACGTGCTTCACGATGGGGTAGGCGCGCCCGCAGTGGGGACACTCGTAGTCGCCGTACTCCACCAGCGTGACCGGCGCCGTCGCTGGCCCCTGGATGTGGTCGCGCTCGCCGACCGGCAGCGTCAGCCGCACAATCTCTTGTTCCGCCGTCATGCCGGCACCGACCCTTTCTGCAGCGCTTCGAGCGCCGCGAGAATGCCCTCCGCCCCAGGATTGACGCCGACAGGCGAGACGTGGCTCCAGCGGATGACGCCCTCGGCGTCGATCACAAACAACGCCCGCGCGGTCGTGCCGTCTTCTGCGCGGTAGGCGCCGTAGGCGCGCGCCACCGCGCCCTTCGGCTCGAAGTCCGCCAGCAAGGGGAAGTGCAGATTGCGGTCTTTGGCGAAGGCGAGGTGGCACCAGATCCCGTCCACGGAGATGCCGATCAGCTCGGCGCCGAGGCGCTGGAACTCGGGCAGGATCGAGTTGTACAGCGACATCTGGTCGCCGCAGACGGGGCTCCAGTCGGCCGGATAAAAGGCGAGGATCACGGGCTGGCCGCGGAACTCGCTGAGGCGCACGGCCTGATCGGGCGTGCTGTGCAGGCTGAAGTCCGGGGCCGGCGTTCCGGCCGGCAGCGGTGTGCCCGTGCTTTCGGGGTGTGTCGTCATCGCCAGTACCTTTCGCTGGGGAATAGTCGCTATACTACCGCGGCGCGACCGGCATGTGCAGTACCCTTACCGCGTGGCTCATCCTGGGAGCCCTCGCCCGACGCGTGGCTGTGGCTGAGGTCCATCGATTTGCTCGCAGTCGCGCAACTCACCAGAGCGGGCGCCACTCTTCGCCGGCGCGGAGAGCAACGCATCGCCGTGATGGTGAGCGTTGCACACCTCGGCTGCCGGCCGCGTCCGCCAATCGGGCAGGTGAGCGTCCCGGTTACATGGCCGGGCGCTCTTATTGAACGTGTGCATGTTTCGCATGCGGCAGGGTTCACGATCGTCGGCGGCTCTACGGCCTGCGATGGTGCGCAACACGAGGGCACCGAAACGCGTCGTCGCCGAGGCTCATGTCATCACGGAGCAGCGACGCGCGCCGCCGCATCGACCGTCGTCGCCCGCGCCCGCACTGTTCGCTGGACCGAACGGTGCTGCACGAGGCCGTGGCCGGCGTGCTGGGTGGTGACTGATCAAGCTATTCATGGGCGGGAGCCGAGCCGCGGAAACGCTAGCCCAGCCCCAGCGCCCGCTCGATCGCGGCCGCATCGGCGGGAACGTCGTGGCGCAGCGGCGCGATGCGCAAGGCCGCGTCGAGATCTTTGAGGCCGTTGCCGGTAACGACGCAGACCAGCGTCTGCCCGGCGAAGCTCTGCCCTTCGGACACGAGGCGCAGCAGGCCGGCGACGGGCGCGGCGCTCGCGGGCTCGCCGAAGACACCCTCTTCGGAGGCGAGCAGCCGCTGCGCCGCGAGGATTTCGTCGTCTGAGACGGCGTTGATGCTGCCCAGCGACTCGTCCCGCGCCCGCGTGGCCAACTGCCAGGAGGCCGGGCGGCCGATTTCGATTGCGCTGGCCACGGTCTTCGGCACAGCTACCGGCTGCCCGGAGACGAGGGGCGCGGCGCCTGCCGCCTGAAAGCCGAGCATGCGTGGGTGCTTCGCGGCGAGGCCGGCCTCGGCGTACTCGCAGAAGCCCTTCCAGTAGGCCGAGATGTTGCCCGCGTTGCCGACGGGGATGCAGAGCGCGTCCGGCGCGTCGCCCAGCGCGTCGACGATCTCGAAGGCCGCCGTCTTCTGGCCCTCCAGCCGATGCGGGTTGACGGAGTTCACCAGGGCGATCTCGTGCTTCGCCGTCAGCTCGCGCACCAGGCGCAGCGCGTCGTCGAAGTTGCCCTCGATCGCGAGGATGGTCGAGCCGTAGGCGACGGCCTGGGCGAGCTTCCCCATCGCGATCTTGCCGGCGGGGATGGCGACATAACAGGTGAGGCCGAGATAGGCGGCGTAGGCCGCGGCGGAGGCGCTGGTGTTGCCGGTTGAGGCGCACATAATCGCTTTGGCGCCTGCCTCGGCCGCCTTCGCCACGGCCACAACCATGCCGCGGTCCTTGAACGAGCCGCTGGGGTTGCAGCCTTCGAGCTTGAAGTAGAGCCGCTCGCAGCCGATGCGCTCGACCAGGCGCCGCGAGCGCACCAGCGGCGTGCTGCCCTCGCCAAGGGTGAAGCGCGGCGTCGCGGGCGTCAGGGGAAGGCGGTCGGCGTAGCGGGCGAGCACGCCCTGAGGTTGCTCAGTCATCCGCAGGTCGGTAGGCATTGACCTTCAACTCCCTGATCTCGCGTTCGAGTGTCTCGATGCGCTGGCGGCGCTGCTTCTCCGCGAGCGCCTGCACCTGCACGAAATACTCGGCGAGATGCAGGCGGTTGGCGGCCAGCTCTTCGTGCAGCTCGCCGACGCGGTCGCGGAAGGCACGGTCGCGCGCGTCGATCAGCGCGATCGCCCGCGCGTGCTCGTCAATGCGGCCGCGCATGCCGTCGTCCGCCGCCTCGACCGCGTTGACGCGCTCTTCAATGCGCCGCATGTTCGTGCGGTGCAGCTCGAACTTCTCGGCGAACTCGCGGCGCACGTCCTGCTGCTGCGCGACGGCGGCGATCTCCTCTTCGACGCGCTTGATCATCTCGGCGTAGACCTGCAACCGCTCGCCCTGCGCCGCGTCGATCTTCTGCAGCGCCTCGATCTCGGTGTGCAGCACCGTGAACTCGCCGGTCACGTGCTTGAGCGTGTCGGCGGTGCGCGCGGTGCGCTGATCGACGGCCTCGACGTAGCGTTCGAAGTCCTCGACGCGCTGCTGCACGAGCGAGGCGCCCTCTTTGCCGCGCCGGCTCGACTCTTCCAGCACCTCCAGCCGGCCCGACCAGCCCTGCGTCAGCCGCTCCCAGCCTTCGATGCGCTTGAACAGTTCGTTCAGCTCACCGCGGGCACGGTCGGCGTCGACCTGCTCCTGACGCGTGACCTCGACCACGCGCGTTTCGAGTGCCGTCTGGCGGTCTTCGGTGCGCACAATCTTGTCGGCCAGGGCCGTCAGGTTCTCGTCCAGGCGCGGGATGATGCCCAGCTCGGCGGCGAGCGCCTGCGCAATCTCTTCGGAACGCTGCAGGCGATGGGTCAGCTCCCAGATCTGGGCAGTCGCCTGCTCGATCTGCTGGACGCAGCGGCCGATCTGGCTCTTCGACTCGCGGGCGATGTCCTCCAGCCAGGCGAGCGTGCTGGCGATCTGGGCGGACTGGCGTTCACTGCTGACCATGGGCGTGGTCCTCGACCCGGATCACCGTTCCGATCGACGCTACCACGTCGAGTTGCTTCAGTTCGCCGAGCGCCTTCTGCATGGACGCTTCGCTCGCCTCATGCGTCATGATCACCAACTCGGCGGTCTGGGCGGCCTCGTCGGTCTCTTTCTGAATCACCGAGGCGATGCTGATGTCGTAGCTCTCGCCGAGAACGCGCATGATCTGCGCCAGCACACCTGCCTGGTCGGCGACGTGGATGCGGATATAGTAGCGCGTGCGCACCTCGTCCATGCCGCGCACCGGGCAAGGTTGGTCTTGCACGCGGCCGGCCGGATCGGCGCCGCCCCGCGCCAGCGTGCGCGCCAGATCGATGACATCGGCGACGACGGCGCTGGTGGTGGGCAGAGAGCCGGCGCCGCGGCCTTGAAACAGCACCGCGCCGAGCAGATCGCCTTCGAGCTGCACGGCGTTGAAGACGCCGTCGACTTTCGCCAGCGGCGCGTCGGCGGGGATGAAGGCCGGATGCACGCGCGCTTCAAGGCCGCCGTCGCTGCGCCGGCCGATCGCGAGCAGCTTGATCGCGTAGCCCAGCTCCTGCGCGTAACGGAAGTCGCGCGCGGTCAGCTTCGTAATGCCCTCGCGGTAGACCTGGTCGGGATGCACTTCGGATCGGAAGGCGAGGCTGGCGAGAATCGCCAGCTTGTAGGCGGCGTCGATCCCTTCGACGTCGTTGGTCGGATCGGGCTCGGCGTAGCCGAGATCCTGCGCCGCGGCGAGGGCGACGCCGAAATCGCAGCCCTCTTTGCTCATACGCGTGAGGATGTAGTTCGTCGTGCCGTTGACGATCGCGTGGATGTTCGTCAACTCGTTGGCGAGCAGGTCGCGCTTGAGCGGCGCAATCAGCGGAATGCCGCCGCCGACGCTCGCTTCGTACAGAATATCCACGCCGCGCTCGTGCGCCAGCGAGAGCAGCCGCGGCCCGTGCTTCGCCATCACCTCTTTGTTGGCGGTGACGACGTGCTTGCCGCGCTCCACCGCCGCGGTGATGTACTCGAGCGCTGGCTGTTCACCGCCAATCGCTTCGATCACGATCTGAATCGCGTCATCGTCGAGGATGCGGCGTGGGTCCGTGGAGATCAGCGCCGGATCGACCGTCGGCTGGCGTTTCTTCGCGGCGTCGCGCACCAGCACCCCGCGCAACTGCAGCGGCCGGCCCACGCGCCGCGCGTAGACGTCGGCCCGATCACTCAGAATCTCGGCGACGCCGCCGCCCACGGTGCCCAGGCCCATCAGGCCGATGCCGATCGCGCCGCCGGCGCCGCCGTTACGGGGTGCCACCGGGCACCGGCGGCAGTGAAGGAGCGGTTGGTGCGCCCGCGGGCGCACCGGCCGGCGCGGACGCGGCCGGCAGCTGCGGACCGGCCTGGCCGCCGGGCACCGCTGGCGCTCCCGGCGCGCCGGGTGCGCCCGGATTAATGGGCGGCGTCTGCGGCGTCGGCGTGGCCTTCGCCTGGACCGGCAGGCCCATGTGCTGCACCGCCCACAGCTCCTTGCTCTGGTCGAGGAACGACTTCACGCCGATCGCCGTCTTCTGATTCACGACCCACGTATCGCGCTGCGCCAAGGCGAGTTGCTGCTTCTGCACGTCGCTCACGGCGTGATTTGAATCGCGGTCGGTGATCGTGATCAGCACCCAGGTCGCCGAGCCGTTGGGCGTCGTCGGGTCAACCTTGATCACGTCGCTGACCTCGCCCGGCGAAAGCTTGCTGGCCACGTCCTCGACGTTCGCGGCGTTGAGCGGAGCGGTCATGATGCCGTAGGGCACGGGGGTGAAGTCGAACGGCTGCGCGTGGCCGTCGCTGGGGTTGGCGAGCAGATCGTTGCCCACGTCGGTGAAGGCGTCGCCGTTTTCGAGCCGCTGCTGTGCGGCGCGGGCCTTCGCCTCCGAATCGAAGGTCAGCGCTTCGCCCTTCACGGCGAGCGTCTGCGCCGGCACGGCGGCCTTGAAGTGGTCGAGCACCTTGCTCTTCAGCGCGTTGGCGCGGGCGATCTCGCGGAATTGGCCCAGCGAAAGGCCATCCTTCTGCAGTTGCGCCCGCAGCTGCAATTCGTAGACCGAGTAGTCCTTCGGGTCGAGCTTGCCGTTGCTCACCGGCGCCTGCACGAGCTGTGCCTCGGCGGCGGCGATGTCCTGCTCATCGACCGTTACCCCGAGCAAGGCGGCGCGCTGCAGATAGATCTGCTCCTCTTCGATCGTGTCGGTGACGCTGCTCAGCTTGTTGAAGGCGTCGGCCTGCGTGCCCGGCCCGTTGTTGTCCAGCGTCGCCGCCTTCAGCCGGTCGCGATAGTAGCCGAGGCTGACGTCGTGCTTGCCGACGCGCAGCGCCGTGTCCCGCGCGGGGCCGATGTTGTCGTTGTAGTAGCCGGCGCCGAGCAGCAGGAGCACGATGACGGCGACGCCGCCGCCGACCAGCCAGGCGACGCGCGTACCACGCTCGTTGCGCTGATGCGGGCGCACCACCGTGCGCGTGCGCCCGGCGCGCGCCGCCGGCCGGGCGACGCCGCTGCGGGTCGCCGGGGCAGGGCGGCGGGCTGGTGCGCTCTTCGGAGGGACTGCAGGCTTGTTCTCCACGGCTACCTACTGCGATCTACCTGCGACGTGAACTGCAAACGAGCAGGCGAGGCGCGCCCGCCCGCCGGCCGGCTACGGCGGTGGGAGGCTTAGCCGCGCGGCCGGTAGAAGCCCGACTCGCGCATGTGCACGCCGGTAAACGGCAGCAGCGCGATGTGACGGGCGCGCTTCAGCGCCGTGGTCAGCGTGCGCTGATGCTTGGAGCAGGTACCCATCTTGCGCCGCGGCTCGATCTTGCCGCGCTCGGAGATGAACTTTCCGAGCGTGTTCGTGTCTTTGTAATCGATGTGGTCGATCTTGTTGACGCAGAACATACAGACGCGCCGCCGTGGAATAAAGCGCGTTCGGCGCCGCGGGCGCTCGCCGCGCGGGCCGCCCGGCCCCCCAGGTCCGCCGCCCATCGGTCCGCCAGCCGACGGCGCAGGCGGCGCCCCGCCGGGCAGTGGTTCGGGTTGCGTTGTCACGGTTACTTTCCTCTCATCCCATTGCTTGGTCGCTTCGTCGCTGCGGGCGTTGGGGCATCAGGCCAGCGGGCGCGCCCGCGCGGGGCGGACGCTGCCTCTACCCATGCCGATTACTCGAACGGCAGATCGTCGGGGTCGTTGATGTCGCCATCCATCATCGGATCGCGGCCGCCGCTGGGGCCAGCGCCGGGAGCGCCGGCACGGTCAAGGAACTGCACGTCCTGCGCCACGACCTCCGTCGAGTACCGCTTCTGGCCGTCCTGTCCGTCCCACGATCGGGTTTGCAGACGCCCCTCGACGTACACGCGGCGGCCTTTCTGCAAGAACTGGTTGCACTGCTCCGCCAGCTTGTTCCAGGTCACCACGCGCACCCACTCGGTCTCTTCTTTGCGCTCACCATCGGCCGAGCTGTACTGACGGCTGACCGCGACGGTGAAGTTGGTGACCGCGCTGCCGTTGGCCGTGAACCGCATCTCCGGATCGCGGCCCAGGTTGCCGATGATCATGACTTTGTTCAGGCCCGCCATCGCCGGAACTCCTCTCGTTCTCTATCCGTTGCTCTCTGCTGTACTCATCGTCCCGACACCCCGCGGACTGCCCGCCCGGCGGCCGCCTGCGCGGCCGTCCTGCAAGCCGCGGGCCTCGTCATCGTGCAACCGCACCTCCTGCAATTCCAACGACTTACGCGGGGTTACTTCTCGTCCGTGCGCACGATCAGGTGACGGATCACCTCCTCGGAGATGCGCAGGTTCGCCTCAAGCTCGGCCACACCTGGCGCCGGCAGCTTCAGCTCCGTCACCACGTACGTGCCCTCGGTGAAGCGCTTGATCGGATACGCCAGCCGGCGCCGGCCCCACTGATCGACGTTGCCGACCTCACCGCCGCGGTTGGTGATGTAGGTGTTGATCCGTTCGAGCGCGGCCGGCACTTCTTCTTCGCCGATCTGCGGACTCAGGATCGTTACGAGCTCGTACTGGTGCAAAAGAGTCCTCCTGCCCGGCGGCGCGCACGCCCGCGCACCGCCCGTAGAGTATAGCATAACAGTCTTGCGGCATTCCCCCGCGGACGGGGCCGTCCGCCGCTACGCGGCGATTCCCGGCACCGGGAAATGGCCGCACAGCTCTTCAACATCACGCCGCACGCGCCGCGACACCGCCTCCTCGCCCGCACTCTTGAGCACGTCCAGCATCCAGCCGGCGATGCGCCGCATCTCCGCGACGCCCATGCCGCGCGTGGTCAGCGCCGGCGTGCCGACGCGGATGCCGCTGGCGATCGTGGGCGGGCGCTGATCGTAGGGTATCGTGTTCTTGTTGACGGTAATGCCCGCCTCGTCCAGCAGCCGCTCGGCCTTCTTGCCGCTCATGCCGACGCCCGTCAGATCGCAGAGCAGCAGATGCGTGTCCGTGCCGCCGGAGACGATGCGCACGCCGCCCGCCTGCAACTCCGTCGCCAGCGTGCGAGCGTTCTCCAATACAGCAACCTGATAGTCGCGGAAGGCCGGCCGCATCGCCTCGCCGAAGGCCACGACCTTGCCCGCGACGACGTGCATCAGCGGCCCGCCCTGCAAGCCGGGGAAGACGGCACGGTCGATCGCCTTGCCCAGTTCGGCTTTGCAAAGGATGAAGGCGCTGCGCGGGCCGCGCAGGGTCTTGTGCGTGGTCGAGGTGACGACATCGGCTTGCGCAACCGGGCTGGGATGGACGCCCGCGGCGACGAGACCGCTGATGTGCGCCATATCCACCATCAGCTTCGCGCCGACCTCGTCGGCCACGGCCCGGAACCTGTCAAAGTCGAGCGTGCGTGGATAGGCCGTGGCGCCCGCGACGATCAGCTTCGGCCTGCACGCGCGCGCCGTCTGCGCCAGCGCCTCGAAGTCGATCTGCTCGCTCTCGCGGTCCACGCCGTACGGCACGAAGTTGTAGAGCCGGCCGGAGAAGTTCACCGGCAGGCCGTGTGAAAGATGGCCGCCCTGTGCAAGGTTGAGGCCCATCGCCGTGTCGCCCGGCTCAAGCAGCGCGAAGTAGGCGGCCATGTTGGCCTGAGCGCCGGCGTGGGGCTGCACGTTGGCGTACTCGGCGCCGAAGAGCTGCCTGGCGCGGTCGCGCGCCAGGTTCTCGATTACGTCCACGAACTCGCAGCCGCCGTAGTAGCGGGCGCCGGGATAGCCCTCGGCGTACTTGTTCGTGAGCACGGAGCCGACCGCTTCGAGCACGGCCGGGCTGGTGTAGTTCTCCGAGGCGATCATCTCCAGCTTGAAGCGCTGGCGATGCTCCTCGCTGCGGATCGCGGCGAAGACCTCGGGGTCTTGCTCGGCGAGGCTCTGGCGTGCGTCAACGAGCTGCGCCATTGTGGTCGCTCCTGCGGCGCGAACGGCCGAGACAAACAAAAGAGCCACGTCATCGCTGTCGTGGCTTGCGGGACGCATTACGAAGGCGCCCGGGGCTTGCCCGCTCTCCCGCCGCGCGCCGGCTCCGGGCCGCGATCGATCTGGTCAAACGATAGAACGCGCCCGCAGTAGTGTCAAACGTGAGCAGGCCAGGTTGATTCGGCGTTCCGAGCCGCGGTGGCCTGTCGGGGCGCCTAACCCTGCCTTCGCAGGCGAAGTCTGTCCCTTCCCGAGCCGGGAAGGGACTTCTGGAGCGTTCCCGGCGTCGTGCGACGGCGGCGGGGCGTCGGTGTCGTTGTGGGATCGCCGAAGGGATGGCCTCCCACCCGCTTGTCTGTCCTCGACCCCCACCCTTCCTGTGTCGGGAAGGGACAGATTTCCCGTACGGGAAATCAGGGTTAGGTGCCACGTCCGTAACGCTCACGGCGCCTCCGGCAGGATCAGGCCGTAGCCGCCGTCGTTGCGCTTGTAGAGCAGGCCGTAGCGGTTCTCGTCGGCGTTGAAGAAGAGGAAGAAGTCGTGGCCGAGCAGATCGACCTGCTCGATCGCCTCGTCCACGGTCATCGGCTTCATCGCGAAGCGCTTCACCCGCACGACGCGGGCCTGCGCCGAGATCTGCGTCTCCTCATCTACGTCGGTGTCTTCATCGTCTGAGAGCGTGGACGCGTTGGCCGGCTCGCTGACGATCGAGCGGGAGAACGATGTCCGGTCCTTCTGCCGGCGGCGCTGCTTGAAGCGGCTGGCCTGCCGCGCCAGCTTGTCCGCGGCCGCATCGACCGCCGCCTCCATGTCGCGGGCACGCTCCTCGGCGCGCACGATGCGGCCGCCGTCGTTGAGCGTCGCCTGTGCGATATAGCGCTGCTCAGCCGAGCGCGTCATTTCGCGCCGCAGCTCGAGCAAGACCTCGATGCTGCCCGGCAGGTAGCGGTCGAGGCGGGCGAAGCGGCGCTGCGCGTGCTCCCTGATCGGGTCCGGCACCGTCAGCCCCTGGCCCTTACACGTGATCTGCATCGGGAACGGCTCCCCCGGATTGCACCTCTGGCCGGCTTGCTCAACCGGCAACAGCAAAGGCGAGGCCGTAGACCGCCTCGGCGCCCGCCTGAAACAAAACATCCGCGCAGGCGCCGAGCGTGGCACCGGTCGTGGTGACATCATCCACGAGCAGGATGCGCGCCCCCTTCACCCGCTCCTCGTCCGTGCAGGCGAAGGCGCCGTAGATATTGGCCCGCCGCTCGCCTGCGCTGATCATGCCGGCTTGCGCGGCCGTCGCACGCTGACGGAGCAACAGTTCCGGCGCGCGGGCGAGATTCACCGCGCGGGCCAGCCCGGTCGCCAGCTTCTCCGCCTGGTTGAAGCCGCGCGTGCGCTGGCGCCGCGGATGCAGCGGCACCGGCACGACGATCTGCGCCGCGAGATGCCATTCTCGCCAGGCCGCTGCCAGCAGTTCGGCCATCGGCGCCGCGAGCGCATATTGGCCGCCATACTTCACGGCGGTGACCAGCTTCCGCGCGCCGTCTCGGTAGACGAAGGGCGCCCGGATCGCCGTGCATTCGCAACCATATTCGGCGCAGCGCGGGCACTCGCCGGAGGCGTAGGCTTGCCAGCAGCGCGCGCAGCGCTTTTCCGCCGCCGCCGGCAGCGCGGCGATGCAGCGCCCGCAGAGCAGGCTGCCGAAGCCGCCGCAGACCCCGCAGCGGGGCGGCAGAAGCTGATCCAGCCCCGTGCTCCAGACCCGCGCGACGGCAGCGGCAAGCGTCATCTGCCATTCCCCAACCGAGTCGAGTCGGCATCGATCCGCCCGCCGGTCCGGATCGGCGGTGGAACACCATCCTACTACGCCGGGCTACGGGCTGGACGAGGGCGAAGGGCTGGCCGGCGGGTTGAACAGGCTCGACGCGGCGAAGACCTGCGCGAGGTCCACCGAGTCGCCGACCTGAATGCCGTTGCGCGCGTACCAGCTCGCGTTCGCCTCGATCGCAACCTGATAGGGCGCGGCAGGCGTATGCGTGTCGAGCGATTCCGCCTGCATCTCCTGGATATCGACGATCGCGCCGTTCGCGTCGATGAAGGCGATCGACAGCGGAATCAGCGTGTCTTTCATCCAGAACGACTCGGTGACGTCGGTGCTCCAGAGAAAGGCCATGCCGTGGTCGTCGGGCATGCTGGGGCGGTTCATCAGACCCAGATTCCGCGCCGGCTCCGTGTCGGCGATCTCGACGTACAGCGTCGCCTGCTGGCCGGCGGCGCTGGTGAAGACGGCCGCGGGCAGGTTGCCGGCGATCCCCTGCTGCACGGCCGGTGCGCGTTGTACCGGGGTAGCGCTGGCCTGCTCGGCGGCACGGCTGGCCTGGCGGCTGCTCTGCGCGTGGGAGGAGGCGCAGCCGCACAGCGCGAGCACAAGCGCCAGCGCCAGGGCTGAACTGCGGCGCAGCCCTGAAAGATGGATCAGACCGCCTGTCATCCGTTTGCGCACCACCGCATCTCCTCCCCTCCGCGCCCCATGGCGCTGCCCCGGCACGTCAGCGACAGTTATCTCTTTCGCGCGCGGTTGCCCGCGCAATCACGGTGATTTCCGCGCCCGCAACACGATCGGCGCCGTGGCATAGACCCAGTACGGCGTATCGGCGCGCAGCGTCGGCAGGTCGCTGGGCGCCGCCGCGTCGCTGAAGAAGCCGCGCCAGACGGCTTTCGCCGCGTCCCAGCCGAAGAGGCTTTTCGGTTGCGCTGAAAAGGCGCCGAGCGCGTCGGCCGGCGCGCCGGCGGGCAGTTCGAGATTGTTCCAGCCGGGCGAAAGCGTCAGTTGCTGCGGCGGGTCCGTGCCCGTGGGCGTCATCGTGAAATCGGCGGCGGACTGCATGTAGATCCAGTAGGCGCCGCGCTCCGTGAGGATCTGCAGATCGCTGGCGGACGGAGCCGCGGGCAGATAGGCGGACCAGGTCGCCCGCAGCGGATCCCACTGGTAGACGCTGCTGACTTTGCCTTTGAGCGGCGCCAGCGCGGTATCGACCTGGCGCGTGGGGCCGGTATAGAGCAGGTTGTTCCAGCCTTGCTGCAAGTGCAGGGTTTGCGGCGCCGTGGGGCTGGTATGCGGGTCCTTGCCCTTCACGGCCAGCGTCACTGCGCGGTAGGCGTTGACGCGGCCGCAGCCGTAGGCGGGGTTCCAGCCGTCGGGCACGTCGCAGGTCGAGGTAATCCAATTCAGCGCGTTGGCGTTCGTCGCGCTTGGCAACGACATCAGCAGCGCCGCGATGCCGGTGACATTTGCCGCCGCAAATGAGGTGCCGCTCACGATCGAATACTCGCCGCCGGGGAAGGTCGTCAGGATGCGCTCGCCGGGTGCAGCGGCCTTCACCCACGGGCCGAAGTTGGAAAACGTGGACGGCTTATCGTTTGCGTCTGTGGACGCAACCGCAAGTACGTGCGCATCGGCCGCGGGGAAGACGCCGGCGTTGCAGCCGCCGCCGTTGCCCGCCGAGGCGACGAGCACGGCGCCGTGGGTCCATGCGTAGTTCAGCGCATCGCGCAGCGCGGGTGACTCGGGCGCGCCGCAGGCTTCGCTGAAGCTGAAGTTGAGCACACTTGCGCCGTGGTCCACGGCCCAGAGCAGGCCGGTGATAAAGTCGCTCTCCAGCCCCTGGTCGTTCTGCGTCATCCGCACCGGCAGAATCGAAGCGTTCCAGGCGACCCCCGCGATCCCCTCGCGGTTGTCCGTCTGTGCGGCGATGATACCGGCCACGTTTGTGCCGTGGCCGTCGGGATCCTGCGGCGGCGTGCCCTTGCCATCGGCAAAGCACTGCCTGTCGGCGATCAAGTCGCAGCCGATCGGCAGAATGTGGCCGGTGAGGTCGGGATGACTGAGATCCACGCCGGAATCGAGCACACCGACGACGACGCTGCCGGCGCCGCGGGTCAGTTCCCAGGCCCAGGGCACCTGCATCGTCTGCAACGCCCACTGGCGGGAGAAGAGGCGATCGTTGGGCGTCAGCGCTGCGTGCAGCGGGCGGTCGGCGCTGGCCCATGCGACGTGCGGATCGGCGTTGAGCCGGGAAAGGGCCGCGCTCGCATCGCCGCTGGTGACACGCAGCAGCAGTGCGCCCGTGTCCGGCAGCGAGCGCACCAGCGCAAGGTCGCCGGCGCCGTTCAGCTCGGCCGCATCGAGCGAGCCATCGCGCAACTTCACCAGCACGGTATCGGGCGTGAGCGGCCTGATGGCGCGGTGCGCGGTCGCCGCTGTCCGAGCGGCCCGCCCCGCGGCCTGGATGGGCCGCACGGCAGCCGGGGCGCTGGTCGAGCGGCACAGGGCAACGCCGGCGACAGCAGCGGCCAACACGATCCGGAAGCGGAGGCTCACGCCCAACACCCGGACGGCCGCTGAGCGCCGTCCCACGCATCGAAAACCCGGCTGAGCCGCGTGCGTGTGTGCGCTACGAATACACCCGCTCGGCGCGCACGACGCGGCGTTTGTTGTACTCCGCGGAGGCGTGATCGAAGGTGCCCTCGCAGGTGATCATGGTAAGCGACTCGACAGGCGTGTCGCCCACGATTTCGTCAACCGGGGCTTTGTCCGCGTCGTACAGTTCTGTATCCGTCACGGTGTAGTGCAGCGTGCGGCCATCTTTCAGCACGAGCTGCACATCGTCGCCTTTCTCCAGTTTCTTCAGATCCCAGAAAACGCCCGTCTGGCCGGTGTACCAGTCCACGTGACCGGAGATCAGCGTGTTGCCGCCATGGGTGGGCAGCGGCGAGAAGTTGTAGTAGCCGGCGTCGTCCTTGGTCTTGGGCGAGTCCATCTCGTTCGTGCCGGCGATCAAGCCGAGCGTGACGAAGGGCGCGCTGATGCCGATCTTGGGGATCACCAGCTTCGCCAGCGGCGCATCGTCTGGCGTCTCCGTCGGCGTGGCCGACGGCGGCCGCAGCGCGGTTTCCGGCGTGAGCTGCGGCGTGCTGACCGCGGCGCCCGGTGTGGTGCCCGGCAGGCCGATGCCGCTGGCCGGCGGCGGACTTGACGTCTGCGTTGCGGTGGGGGTCTTTGACTTGCTGCCGCCGCTGCACGCGGCGAGCAGCATCGCGCCTGCGAGCCCTGCCGCCAGCGCGACGCCGCGGGCCGGCCGTTTGCCGCTGCTCACTTTATCCATCAACCGGGATTCCTCCAACTTGCAGACACCGCCCGATCCAGCTTAGCCCGCGCCCGGCGCGCTCAGGCAAGCGCGCTATTGGCCCCTTTCGCCGGTCGAGCGCGGCGAAAGGGGCCAATAGCGCCGAAATGCTAGCGGCCGCTGCTGTCCGCGCCGTCGGGCGCCGGGTTCAAAATGCCGGCCTCGACCGTGATCAGCGGATGGGGCGCGGGATCGGCGGATTGGTAGGCATCCGGACCGGGATCCGCGATCGTCAGGCCGTTGCGTGTGCCCTCGTCCAGAAAGCGCCACTGAGCCGGCGCGCCCGGCGAGCCGGCGTACTTGCCGATCGAGAAGTCGTGGCCGGAGAGCCCCACCGGATTGCCGTTGACGTCGGTAAAGCCCGAACGCTGGGCGCTGAAGGCGTACCAGGTGACGTACTGCATGTAGGTGTCGGTGTAGGAGCTGCGGTCGCGTGTACCCAGCCAGGTGTCGTAGTGGTGCCAGGCGCCCGCATACCAGACCTGGTTCGCGCCCTCCTGATAGTAGGTGACGTGCCAGGCGCCCGAGTTGTCCTGGTAGTTCGGCCGGGCCAGTCCGATCGTCAGCTCACGCGTGGGCAGGCCCAGCTCCCGCGTCAGCGACGAAACGAAGTAGGCGTGTGCGATGCAGATGTATTCACCGTGCCGGGCGCCGGGCACGAGCGAGCCGTTGACGATCCGGTTCAGCAGCACCAGATCCGTTTGCAGCTCGCCGGGGTCGCCGATGCCGAGCAGGCCATTGACGTACCGGTAGATATTGTCGGCCGCGCGTTGCGGGTCGTTGGGGAAGACCCCGCCGTTACGGGCGATCTTGATCGCCCAGCGCCGCAGCGTCGGGTCGTCGACGGCGTGGAAGTCTTTGTCGCCCTTGAGATAATAGTCATCGACGTCGTCTTCGTTCGCTGGCCGGCCGACGATCGGCAGATATGTTGGGTATGTCACAGACCAAATGGCAGATTGTGCAGCGCTGGGAACCGGCGTGGCTGCCGCACCGCCGCTGCCGGGCGGCGGGGGGGGCGGCGGCTGTCTCTTATACACATCTCCGA
>CALFMN010000237.1 GCA_937879875.1 uncultured Chloroflexota bacterium | reverse complement strand
CTGAGACGCCTCCTCTCCTCAGGCTACCAGGAAACGGTCACTGTAATACTAAGGCTCACAGGCGTGGATGTGGGTCGCTGACCGGACATCAGAAAAGGTGCACCTTAACCTGGGCTACCTGCTTAGGGGCTCAGCCCCGCCGATCTTACCGGCCTTCTCCATATAGGTGGACTGGCCGGGCGGAGGCAGGGGCGCAGGCTGTGTTGGAGCTGGCGTTACTGGCCGCGGCTGTGGAGCATCGGAGAGTATGGGGTCGCCGGTAGCGTCCGTCATGTGAACTCGTCCTGAGAGTGGGCGCAGACATGAGCGCCAAGAACCATTGTTCAACAGCGTACCACCTCTGGACAAGGCGATCAAGCCGTTACTCAATTATTTCGCTGCACAACTCTCCGCCCGGTTGCCCCCGCGCCTGCGTCGCCCAATGCTGCCAGCGCTGGTGCTGCTGCCGCAGATGACTGAGGATGATCGCGGACCGTTCGTGAGGAGCCTTCCGCCAATGGTCTCGAAAGAGCGACTGCATCAATTAATCGATGAACTGCCCGACAGCGCCGTGCCCGGGCAGAACGCATGTTGGCGTCGCTCGCCCGCAACGGCGAACGGTCGCTGCCCTTCGATCTGGCGAACGCGACCCTCGACGACGAAGAGGAGACACCGGACGAGCGCGCGGCGGTCGCTGAGGCCAATGCTGCCCTCGCACGCGGCGATGCTCGGCCGCTTGGAGAGGTGAGGCGCAAGCTTGGTCTTTGACGCTCGATTTGTCGTGGACCCCGACGTACAGCAGCTTATTGTCCTCCGCATTCTGCCGCGCGGCCGAGCGTACCGAGATTAATCCGTACTGCTGCGGCCTCGCCTCGATCGTCGTCTGGTTGACTGCCGAGGCCGCTTCGGCCAATGCTGGCGGCGCAGGGTGATGCCGGGCGAGGGCGGCGGTGGGCACGGCGCTTCTTCTTCTCTATCAGCGCATGCGCGCCAACCTGCGGCTGCTGGCCGCGCTGCTGCTCGGCGTGCTCGTCGCGGCCACGCTGCTCGCCACCGCGCCAATCTACGCCCGCGCCATGGCCGATACGGGCATCGCCTTCGCCGTCTCGCACCGCCTCGGCGTGCCGCCCACCACGCAGATCACGACCTACGAGCAGGGCTTTCCCCTCGGCACCGGCGACGCCCGCGCCGTGCAGGACGCGGTTGGCAAGCGCGTGCAGCAGCGCACCGGCTCGTTCAGCAAAGCGATCGCCCGCTACTTCAAGACGCCCGGTCTGACGCTCGGCCAGCCGGGCCAGCCGCTGCAGCAGGGCGAGAGCCGCACGGTCCTCTTCGTGCAGGCAGTCGACGGCTTCGAGCAACACGTCAAGGTCACGGACGGCGCCCTGCCGCACGCCGTGGCCGCGCCGCCCGCCGGCAGCCCTCCGCCCGAATTGCAAATCGCCGTCTCCGCCAGCGCCGCCGGCTACGCGAACCTGCACGTCGGCGACCATGTGCTGCTGGGCGACACCTTCGACGACTGCGAGCGCCACCCGCCGCGCATGGACCAGCCGCCCGACCCGCCCTGCACGCCGCACACCACCGTGCAGCTCTCCGTGCCCGCCATGATAACCGCGCTGGTCGCGCCGTCCAATCCGGACGATCCGCTCTGGGCCGACGGCGCGAGCAGCTACTTCGCCGGCCGCGCGCCGATCGTGCAGCAGGGACCGCAGATCCCGGCCTTCGTGCCGATGGGCACGATGCAGGGCGCGATGAGTGCGCTCTTCCCCGAATACTGGGTAAGCCAGCAGTGGCTCACCGACGCCGTGCCGACGAAACTCACGCGCGACACCTACCAACGCGCGATCAACGAGGTCGATGAACTGCGCGACGAAGTCTTGAATGCGGGCTTCCTCGGCTTCAGCCCGCTGCCCGACGCGCTCAACAGCTTCGCCACGCAGTATTCGTACAACCAGACGACGCTGGTGATCCTGCTGCTGCAGATCGCCGGCATCGCGCTGTTCTACGTCGTGATCGTCGGCGCGATGATCGTCGAGCGCCAGGCGCCGGAGACGGCGCTGCTGCGCAGCCGCGGCGCCAGCCCTGCGCAACTGCTGGGCGTGACGCTGGCCGAAGGGCTGGTGCTGGCTGTGCCCTGCGCCGTCGCCGCGCCGTTCCTGGCGGTGCTGGTGACACGGCTCATGGGCCTCACGCCCGCCTTCCACGATGTGACCGGCGGCAGCCTGATCCCCGCGCACGTCGATGTGCTGGCCTTTGCCCTCGCCGCGCTGGGCGCGCTGCTGGCCGTGCTCGCGCTGCTCGTGCCGGCCGCGATCGGCGCGCTGTTCGGCGGGCCGCTGATGCGGCGCACGGCGGGCCGGCCGCGTCCGGCGCTGGTGCAGCGCTACTACCTCGACCTGGCACTGGTCGCCGTCTGCGGCATGCTGCTGTGGGAGCTGAACCAGCGTGGCGCCGTCTTCAAGACCGGCGGCGCTGGCGGTCTTTCGTCCGACCCGCTGTTGCTGCTCTCGCCGGCGCTGCTCACGCTGGCGATCGCGGCGCTGGCGCTGCGCGTCTATCCGCCGGCGCTGCGGCTGGCGGCGCGGCTCTCGGCCGCGGCCTCCGGCGTCACCGTCGTCTCCGGCCTGCGCCAGCTCACCCGCAACCCGGGGCAGTATACCCGCCTCGGCCTGCTGCTGATGATGGGCGTGGCCGTCGGCGCCTTCGCCGCGAGCTACAGCGACACGACCACACGCAGCTTCCGCGAGCGCGTCCTGTATCAGGCCGGCACCGACCTGCGCGGGGCGCTGCCCGCCGGCACCGGGCGCGATCAGCCGGCCACGGTCGATGCACGCTTCGGTCAGATCCCCGGCGTCGCGCAGGCGAGCGGCGTCACGCGCCTCGATGTGGAGTTGGGCACGGCCGGCGCCGGCCGCGTGCCGCTGCAACTGCTAGCCTTCGACCCGGACGCCGCCCGCCAGATGCTCTGGTTCCGCAACGGCCTCGCCGGCGAGTCGCTCGACGCGATCGCCGGGCAACTGGGTAAGCCGACCGCGCAGATCGGCAAGCCGCTGCCCGGCCAGCCCGTAAGCTTCAGCCTTTGGGCGAAGATGCAATCGCCCCAGCCCAACACCACCGTCTGGGCGCGGCTGCGCGACGCCAACGGCGAGTATCAGCTCTTCCAGCTCGGCACGCTCGATTTCACCGGCTGGCAGCAGCTCACCGGCAAGCTGAGCAACGTCGGCAGCGCGCCGGCCTTCCCCGCCAGCCTGGTCGCGATCGTGATGACCGAGCCGGGCAGCCAGCTCCAGGGGAAGCCGGAGCCGGTCTACTTCGACGACTTCAGCGTGGCGCAGCCCGATGGCACGTCGCAGGTCGTCGAAGACTTCGAACAGTCAACAGACTGGCGCCCGGCGCTGACCAATGCCGGTGAGCAGGACGAGGCGGCCGTCACGAGCGACCAGCACCACGGCGGCCTGCGTGCGCTACGCTTCAGCTTCCCCACCGGCACCGACAGCGTCGGCGTGCGCGGCTTTTACGTCTCTGATCCGAACGTGCCGCTGCCGGCCGTTGTCTCAAAGGACTTCGCCCGCGATACCGGCCTCAGGGTCGGCGGCCTTAGCTCGCTCGCGGTGGCGGATCATCTCGTGCCGATCCGCATTGAGGCGATCGTGGATCTCTTCCCGACGCTGGACCCGCGACGTGCGCCGTACGTGCTGCTGAACCGCGCCCACCTGATCGAGTGGCTGAACCGCATCACCGACTCGCCGCAGGCCGCGGTCAACGAGGTCTGGCTGCAAGCCGCACCGGGGGCCGACCGCGCCGCGATCGTGCGGACGCTGCAAAACTCGCCGTACCAGCTCAATGCCCTGATCGATCGCGCCCATCTGCTGACGCTGAACGGCGCCGATCCGTTGCTCGTCGCCAGCGGCAGCGGCGTGTTATTCCTCTCGTTCGTCGCCGCGCTGGCGCTGGTTGCGGGCGCGTTTCTCGTCACCCTGTTCAACTCGCTGCGCCGGCGCCGGCTGGAGTTCGCGGTGATGACGACGCTCGGCCTGGGCCGGCGCCGCGTCTTCGGGCTGCTGGTCTTCGAGTTCGCCATCGTCTCGGCCGTGGGCGCGGCGATCGGCGTAGCCCTCGGGCTGGGCGTGAGCCGGCTGATGCTTTCCTTCCTCAGCGTCACCGAGACGGGCGAAAAGGTACAGCCGCCCTTCGTGCTCGTGACGAACTGGGCCGTGCTCGGCGTCGCACTCGGTGCGCTGGCCGTGATCGTCGCGTTCAGCATCGCGCTGGCGGCGCGGCTGTTCACCGCCGGCTCGCCCGGCTCGGTGCTGCGCGAGGCGGACTGAGCGACGGAGCGTGGTGGGCGGACGGGGCACCTAACCCTGACGCCGCAAGCGAGGTCTGTCCCTTCCCGAGCCGGGAAAGGGACTCCTGGAGCGTTCCAACCACCAAGCGACGGCGGCGTGGACTGGGTGTCCATGTGGGACAGGCGAGGGTTCGTCTCCCACCCGATCGGGTGTCCTCGACCCCCACCCTTCCTGTGTCGGGAAGGGACAGCTTTGCCGTCAGGCAAAGCAGGGTTAGGCGCCCCGCACCGCCTCCAGCTATCGATCTGCATCCGGCGCTGATTCACGGCGAACCGACGCATGACGGCTTCAGGCGCGGTGCTCTTCGCCCGACACTGCTGATGAGGGCTGGACCCTGCATCTATGCCGCCGGCGCCGCGGGCGCCCCTGGCGGCACCGGCTTGCAGGTACCCTGGCGAGGAGACCCCATGCGAGGCGCCGAAATCGATGTGGCAGTGAGTCCGCGACGCGCGCGCCTCAGCGACCCGCGGCTGGCGGCCTTGCTTGTGCGGGCCTGCGAGGGCGCCGCGTGCGGTCTGGTGGTACGCGATGTGCATCGGCGCATCGTCTTCGCCAACTCGGCAGCCGAGCGGATTCTGGGCATGTCTGCCGAGACACTGGCGGGCGCCGGCCAGCGGCGTGAACTGCCCAGCGTTGTCAGTGTGGACGGCGTGCCGAGGGCCGAGGCGCTGGCGCCGTTGCAGCGGATTCTGACCGCGGGCCTGTCCAGTACCGAGGCGGAGCTGGTCTTCGAGCATGTGGATGGGCAACGGCTGACCGCGCGGGTCAGTGTCGCGCCGCTCTATGACACGCAGAACACGTTGGTCGGCGCGGTAACCTCGCTGACCGATGTAACCGCGCCCGCCGAGACGGATGCCACGGTGCGCCATACCCGCCGGGAGCCGCAGCAACGCGCCGGCAATCGCACCGAGGAACCGGCCGCGCGCGAGCAGCATTTCGCCGGGCTGATTGAGACAATGGCCGACGGCATGCTTGTCTTCGATGCGGAAGGCCGCTTCGTGCAGGCGAACGCCGCGGCAGAACGTCTGCCTGGTCTGAAACGCGGCGCCATCCTCGGTCTGCCCTTCCAGGTGCCGCCGTGGCGACGGCTGACCCTGGACGGCGCACCGTTTCCCGACGAAGAGTATCCATTTGTGCGCGTGAAGCGCAGCGGCGCACCGGTTCATAACGTGGAGTTCCTGGTCGAGCGCGAGGATGGGAGCAGCGCATTCTCTCGGTCAACGCCACGCCGTTGCTGAATGCCGACGGCGCGTTCGGTGGCGCCGTGGCGCTGCTCACGGACGCGACCGAGCGCCACCGGACCTCGGCGATGCTGCAAGAAGCGAACGAGCAGCTCACGCTCTGGGTCGCCGAGCTGGAGCGCCGGCGCGAAGAGTTGGCGCGGCTGAGCGAGTTGGGCGAGACGCTGCAACGCTGTGAGAGCGAGCAGGCCATGTACGCGGCGCTCGTCGAGGCATTGGGCCGCGCTCTTTCGCCATACTCCCGGCGCCCTGTATATTCTGGACGGCGCGGGCGGCTTTGCCGAGCGGGCGGTGGTGTGGGGAGCGGATGCGGCACTGGTTCCGGCCTTCGCGGCCGCATACGACGGGCGGTGCGTCCGGCTGGCGCTGCCCGCACGCCGGCGAGGCAGGCGTGCTCGTGTGCCTGCCCCTGCGCGCCCAGCGCGAGACGCTGGGCGTGCTCTGTCTCGATTGCACGGAGCTGGCAGCCGACCCGGCTGCCGCGGAGCGCGGTGCGCTGGAGGCCGTGCAGCAGGTCGCACAGTCCGTGGCCGAGCGCATCGCTCTGGCGCTGGCCAACCTGCGGCTGCGCGAAAAGTTGAGGATTCAGGCGGTGCGCGATCCCCTCACGGGCCTCTATAACCGGCGCTACATGGAAGAGACGCTCGATCGCGAGATCCGGCGCGCCGAGCGGCGCTATGCCTCGCTCGGCGTGATCATGCTCGACGTGGATCATTTCAAGCGCTTCAACGACACCTTCGGCCACGCCGCGGGCGATACGCTGCTGCAGGAGGTGAGCAGCTTTCTGGTGGGTCATATCCGCGCCGAAGACATCGCCTGCCGTTACGGCGGCGAGGAGATCGCCCTGATCTTGCCCGACGCTTCGCTCGATGGCGCCCTGGGCCGCGCCGACTACCTGCGCGAACGCATCAAGGCGCTGGAGCTGACCCACCGGGGTCAACCGCTTGGGACCGTCACAGTTTCGATGGGCGTGGCCGTCTTTCCCGACCACGGGCAAACCGGCGACGATCTGTTGCGCGCCGCCGACGCCGCGCTCGACCAGGCGAAGGAGCAAGGGCGCGACCGGGTTGTCGTGGGCCGGAGGCTGAGCTGACCGCGGCCAACCGTCGGAGACCTTTTAGACGCCGAGCGGAAACTGCGCCGCGCGCGCCGCCGCCCGCGACCGCGCCGCCGCCACGATCGCTGCCGGCGCCTTCTCCGGCGAGCCGGCGGCGAAGGGCGGCTGCGGGTCGTACTCAATGCCGAGCTGCAGCGCCTGCGCCACGTCCGCGCCGGCGATCTCGGCGGCCAGCGTCAGCGCCATGTCGATGCCGGCGGAGACGCCCGCGGCGGTCACGATCTTGCCTTGCTGCACCACGCGCCGCGCCACCGGACGGGCGCCGTATCGCGCCAGCGTCTCGCGCTCCAGCCAGTGCGTCGTGGCCTCCAGCCCCTCCAGCAATTCCGCGGCGGCAAGCAGCAAGGCGCCCGTGCAGACCGATGTGGTCCAGCGCGTGGTGCGATGCACGCCGCGGATCCACTCCAGCAGCCGCGTATCGTTCATCAGCGACCGCGTGCCGAAGCCGCCGGGCACGAGCAGAATCTCGGGCGCGGCGATCTCCTCAAGCGTGTAGTCCACGCTCAGTCCGAGGCTCTTGTTATCCGTACGCACGACGCCGCGTTGCTTGCCGGCAAACTTGACTTCGGCGCCGGGCAGCCGCGACAGGATCTCGTAGGGGCCGATCGCGTCCAGCGCCGTGATGCCATCGAACAGAACGATTGCGATCTCCATAACCTGCTTCTCTCCCTGCTCACGCGCTGCGTGAGCGCGACTGAACGCGGCGGCAGCCACCTGCACATCGCAGGGCGGCATCGCGCCCTGCGCCTTCGAACCGCCAGACGAAGGCGCACGCCTCCTACGGCCCGGCCACCTCGAACACCTGCACGCCGGGATAGCCGAGAATCACGACTGTTCGCGTTCCGATCACGCGTTCAGTTTCGCCGCCCCGCGCGCTGGCGGCAACGACAGATGGCGGACGATTTCTGCCGACCACGTCGGCGCATCGCCCTCGGTCGCAGCCTGTGCCAGACTGTGGCGATGAGTGAAGCTGCGCAACACGACACCGGGCTGCGCGTGACCTTTCTCGGGACCGGCGATCCGTTCGCCAGCGGCGGCCGCCTGCAAAGCGCGATCATGCTGGACGCGGGCGCACACGGCCGTTTCCTGGTGGACTGCGGCGCCACTACGCTCGTCGCGCTGCAACGGGCGGGCATCGATCCGGACACGATCGACGGCGTGTTGCTCAGCCACTTTCACGGCGACCACGCGGGCGGCCTGCCCTTGTTCGTGCTCGAAATGATCGCCAACCGGGAGGGCGACGCCGCGCGCCCGCCGCGTGCGCGGCCGCTGACGATCGCCGGTCCTGCCGGCACCGAACAGTGGCTGCGCGAGGCCATGACGCTGTTCCGCTGGCCGGAGGCGCTGGCCACGGCGCGGTCCGCCAGGCTGCTGCGCTTTATCGATCTCGTCGCCGGCGTGACCGTGAGCGCCGGTGCGCTGCGCATCGAGCCGTTCGCCGCCGTCCACACGCCCGAGGCGCTGATGCTGCGTCTGACGCTGGCCGGACGCACGCTTGCCTGCTCCGGCGACACGGCCTGGACTGAGGCGATCCTGCCGCTCTGTACGGACGCCGATCTGTTCATTTGCCAGACATGCACCTTCGCCTTGCCGCAACGCACGATGCTGAGCCACGCCCAACTCATGGCCCAGCGCGATCGCCTTTCCTGCCGGCGGCTGGTGTTAGTGCACATCGGCGCGGAGATGCAGCGTCATCTGTCCGCCGCCGCCGCCCCCGTTGCCGAAGACGGCATGACGATTGAGCTGTGAGGCGCCGCGTCTTTGCGGAGAGCGGCACCCGCGGCCGCGCGGGGCACCTAACCCTGCTTTGCCTGAAGGCAAAGCTGTCCCTTCCCGAGACGGGAAAGGGACGGTTCGAGGACGTGCGCGCGTACAGGAGACCATCACGCCGCTGATCCCGCAAGGACACCCGAGCCCCGCCGCCGTCCGGTGCCGCTGGGAACGCTCCAGGAGTCCCTTACCGTCTCGGGAAGGGACAGACTTCCCGCCAGGGAAGTCAGGGTTAGGTGCCCCGCAACGCCGGCGCCGCCCGGGAGACGCTCAGAGCAGGCCACACCGCCGGACTGTAGCGACCGCCGTCTCGCATCTACACTGAGGAGGCGTACGCCGCGACGGCGGGCGCGCAGAGGCTTCGTGAATGGCGGGAGAGCAACGGGCGATCGGGGTCATCGGCGGCGGGGCGCTGGGTCTCGGCGCGGCGTGGCGGCTGGCGCAGGCCGGCCGGCGCGTCGTCGTGCTCGAACGCGAGCGGGAACTGGGCGGGCTGGCCGCCGGCTTTCGTCCCGGCGAGGACTCAACCGCGACGCTGGAGAAGTTCTACCATCACATCTTTCGTACCGACCGCACGATCATCCAGACGACACGGCAGCTTGGCCTGGGCGAGCGGCTGGTCTGGCAGCGGCCGATCACGGCGAGTCTGCGCGACGGCCGCGTCTATCCCATGTCGCTGAGCGGCATCTTGCGCTTCGATGCGATCCCGTTTGCAGACCGCGTGCGCTTCGGCCTGATGCTGGCCGCGCTCAAGTTGACGCCGGGCGAGCGGCCGTTCGCGGGCAGAACGGCGGCTGGCTGGAGCCGGCGCGTGGCCGGGCCGCGCGCCTACGCGGCGCTGATCGAGCCCGTGCTCCAAGGCAAGTTCGGCGACCGCGCCAATGAGATCGCGATGGGCTGGCTCTGGAGCCGCTTTCATGAACGCTCGCTCGCGCTGGGCTATCTGCGCGGCGGCTTTCAGCAGCTCTACGACGCACTGGGCGAACGCGTGCAGGCGCTGGGTGGCGAGATCGTATTGGGCGCGAAGGCGCAGCGTATTCGCAGTCACGCGGGCGGCGTGCGCGTTGAGACCGGCGCCGGCAGCTACAACTTCGAGCGCGTGATCGCGACGGTCCCACAGCGCGTGTTCGAGCGCATGGCCGCGGATCTGCCGCAGCCCTGGCGACAGCGCTACCCCGGCCCCGACTTCTTCGACGCGCAGGTGCTGATCCTGGCGCTCGACCGCCGGCTCACCGATTCGTACTGGATCTCGGTCGGCGATCCGGACTTTCCGTTTTTGGTCCTCGTCGAGCACACCAATTTCATGCCGGCCGAGGATTACGGCGGCCGGCGCCTCGTCTATCTCGGCAATTATCTGCCGCCCGGCCATCCGCTGCTGCGCCTGAGCGAGGCCGAGCTGTTCGAGACGTTCCTGCCCGCGATCCGTCGCCTGAATCCGGCCTTCGATCCGGTCTGGGTGCAGCAGCGCTGGCTGTTCCGCGCGCCTTTCGCCCAACCGATCGTCACGGCGGGCTATCTGCGCCGCTTGCCGCCCATACGCACGCCGCTGCCAGGCGTTTACCTTGCCACGATGGCGCACGTCTACCCGCAGGACCGCGGCCAGAACTACAGCCTCGCGCTCGGCCGGCGCGTGGCGGAGATGCTGCTGCGCGATGCGGGCTGACGTGGCCCACCTCTGACCCTGTACCCTACGCCCGCGGCAGCCCGAGACCGCGGGTGGCGATCACGTTGCGCTGTACCTCGGAGGTGCCGCCGCGGATCGTGGCCGGCACGGCGCCGAGGTAGCCGCGCGCGAACGTGCCCTCCGGGCGGCCGCGCACCACGCCCCCTTTGAGGCCCAGGCATTCCATCGCCGTCTCGGCCAGCCGCTGCGACAGCTCCGAGTTGAACAGCTTCGCCATCGACGCTTCGTGGTTGGGCACCAGGCCGCGCGCTTGCATCGAGACGATGCGGAACGACTGCTGGAACATCACTTCCGTCTCGATGTAGCGCTGGGCCAGCTCCTGCCGCAGCCGGCTGGAACGCGTGCGCTCGCTCAGCGACTCGTCGGCCCGCAGATGGTCGAGCAGACGCATCAGCGTGCGCCGCGCGGCCACCGCGCCGCCGATATTGCTGCGCTCGAAGTCGAGCAGCGTCATCCCAACGTACCAGCCGCGGTTGACCTCGCCCACGACGTTGCCCGCCGGCACGCGCACGTCGTCGAAGAAGACCTCGTTGAAGTAGTGGCCCTCGCTCATATCGACCAGCGGCCGCACGGTGATGCCGGGCGTCTTGATGTCGTCGATCAGCAGAAACGTAATGCCGCGGTGCTTGGGCGCGTCGGGGTCGGTGCGGACGAGGGCGAACAGCGCGTCGGCGGTGTGCGCGGCCGAGGTCCAGATCTTCTGGCCATTGACGACAAAGTCGTCGCCGTCGCGCACGGCGCGTGTTTGCAAGCTGGCCAGATCCGAGCCGCTGCCCGGCTCGGAATAGCCCTGCGCCCAGGTGACTTCGCCGGCGAGGATCGGCGGCAGGTACTTTTTGCGCTGCTCTTCGGTGCCGTGCACGATCAGCGTCGGCCCCAGCAGCGAGACGCCGGAGCCGCCGACGTGCGGGGCGCCGGCGCGCGCGATCTCCTGGTTGAGGATAAACTGTTCCATCGGCGTCAGGCTCGCGCCGCCGTACTCTTTGGGCCAGTGCGGCGCTACCCAGCCGCGCTCGCCGAGGGCGTGGTGCCAGTCGATCGCCGCCTGCCGAACCGCGGGGTCAGGCGACTTGCGGTCGAACTCCCAGGCGCGACCTTCGACCTCGCCGGCGGCGGCCAGCTCGCGGTAGCGCGCGGGCAGCCGCGTACGGACGAGCTGCTGCACCTCGGCGCGAAACGCCGCCTGCTCGGGTGAGTCTTTCCAGTCCATGTTGGCGGCCTCCATTCGGCAGTCTGGCTTGCGTTGTTCGTCGATCGGCGCGCTGCTGGTCGCGGCGCAGCCGCGACGGGCGCACGCCGTGCGCCCCTACAATCTGGCGCCGCAACGGGCGGTTCAGGAGCGGTCCCATGCACAACGACGGTTCACGCGGCAATAGCATCACGTTTGGCCGCCGGGCGCGGGGTAGACGATGAACTCCAGCAGGTTGTGGTCCGGATCGCGGCAGTAGACGCTGGTGCCGGCGGCCCTGCCGCCGTCGCGCCCACCCTGGCGCGAGACCGGCCCGACCTCAATCGGGGCGCCGGCCGCTTGCAGCAGCGCCGTGATGCCCGCGACGTCGCCGTCCCAGACGAAGCAGAAGTCGCCGCAGCCGGGCCGCGCCGCCGGCCCGCGCAAGGTAAACGACGTGCGCTGCCACAGCGCCGGCGGGTGCAGGTTGATCTTGTTGGCGCCGAACTGCACCGAGACGAGCGGCGCAGCGCCGGCGCGCCACTCAGCTTCGCCCACGACCGTGAAACCGAGACGCCGGTAGAAGGCGATCATCTCCTCGAACCGTTCCGCCGGAATCGCGACGTGGTCAAAGCCTGCCACGGCCATCGCGATCACCTCCCCGCCGCGCTCGGCATTGTCACGGCCATTGTGCACCGGGCGACGCGCCTCCGCGAGACGGGACGCCGCCTGTGAACTCCGGCGATCCAATCTGCGGGCAAGTCGACAGAAGCGATCGAGCTGCACCGCGAACGGGTGTGCTAAAATTAGCTATCAGCGTTGACCTCCCCTCCCCGGCTTGCACCCCCGTCCCGGTTCCTCAGGAGGCTCACATGTCGCCGCTCGATCACCATGTTTACGCCTACCTCGAACAGTACCGCCTGCAGCACCTGCCGCCCAGCGCGGCCGAGAGCGCCCGCTTCGAATGGCTGCTCTGGCAGTCGCAGGTGCGCATCGCGCGGCGGCACGCGGCCGGGCGCTGGCTCGGCGCGCGGCTGGTGCGGCTGGGCGAACGGCTGCAGCGCTGGGCAGAGGCCGCGGCCCGGCCCCAGTCGGGCCGCGGCTCCTGCCCTCCGGCGACGGGTCGCTGAGCGGGGGCGCGGCCGCTCAGTCCGCTGCCGCGCCGGCCAGCTCATCCTGCCAGAGTCGGTTCATTTCGTCGGATGTCGCCAGCAGCTCCGCCAGCGTGCCCCGCGCCTCCACACGGCCGTCTCTGAGCACGACGATGCAGTCGGCGCGGCTGAGCGCGGCGCGGCGGTGCGAGACCACCAGGCAGGTGGCCTCGCGCTGCTCGAAGACGCGCTGCCAGAGGACGGCCTCCGTTTCCACATCCAGCGCGCTGGAGAGATCGTCGAACACGAGCAGCTCCGGCCGGCGCACGAACATGCGCGCCGCGGCCGTGCGCTGCAACTGCCCGCCGGACAGCCGCACGCCGCGCGGGCCGATCTCCGTATCCAGGCCAAACTCCATCGCGCGCACGTCGGCGTGCAGCACGCTCAGCCGCAGCGCCTGCTCTAGATCAGCCGAACCCTCCGGCACGCCCAGCAGCACGTTGTCGCGCAGCGTCTCGCTGAACAGGCGCGGCGCCTGCGGCGTGTAGGCGCAGCGCGGCGGCACGAAGAACGCGGCCGGGTCGTCAACCGCACGGCCGTTCCAGCGTATCTCGCCGGCGCTGCGCACCGTCAGCCCCAGCAGCGCCCGCAGCAGCGTCGTCTTGCCGGCGCCGACGCGGCCGGTGATCACCGTGAACGAGCCGCGCTCGATGCGCAGATCGACGCCGGCAATGCCGCGTCCGCTCGCCGCATAGCGCGCGGTCAGGCCACGCAACTCCAGCAGTTGAAGATGGTCGGCGGGCTCGCGCCGCACGGCCGGCACGTCGGGCAGGCGCTCGCCGAGGTAGAGCGGCTGATGCTCCACCAGCGCCGCGTCCGGAGCGCCGTCGAGCAGCCGCTCCATGCGCTCGATCGAGACGCCCGCCTGGCGATGCCGCGCGATCAGCCAGCCGATCCAGCGCGGCAGGCCGGTCGCGTCGGCCAGATAGGTGACGAAGAGCGAGAAGTCGCCCACCGTGAAGGCGCCGGTGCGCATCGAGCGCGCCGCCAGCAGCAGGATCACGCCGGTGCCGACGTTCACCGTGTTGAGGTTGATCGCGTTCAGCATCTCCAGATAGAGCCGATCCTTCACGGCCGCGGCGCGGCGCGCCTCGCTCAGCTCGCGGAAGCGGCGCAGCACCGGCTGCTCGGCCGAGGCGACTTGAATCGCCTGCACGGCGCCGAAGATCTCGCCGATGAAGCCCGTGACCTGGCCGGTGCTCTCGCGGCTGGCCCGGCGGTAGCGCTTGATGCGATGGCTGACGGCCCGCGTCAGGAAGATCGTGAACACCACCGGCACGATCACCACGGCCGTGACCAGCGCGTCGATGCGTGCCATGATCGCCACCGCGATCAGCGTGAACAACCCCTGCCCGGCCAGGTCCAGCCAGGTGTCGATGAAGACGATGAACTCCTCCACGTCGTCGCGGAAACGGCTCACCGCCTCGCCGGGCGATTCGGGCAGCGCCCTCGCACCCGGCGCCCGCACGATCCAGTCGAGCAGGTTGTGGCGCAGCAATACCTCGGCCATGAGCCAGAAGGTGTTCCACAGCCAGACCGCGGCGCTGAAGACGCCGACGCGCCCCAGTTCGAGGCCCAGCAGCAGCGCCAGCGCCGACCAGACCGAAAGGCCGGCCGGCTGCCCGTTCGCCAGTGCGTCGAAGACGGCACGCAGCGCCAGGCCGGTGAGCAGCGGGAAGGCGTAGTAGCCGACCCAGCAGGCGAACGCAGCCGCGAACAGCCAGGGGCGGTAGCCCGCGAGCCGCAGGGCCAGCCGCCAGGTTTTCACGCCAGCACCTCCTGCATGCTCGTACGCAGCAGGCGGGCGAAGCGCGAGTGTCGGTCCGCGGCCAGCGCGGCACGGTCGCCGTGCTCGTCGATGCGACCCCCGTCGAGGATCACGATGCGGTCGGCGCGCCGCACCGTCGCCAGGCGATGCGCGATTACGATGCCGGTGCGGCCGGCGAGCAGGCGATCCACGGCGCGCTCGATCAGCCGCTCCGTGAGCGGGTCGAGCCGCGACGAGGCTTCATCCAGAATCACCAGCCCCGGATCGGTGAGAAACACCCGCGCGAAGGCGAGTAGCTGCGCTTCGCCGGCCGAAAGTCCGCCGCCGTGCGAGTGCAGTTCCGTGTCCAGACCTGCAGGGAGCTGGCGAAGCCATTCCTCCAGCCCGAGCGCGGCGATCGCATCCAGCAACTGCTTATCGCCGATCGAGCGGTCGAAGAAGCTCAGGTTGTCGCGCACGGTCGCCTGGAAGAGCTGCACGTCCTGCGTCACCACGGCCACGCGCCGGCGCAGGTCCGCCAGCCGCGTCTCGCGGAGATCGACGCCGCCGAGCCGGATCGCGCCGCAGCCCGGCTCGTACAGGCGGAACAGCAGCCGGGCCAGTGTGCTTTTGCCGCTGCCGCTGCGGCCCAGCAGGCCAAGCACCTGCCCCGGCTCCAGCCGGAACGAGAGATCGGTCAGGGCCGGCGCACCGGCATCGTCGCCGTAGGCGAAGGTGACGTGCTCGAACTCGAGGCAGAGCGCGCCGCCGGGCAGCGCTACATCGCGGCCATCGCGGATCGCGGGCTCAAACGCAAGCAGCTCGCGCACGCGGCCGATGGCGGCGGTGGCCTTCTGGAACTCCTTCATCTGCTCGGTGATCTGCAGCAGCGGCGGGCGCAGCATGCGCGTGTACTGAAAGAAGAGATAGACCGTGCCAAGCGTGACCTCGCGCCGCTGATAGAGCGCCGCGCCGAGCGCCAGCACGAGCAGATAGGCGACTGCGAACAAGGCCTGGCCAGCGATCGGCACGCTGGCGTTGGCGGTCCAGGCGGTGCGCTTGCGGCGAAAGTGGTTGCCGGCCACGCGGTGGTAACGTTGCATCACGTAGTTGCCGGCGCCGTTGGCGCGGATGTCGTCGGCGCCGGAGAGGCGTTCCTCGACGAAGCCGAACAGCTCGGCGCTGGCCTGCCGCTCTTCGGCCAGGCGCGGCACTGCCAGGCTGCGGCAGCGCTCCAGCACGAGCAGGGCGACGAGCGTGAAGGCGGCGAACGCCCCGCCTACGCGCAGATCCTCGCGGCACATCAACACAATCATGCTCAGCGTCAGCAGGCCGGCGCCGATCACGCCGGTGACGAAGCGCGAGAAGAACAGCGCCAGCGCGGTGATGTCGCCGTCGATGCGCTCGATCAGCTCGCCCGGCGTGTGCGCGTTGTGAAAGGCGAGGTCGAGCCGCAGGCAGTGCGCGGCCAGGTCGCCGCGCAGCAGGTTGGTGGCGATCCAGCCCACTTGCTCGCTGAGATAGGCTGCGGCGACCGCGACCGCCTGACCGGCGAGCGCCGTGGCGATGTAGAGCACGGCGAGCAGCGAGAGCGTGCCCGTCGCGCCGCCTCCGGTCGCGGTATCGATGAAGCTGCGCAGGAGCTCCGGGCCGGCGAGCGGCAGGCCGATGCTGCCGGCCAGCAGCGCGCAAAGCAGCAGCACCCGGCCCTTTTGCGGGCCGAGGTAGCCGAGCAGCACGTGGCGATGACGCTTCGCGTGCATCATGCACTCCGAAGACCGAGCGGCAGGCGGCGTGCGGGCAACAGAAAAGCCGCAGACACTGTCTGTCCGCGGCTCGGCGCCTGCGACTCGGGCCTGTCAGGCAGACCCGCCGGTGGCGGACGGTGGCAACAGTGCGGGGGCCGGATACCGGCGCATGCGAGCCATCGTTCGCCTCCAGAGATTCTTTCTGGCTGCTGCGATCCTACCTGTCCGTCCCGCGGGCCGTCAATCGGCGGATCGCGGCCCGTTTTCCCGACCGCGCCTTATTCCGCCAGCGCCAGTTCGAGGCTGATGTCGAGCGCGGGCGCAGAGTGCGTCAGGGCGCCGAGCGAGATCAGATCGACGCCGGTTGCGGCCGCGGCGCGCACCGTTTCCGGCGTGATGCCGCCTGAGGCTTCGGTGAGCGCGCGGCCGCGGCAGCGGCGCACAGCCTTGGCCATCTCTGCCGCCGGCATGTTGTCCAGCAGGATGATCTCCGCGCCGGCGGCCAGCGCCTCGTCCAGCTCGGCCAGCGTCGTGACTTCGAGTTCAACACGCAATGTGTGCGGGGCACTTAGCCGCGCCAGCCGCACCGCATCGGCGATGCCGAGGCCGCGCGCCCGCAGCGCCGCGAGGTGATTGTCCTTGACCAGCACGCCGTCGGCCAGGTTGAAGCGGTGATTGTGGCCGCCGCCGGCGCGCACGGCGTACTTCTCCAGCGCCCGCAGGCCGGGCGTCGTCTTGCGCGTGTCGACGATGCGCACCGGCAACCCCTCGACCGCCGCGACCGCGCGCGCCGTGGCCGTGGCCACGCCGGAGAGCCGCTGCAACAGGTTCAGCGCCGTGCGTTCGGCGCGCAGCATCGCGGCGAAGCGGCCCTCGATCGTGGCGATATGGTCGCCCGGGCGCACCCGCTCTCCGTCGAGACGCAGCGGCGTGAAGACGAGCTGCGCATCGACGACGGCGAAAACCGCGGCCATCGCCGGCAGACCGGCCAGCACGCCCTCGGCCTTGGCCAGCACGGTGCCCGTGCCGCGCTGCCACGGCTCGACCGTCGCCGCCGTGGTCACGTCCTGAAAGGCGCCGTCTTCCTCCAGCGCACGCCGCGCCAGGTCTGCGAGCAACGCCGGGTCGAGTGCGCCGGCCGTGGGCGCGGCGCCGAGACGCGGATCGAGCGAGATCGCGGTGGTCTGTTCAGGCGCGGGCATCGGCGTCTCTCCGCAGGACAACGTGGCGCACCCCGGCCGGCGAGGGCCGCGGGAAGTCGGCGCGGAAATGGGCGCCACGGCTCTCGCGCCGCAGCAACGCCGCCGCGCTCACCAACCGTGCAACCAGCAGCAGATTCGCCAACTCGTGGCTGGCGTGATCGGTGGCTGGCGGCAGGCTGCGCTCCCAGGCGCCGAGCACGCTGCACGCGTACGCCAGCCCTTCGCCCGTGCGCACGATGCCGGCCAGATCCCACATCAGCCGCTGCAGCTCGTCCAGCGACGGCGGTCCGGCTTCGCCCTGTTGTGCGGGCGGCAGGGCAGCGGCATCGGCCGAAGCCGCGGCAGGCGGGGCAGCTTCCAGCGAGCGTTGCAGCGCCCGCTGGCCGAAGACGAGCCCTTCGAGCAGCGAGTTGCTGGCGAGGCGGTTGGCGCCGTGCACACCGGTGCAGGCGACCTCGCCGCAGGCGAACAGCCCGCGCACGTTCGTCTCGCCCGCGGCCGTCGTGCGCACGCCGCCCATCACGTAGTGCGCAGCCGGGGCAACCGGTATTGGCTGCTGAGTTATGTCAAGGCCGTAGCCGAGGCAGGCGGCAGCGATGCCGGGAAAGCGTGCCCGCACCCGCTCCACCAGCAAGCGCGTGAGGTCAAGGTAGACACAATCGGCGTCGGTACGTGCCAGCTCCTCGTGGATCGCGCGGGCGACCACGTCGCGCGGCGCCAGCTCGGCCCGCGCATCGTACTCGGCCATGAAGGCGCGGCCGGCGGCGTCGCGCAGCACCGCGCCCTCGCCGCGTACGGCTTCGGAGATCAGAAACGCCGGCGCGCCGGCCAGGCGCAGCGCCGTCGGATGGAACTGGATGAACTCCAGGTCCATGACTTCGGCCCCGGCGCGGTAGGCGAGCGCCACGCCATCGCCCGTGGCGACGGCCGGGTTTGTCGTGTAGTGGTAAAGCTGCCCGGCGCCGCCCGTGGCGAGGATGACCACCGGCGCGGCGATTTGCTCCAGGCGGCCCGTGCAGCCGTCGAGCACTTCCGCGCCCGCCACGCGGCCACGCTCGGCAAGAATGCGAGTAACCAGCGTCTGCTCGCGTACTTCCACCTCGGACGCAGCCTCGCGCACACGATCGACCAGCGTCTCTTCCAGCCGGGCGCCGGTGGTGTCGCCGCCGGCATGCACGATGCGGCGGGCGCTGTGTGCTGCCTCGCGGCCGAGCGCCAGGCGGCCGTCTTCGCGGTCGAAGGGAACGCCGAGCGCCAGCAGCTCCGCGATGCGCCGCGGCGCCGCGGCGGTGAGCACGCTCGCGGCCGGCTCGTCTACCAGTCCGGCGCCGGCCGCGAGCGTGTCGTCCAGATGCAGGGTCGGCGAGTCGTCAGCGCCGAGCGCCGCGGCGATGCCGCCCTGGGCGTAGCGCGTGTTCGACTCTGCGAGAAGGTCTTTGGCAAGCAGCAGCGTGCGGCCGTGCCCGCGAGCGGTCAGCGCCGCCGTCAGTCCCGCCACGCCGGAGCCGACGATGATGCGGTCATACATCTGCATGGCGTCACCGCACCTGCAGCATGCGCTCGAGCGCGATCCGCGCCCAGTGCGCCGTCTCGCCGTCCACATGGATGCGGTTCACCACCCGCCCTTCGGCCAACTCTTCGAGCACCCAGCAGAGATAGGCGGGGTGCACGCGGTACATCGTGGAGCACGGGCAGAAGATCGGGTCGAGGCAGAAGACGGTCTTGTCCGGGTGCTCGTTCGCCAGGCGGTTGACCAGGTTGATCTCGGTGCCGATCGCCAGCACGCTGCCGGCCGGCGCCTCAGCGACCTGCCGCGCGATGAACTCGGTCGAGCCGGAGGCGTCGGCCGCGGCCACGACCTCGCGCGTGCACTCGGGATGGACGACCACGCGCACGTTGGGGTAATCACGGCGGGCCCTGGCGATCTGCTCGACGCTGAAGCGGGCGTGCACGTTGCAGTGGCCCTGCCACAAGATCACCCGGCTGCGGCGCAACTGCTCGACGCGGTTGCCGCCGAGATCGTCGAAGGGCCAATCGTAGTCCCAGAGCGCCATCTCATCGTCGGGGATGCCGAGCTTCAGCGCCGTGTTGCGGCCGAGGTGCTGGTCGGGGAAGAAGAAGACGCGCTTGCCGCGCTGGAACGCCCACTCGATCACGGCGCCGGCGTTGCTTGAGGTGCAGACGATGCCGCCGTTGCGCCCGACGAACGCCTTCAGCGCCGCCGCGGAGTTGATGTAGGTCACGGGCACGATGCCGTCAATGCCCTCGCGCTGCAGTGCGTCCCAGGCCTTGAGCACGTCGTTCGGCTGCGCCATGTCCGCCATCGAGCAGCCGGCGGCCTGGTTCGGCAGGATCACCTGCTGCTCCGGCGCGGTGAGGATGTCGGCGCTTTCGGCCATGAAGTGCACGCCGCAGAAGACGATGAACTCGACGCCGCGCTGCTCCGCCGCCCACTGCGCCAGCTTGAACGAGTCGCCGCGCACGTCCGCGAACTGGATGATGTCCTCGCGCTGATAGTGATGGCCAAGTACCACGGCACGGCTGCCGATTGCCGAGCGCGCGGCGCGGATGCGGGCCGTCAGATCCTCGATGCCGACGCCGCGGTAGCGGGCCGGAATCTCGACCTGCCATTGGCGAAAGCTGCGCTCCTCGACCAGCGGCACGGTGGCGATGCCCGCTTCGCAGGCCGCGTCCGGAATGCCCGCACCATCCGCTCGTGAGATCGCTGTCACCATCGCCGGCCTCCGCCCCGCGGCGAACCGCGAGTAAGTGTTCAATACACACTAACTAATATCACCACCGCGAGTTGGTGTCAAGGCATACACGAACTCAAAGCCTCGAACGAAATCGTGGCAATCGCGGCGCGGCGGCCGTCGGCCCTCAATCCCCTTCCCCTCTCCCCCATTGCGATGCTCACATAGGCAGGTATGGGTGACAGCCGGTAGCAAGGCGCACGGATTGCTGCCCCGCTGGGGGTGCGCCCACCCCGGCGTGGCGGGTCACCGTGCGGCTTCCGCCGGCAGGCTCGCCGCTGGCACCGGTGCTTGCCTGCCCGTGTCCCGCGGTGCGTCCGGCACCGCAGCGCGGCCTGGTCCTCTGGGGCTCTGGCGCCGTGCTGGCCAGGCGCGCCGGCGCGCCTGGC